>DASTWW010000172.1:0-5260 GCA_035765755.1 Nocardioidaceae bacterium
CGACGCATAACCCTCCTGGGCGACCAGGACGTGGGCGAAGGTCTTGTTCCGCACCCGCCACCGCACGCCGGTCCAGGCGTCCTCCTCGTACGCGTCGGGCAGCGCCAAGGCGGTGGCCGCGACCCGGGCGACCACGTCACCGGCGGGCTCGATGCGCGGCGGCCTGGACATGCCCCGAGTCTGTCAGCGCATGCCGACAGGTAGCCGCGGTGTTCTCGTGCCGGCATTCGCTCCGCCAGGGAGATCCGGAATCACCTTGTCGCGGGTGTGCCGGGCTTTGCGCTCCTGGCCGGGTGGTGGCGGGTGCGCGTGAGCGGCGACCCAGACGCAACGTTCACCCCGGGCCGAGTCAGTCTGGTGACCTGCGGAGTGATGTCCCAGCTGTGTGGGCTCCTCGTCTTGGTCCTGGCTAGGGGAACCGGCGTCCCCGGCATGGGGGCCGAAGACGCGGTGGTAACCGGCGCATCGCTCCTGTTCATCGGTGGTGGCGCTTTCACACTTGCGGCCGTGCGTCGCAATCCCTGAATCGCACCGAAGTGAACCTCCACGTCATGTCCTTCCAGCGCCGACGTCGCTGAAGAAACTCGCTGCGCTGTGCGCCCTGGTCAACTCGGAGAGCAGCCGCGCACGGGCCTCTCGGCAGCGGTTGGTGTGGACAGGTCGTCGGGGTCGTGCTGGCCGCCAAGGGAACTACAGCGGACGGCCTTCAGGTGCTGGAGGACGGTCTTCAGCAGCGGCGACTCCTGGGCGCCTTCCTGCACTGCGGCGAAGAGGTGCCGTCGCGGTCGCGGTTCGGATACCGGTCGGACGACAAGTCCGCGCGGCAGGTCGTGCTGAGCCAGGCGAGGGAGCAGTGTCACGCCGTGTCCGTGGGCCACGAGCTGAGCGACCGCGAGCCAGTCGTCCACTTCGTGCCTGATGTCGGGTGTGAAGCCAGCCGCCAGGCAAGACGTCGCGGTGATGGAGGCGCAGCAGCCGTCCGGCGATCCGGTGATCCACGCGTCCTTGGCGAAGTCACGGAGGTCGACGGTCGGGTCGCCCGCTTTCGGGTGGCCAGCCGGTACCGCGACGTCCAACGGGTCGGGGCCGAGCTCGACCCGGTGGTAGCGCGGATCGCCGAGAATGGGCGAGCCGGCGAAAGCGACCGCGATCGCGATGTCCACCCGCCCCGCGTCCAGTTGGTCGAACAGCTGCGGTGGCTCGCTCTGCCGGGTGGTGACCACGAGCTCCGGGAAGTCTCCCGCCAAGGTGTCGAGGGCTGGCATTACCAGACCGGCAAGGGCTGTCGAGAAGGCTCCGATTCGAACCTTTCCGCGGAGAGTCTCGTCGAAGGTCTGCAGGTCGTGACGGGTGTGCTCGAGCTGGGCGAAGATCGCATCGGCATGAGCCAGCAGCGCCTCGCCGCGAGGGGTCAAGGCTATCCGCCGTCCTTCCCTGCGGGTGACTGGGAATCCGAGGTCTCGCGACAGGCCGGCCAACTGCTGCGAGACCGCGGACGGCGTTAGGTGAAGGGCTTCGGCTGTCGCGGTGACCGTGCCGCGCTCGCGGAACTCCCGCAGGACACGCACTCTGCGTAGATCATCAATGAAGTCGGGACTTAATGATCTCATGAACAGAGAGTAGATGGACTTGAAGATGAGGTATACCCCAGTCTGGGAGGCATGAGCACCTCCACGGTAGAGCACCCACACGACCTCGCCGACTTCGCAGCGGGTGAACGGGTGCGCCGGGTCGTCGAGGCGTTCCACGGATGATCGCCGTCGAAGCAACGGACCGGGACACGGTCCGCCTCGTCGACCGGCCAGCGGTCGTGCTGCGGGGAGGCGAGGTACGGATCCAGGTAGCGGCCATCGGCGTGAATTACCTCGATATCCAGGAGCGCACTGGTGCCTACCCGCGTGACTTCCCATACATCCCAGGCGATGAAGGGAGCGGCACGATCACCGAGCTCGGACCGGACGTCGAGCAACTCCACGTGGGTCAACGCGTCTGCTGGCAAGGCGTCCCGAGCTCATACGCCGGCGAGGTGGTTGCTCCGGCACGGCAAGTGATCCCGGTGCCGGACGAAGTCAGCCACGAAGTGGCCGCCGCGATTCTCGTGCAGGGGCTGACCGCGCAGTACCTCACCACCAGCTCCTACACCGTGGCCCATGGCGACATGGTCGTCATCCACGCCGGCGCAGGTGGCGTCGGCCTGCTGCTGACCCAGTTGGCGGTATCCCTTGGCGCACGGGTGATCACAACTGTGTCGACCGAGGAGAAGGCAGCGCTGTCACTGGAGGCGGGTGCCGACCAGGCCGTGCCCTACGACGACCTCGCAACCGTCGTCGACGGCCGCGCCGCAGTCGTCTACGACAGTGTCGGCCGAGCCACTTTCGAGGACTCTCTCCGCTGTTTGGCTCCCCGGGGAACCCTGGTCCTCTACGGCCAGTCCAGTGGCCCCGTGCCGCCCTTTGACCTGGCTCGCCTTGGCACAGCAGGGTCACTGACCATCACCCGGCCGACGCTCAGGCACTTCGTCTCGACCGAGGCCGAACTCCGTGCACGAGCCGACCTTCTCTTCGCCCAGCTCACCTCGGGCCTCCTCCGACCCCGCATCGCCGCCGTCTACCCACTTGCCGAGGCCGCTCGAGCGCACGCCGCCATGCAGGCCCGCCTCACCACCGGGAAGGTCTTGCTTCGCCCCTGAGAGGATCACTCTCCAAGAGAGTTTCCGCCAGCGTTCGCTGACCTGGATGTGGCAGCCAGGGGTCAGCCGGCGACCGCGGCCATCACGTTCGACCGAGTGGCGGGGGTGTCCCACTCCCCCGCGGTGCGCACCAGCTTGTAGGCCGAGAACAACAGGAACGGCAGCGCCAGCAGCACCGCGGCCTCCCACTGCGGCAGCCGCGCGGTGATGGTGAACACCAGGCCGGTGAGCGTGGTGGTCAGCGCCAGCCGGCTGGAGTAGCCGACCATCACCAGTGGCGGCGCCGGGGTTGCCCGGGCGCTGCGCATGTCCACCGGGAACGGCCGGCGCACCGACCAGCGCAATGAGGCGGCGACCACTTGCAGGCTGACCACGACGGCGGCGCACAGCACCGACGACAGCTGGGACGCGGTGGGCACGCCGGCACGCAGCGAGGCGAGCACCACGGTGATGCTGGTGGCCACCAGCAGCACCTCGACCAGCACCACCACCCTTGAGACGAACACCAGCTTCGGGGCGACCGGCAGGCTGTCGCGCCACAGCGCCCCGCGGCCGTCCAGGCACCAGGAGTTCACCCCGAACAACAGCGCCCCGCCGGAGGCGACCAGGCCGGGAAGGATGGCCAGCATCTCCCAGTCCAGCGCGCCGGCGACGGCGACCAGGCCGGGCAGGAAGGACAGCACCAGCAGCCCGCGGCGCAGCGGCACCGAGCGCCAGATGCCCACCCGGTCGGTGCGCAGCAACGCGACCAGGTCGGACGTGGGGTTGTCGCGGGCGACGTGCACCGAGCTCTCCACCCGCAACTCGTCGCGAGCCGGCCGGCCGGTGACGCGGGTGGCCACGAACGCACCGGCCGCCACGGCGAGCAGGGTGATCCCGACCAGCACACCGAGCACCTTCAGCCAGTTCAGCCACTGCCCGGAGGCGCCGTACAGCACCCCGAGCGTCACCTTGACGGTCGGGCTGCGGTCCAGCAGCGGGACGACCTGGTGGGTCACCACGAGCACCGCGCCGGTGAGCAGGAGTACCCCGGCGAGCAGCCGGATCATCAGGGCGCCGTGCACCCCGCGTCGTACCCACTCCACCGCCCACGCGATGGCCTGGGCGATCGCGGTGGCCGCCGCCAGCCAGACCAGCACCGGCAGCAGGGCGGCGGCCAGCCGGAGGTGCGGACCGATGACGTACGACGTGGCGCCGAGCAGCGCCCAGCTCTGCATCAGCCAGGCGATGTTCAGCGGCGCCAGCAGCAGCGCGCCGAGATGGTCGGTGGTCGGACTGACCGGGAACGCGACCGCCTGCTCCCGGGCGACCAGCTCACGGCCCCCGCCGGACGCGGCCGCGGAGACGATGGCGACCGCGAGGACGCCGATGTAGCCGGACGGCAGAAGCAGGAGTACGTCGGAGCGACGGCCGTCGCTGTCCGGGAGGTACCCGGGCAGCCACGCCGCGAACACGGTGAGCACCGCGATCAGCCCGAACGCGAAGACGGTGACCTTCCGGCTGCGGCCGCGCAGCCCGGCCACCCGGAACCGCAGCAGCGGACCGAGATCGGCGACGGCCCGGGCCTGCTCGGTGAGGAAGCCGGCCTTACTCGAGGAGGGCGCGGTAGGCACCGGCACCGGCCTCCCCGCTCATCTCGTGCGCGGGCACCGCGGCGACCGCGGACCCTCCGCGCAGCACGATCGCGTCTTCGCAGGCCTGCACCGCCAGCTCGCGCAGGTGGGTGGAGACCAGCACCGCGGCGCCGCGGGCGCGGGCGTCGGCGATCACGTCCATGGTGGCCTCGACGCCGAGCGGGTCCACGCCGTCGAACGGCTCGTCGAGCAGCAGCACCCGCGGCTCGTGGAACGCGGCCAGGATCACCGACATCCGGCGGCCCATGCCGTGGCTGAAGCCGGCGGTCACCCGGTGCGCGGCGCCGCCGAGGTCGAAGCGCTCGAGCAGATCCCGGGCGCGCTCCTCCCAGCCGTCGGCCATCCGACGCAGCCGGGCCGTGAGCTGCAGGTGCTCCCAGGGGGTGGCCCGTGGCACCAGCCCGCCCACGTCGGGGCAGTAGCCGGTGACCCGCTTCACCGCGAGGGTGTCGTCGCGCACGTCGTACCCGTCCACCAGCACCCGGCCGCCCGACGGCGGGATCACCCCGGCCAGCACCCGCATGGTGGTCGACTTGCCGGCGCCGTTGCGGCCGAGCAGCGCCACCGACGAGCCCGGCGGCACGTGCAGGTCGATGCCGCGCACGGCGTCCACCGGCCCGAACCGCACCCACAGCGCGGACACCTCGACGGGATCCGGCGTGGCGGCGTGGGCCGGCTGCACCGGCGCGGACTGTGGAGACGACACGGACAGAAGTCTCGCAAGCCACCGCCGCGCCCGGGCCGGATTACCAATATCGGTGCGTCAACCGCGACCCATAGGTCGCGATATCGACACGATATCGGTACGACGGGCGGGGCGAGCTCAGAAGCCCGAGCCGGACTCCGCCCGCTTCACCAGGTCCGCCGGCGGCTCGAACCGCTCGCCGTAGGCCGCCGCGAGCTCACGGGCCCGGGCCACGAAGCCGGCCAGCCCGCC
>DASTWW010000173.1:0-22956 GCA_035765755.1 Nocardioidaceae bacterium
CCTCAACCTGGAGTACAAGCTCGAGGTCTGGGACTCCCCCAACTCCGCCGGCATCATCATCGACGCCGTCCGCGCCGCCAAGATCGCCCTCGACCGCGGCATCGGCGGCCCCATCCTGTCCGCCTCGACCTACCTGATGAAGTCCCCACCGGTGCAGATGGCCGACGACGAAGGCCGGGCCCGGGTCGAGGCGTACATCCGCGGCGAGGTGTCCCGCTGAGGGAAATCAGGCCGCCGGCAGCCGGACCTGCAGCCGCGCTCCTGCCGCCGGGGACTCGGTGACCTGCACGGAACCCGAGTGCAGCGTGACGATCTCGTCCACGATCGCCAGCCCGAGGCCCACACCGCCCTGGTCGCGGTTCCGGGCATCGTCGAGGCGGACGAACCTCTCGAAAACTCCGGTCCGGGCATCGGCAGGGATGCCGGGGCCGTCGTCGTCGACGGTGATGACCGCGTTCGCCGCGTCCACGGTGAGCGAGACGTCCACCTGGCTCTTGGCATGACGGGCGGCGTTCTCGACCAGGTTGCGCACCACCTGCTCCAGCAGCGCGGGCTCGCCGAGGACCTGGACCGGCTGGACCTCTGTCTCGCGGACGGTGACCTTGAGGTCCTGGGTGGAGGCCACGACGGAGGTCACCACCTCGTCCAGGTCGACGGGCTCGACCTGGGGCGCGAGCCGGCCCGAGTCGCTGCGGGCGAGCAGCAGCAGCTGCTCCACGAGCGAGCCCAGCCTCAGGGTCTCGCCCAGCAGGTCGGGAAGGAGATCCGCGTCGGCCGGGTGCGGGCGGTCGAGGGCGGTCTCCAGCCGGAGGCGCAGCGTGGCCAACGGCGTTCGGAGCTCGTGGGCGGCGTCTGCGACGAACCGCTCCTGCCGCCGAGCGCTCTCCTCGAGCCGGGAGAGCATGGCGTTGATGGTCCGCGCCAGCCGGCGTATCTCGTCATGGGTCCGTGGCTCGGGCACCCGCTGGTCCAGCCGTCTCCCGGTGATCTGCCCGGCCCGCCGGCTGATCGCGTCCACCGGGGCGAGCGTGCGTCCGATCACCAGCCAGGAGACCGCCGCCACCGCCAGGGTGAGCAGCACCAGGGCCACCAGTCCCTCGCGGACGAAGGCGGTCACCGCGTCGTGGATTGCCTCGACGTCGACGGCAACGATGACCGTGGCCGGCCCCTGCGGGGTGGCCGTGCCGAGGGCCGTCACCCGGAATGGCCCGCCCTCGGTGTGCGGCAGCCTCGCGACCTCCACCACCTGGTCCGCGCCGGGCGGCTGTGGCGGTACGCCGAAGAACCCTGGCGCCGTCGCCTTGCCGGTCGCGCTGACCACCTCGCCGTCCCTGAGCACCTGCGCGGCCACCTCCACCTCCTTGGCGGTGGACAGCTGGGCGGGGAGCGTGCCGTGCTGGGCGAGCAACGCGATCTGCTCGGCCTGCGCTTCTCCGATCTGGTCGGCGGTGTCGACCAGGCCGCGGCGCACCGACGTCACGAGCAGCACGCCCCCGGCCGCGACGATCAGCGCGACGGCGGCCGCCGTGATCAGCACCATCCGCGTCCGCAGCGACAGCCGGTCGAGCACCCGGGTCCGCTTCCGGCCCGTCTCAGCGCTGGAACCGGTACCCATGCCCTCGGACCGTTCTCACGGTGCTCGTCCCGGGCGCGAGGTCGAGCTTCTTGCGCAGGTAGGCGACGTACACCTCGACGAGGTTGCTGTCATGGCCGCCGCCCCACACCTGCTCCAGGATCTCCTCCTTGGACAGCACCCGGCCGCGTGACTTCATCAGGTACTCCAGCAGCGCGGTCTCGCGGCGGCTCAGCCGGACCTCCGCGCCGCCACGGCGCGCGACCCGCCGCCGCCGGTCCAGCACCAGGTCACCGACGGTCAGCTCCATCCACCCCGAGGCCGCGCTTCCTCGGCGCAGCAACGCCCGGCAGCGGGCCACCAGCACCGGGAACGAGAACGGCTTGCGCAAGTAGTCGTCCGCGCCGGTCTCGAGGGCATTGGTCTCGTCGGCCTCGGCGCCCCGCGCGGTGAGCATCAGGATCGGTGTGTCGACGTTCTCCTCCCGCAGCCGCCGGCACACCTCCACGCCGGAGAGCCCGGGCAGCATGATGTCGAGCACGATGACGTCGAAGCTGCTCCTCCTGCCGAGCCGGTAGCCCTCGTTGCCGTCGTTGGCGACCGCCACGTCGAATCCCTGGTCGGAGAGGCCGGCCGCGAGCGTCCGGGCGAACAGCACCTCGTCGTCGACAACCAGAACGCTGACCACTCCTCGATCGTGCCTCCGGCATCACGGCGCACGGAAAAGCCCGATCGGGTCATGCTCCACCCCGATCGGGTCATCCGGCCTCACCGAGGCAGCGGCGCGACGGTGCTCCGAGCCGTGACCGTGCCGAACACGTCGGCAACCTCCGCGCCCGCATCAGGCCCGCCGGTCGCAGCGACGACGGTGAAGGTCTGCGGGCCGACCATCGGGGCGACCAGACGGTAGGAGAAGCAGCTGCCGGCAATGCCGGATCCGGTACGGCGCACCAGCTCGGCCATCAGCAGCGCCTGCAGCGGTCCGTGCACCACGAGGTCGCCGTAGCCCTCCTGCGCGGTCCACCGCTGGTCGTAGTGGATCCGGTGCGCGTTGTAGGTCAGCGCCGAGAACCGGAACAGCAGCGCCACGTCAGCGGTCAGCCGCACGAACGGCTCCCGCTCGGGCCGCTGCGGCTCGTCGTCGAGCGACCCGACCCGGGCGTCGACGCTGGAGCCAGGGCCGCGGTAGACGATGTCGCTCTCGTCCACGATCGCGAGCCGGTCGCCCTGGGTGTACTCGCTGCGCACGGTCACGAAGGTGAGGGGGCCGGTCCGGCCGACCGTCTGCCGGGTGGCGCTGACGTACGTCGTACGGGTCGCCGGCTCGTCGTACCACAGGAGCTCGTGCGTCTCCACCCGGCCGCCGGCGAACATCCTCTTGCGACCTGGGCCGGGCGGTGCAGGGATGCCCGTCGTGGCGTGGCCGTCGGGACCGAGCTCGGAGTGCGGCCTGCGTTCGAGCAGGAACACCCAGTGCCACAACGGCGGGAGATCGCCTGCTGGTAGGTCGACGTCCAGCAGTCCGGCCAGCGCCTCGGCCGGCTCCCGGGTGATCGTCTCGGTGCGCCGGTACTGCTCGGCGGGCGGTTCACTCATCAGCACCATTGTGCCGGTACGACGGGCCAGCCGCCCGGCCACCGGCTCGGGCTAGTCGCGCTCGTGGTGGTCGCGGGCCTCGGGCTCGTCGACGCGGGTCGGTACGCCGCCCGCGCACCGGGCCTCCAGGTCGGCGCGCGTCTGGCCGCGCGTGAAGCCCACGGCCAACGAGGAGGCGGCCAGGCTTTCCAGCCGGTAGGCCCAGCCGTCTCGGGGGCTGGCGTAGAGCAGCCTGATCTTCGACCCCCGGCAGGAGGCTCCTACCGTCCCACCGGCGAGCTGCCAGCTGTTCGACCGGGTGTCCGGCTGCGACTGCAAGGCCGGATCCTTGCCGGTCCTCAGCACACCGAGTGGGATGAGTCCCCGGGACGGCGACGCGGCAGGCGAGGCCGTGGCCAGGACCTCACGCACCTCGCTCGGCGACAGCACGGAGGACGAGCTCCCCCGGCCCAGCCGGGACACCGCGGTCCAGGTCACCGCACCCACCAGCGCGGTCGCCACCATCCAGGCGGCGACCACGGTCACCACTCTCGCCCACCGCGCCATCCAGGCAGAGTGCCCCGTGCCGGGTTAGCAGGAGGTTAAGTCGGCGCTAAGAGTTCGGCTCCCGGACCAAACTGTCCGGTTTCTCCGTGGCCTCACGCGCCCGAGCCACCTACCGTCAATGATGTGGCGGCGGTGCTGATCGTCGAGGACGACGCGACGGTCCGCGGCGCCCTGGTCCGGGCGCTGGGACAGCTGCCCCACGCGCCGAGCTCAGCAAGTACGGCGATGGAGGGGCTCCGGCTGCTCCTGGACGAGCAGCCCGACGTCGTGCTCCTCGACCTGTCGCTCCCCGACCTGGACGGCTCGGCGCTGCTGTCCATGATCCGCGCGGTGAGCACGGTGCCGGTCATCGTGATCAGCGCCCGCGACGACGAGAAGGACATCGTCGCGCTGCTGGACTCGGGCGCCGACGACTACCTGGTCAAGCCCTTCTCGTCCCGGCAGCTGGAGGCGCGCATCCGGGCGGTGCTGCGCCGCGCCGACGTGAAGGCGCCGTCGACTCCCCTGGTCGTCGGTGGCCTGTGCATCGACACCGCCGGGCGCAGCGCCTCCCTGGACGGGCGGCCGCTGGTGCTGAGTCCCAAGGAGTTCGACCTGTTGGCCTACCTTGCCGAGCACCTCGGGCAGGTGGTCAGCAAGCGCACCTTGGCCGCGGAGGTGTGGAACCAGCCGTACGGCGGATCGGACAAGACCTTCGACGTGCACCTGCACTGGCTGCGCCGCAAGCTCGGCGAGACCGCCGAGCAGCCGAGGTACCTGCACCGGGTCCGCGGCGTCGGCGTGAAGCTCGTCGACCCGGGGCCATGAGGCGGCTGTTCGTGGTGTACGGCGCGGCCCTCACCTCCGCCGTACTCCTGGCGCTCATCGTCCCCCTCGGCCTGCTGGCCGGCACGCTCGCCAAGGACCGGGCGCTGACCGCGGCCCGTCAGGAGGCACAGGGACTGACCGTGCTGGTCGGCTCCGCTGGACCGGCCCGGCTGCAGGAGGCGGTGCAGGCGGTCAACCATGGCGAGCGGCGCACCACGGTGTTCCTGCCGAACGGCTCGGCGATCGGCGCGCGCGCCGCGAGGACCCCGCACGTCGCGCTCGCCCGCACCGGGGTGGCGTTCACCGCGGCGGCGCGCGGAGGCGAGCAGGTGCTGCTGCCGGTGGCCGGCCAGCACGGTGTCGCGGTGATCCGCACCTTCGTGCCCGACCGGCTGCTGCGGGCCGGGGTCACGGCGACCTGGGTGACGCTCGGGCTGGTCGGGATGTTCCTGCTCGGCGTGGCAGTCGCCATAGGTGCGGTGCTGGCGGGTCGGCTGTCCCGGTCGGTGACCGAGCTGGCCGACGTGGCCGAGCGGGTCGGGGCCGGTGACCTGGACGCCACGGTGGAGCCGGCCGGACCGGCGGAGGTGGCCTCGGTGGGCCGGGTCCTCAACGGCCTCGGCGCACGCATCAGCGCCATGCTGGCACGCGAGCGGCAGCTCGGCGCGGACCTGTCGCACCGGTTGCGGACTCCCGTCACGGCGCTCCGCCTCGAGGTGGAGGCGCTGGCCGACCCCGAGGAACGGGCCACGATGACCGGCCACGTGAACGCGCTGACCGCGGCCGTCGATGCCGCGGTCACGGCCGCCCGCGCTCCTGCCGAGTTGGTCGTGTCTGATGGGTGCGACGCCACGAAGGTGGTCTCCACCCGCGCCGAGTTCTGGGCAGTGCTGGCCGAGGAGACCCACCGGCCGTTCACCCTGTCGGTGCCCGACGACTCGGTGTGGGTCTCCCTCTCGGCCGACCGGCTGGGGGCCGCGCTGGACGCGCTGCTGGACAACGTGTTCAGCCACACCCCACCAGGAACGGCGTTCGCGCTCACCGTCGAGCCCCGGGGCGACGGCCGGGTGGACGTCGGGGTCGAGGACGACGGCCCGGGGCAGCCGGAGGAGTTCCAGGCGGCGGACGGGGTCCCCGGTTCGACGGGGGTCGGGCTCGACCTCGCCCGTCGCACCGCTGAGCTGGCCGGCGGCGCGCTGACGGTACGACGCGGCGAGGCTGGTGGGACCCGCGCGGTGCTGTCGCTGCCCTTTCGCGAACCTTAACCAGGCGATGGTGCGCCGTTAACCCACCGGCACCGAAGGTGGTTGCACCGAGGGCCCCAGTGGACCTCCCGAGTGGCGGCACCGTAGCCCCCGAACCGAGCGGCCGAACCCCTCAGGCCAATCGGCGCGGTGCCGCCGCCGGGCCCTCGGGTCAGCCGTCCAGGTAGGTGTGAAAGAACGCCGCGATCCGCCGTCGCGCGTCACGGGTGGCCTCCGCGTCGTACTCCGTCCCGGAGATCCGGGTCAGGAACCGCAGCAGCGGCGTGAGGTCGGCCGGGTCGTGGTCGTTCATGAAACCGTGCCGGACGCCCGGGTACACCTTCACGTCGTGCGCGACCCCGTGCGCGGCGAGCAGCCGGCCCAGCCGCATCCCCGCCTTCGCGCCGAGCGGGGACCGGTCGGAGCCGCCGAAGCTGCCCACGATCGGGCAGGCGCCGGGCAGCCAGTCCTCGGCGTCGGCGGGGCAGCCGCCGTAGTTCACGCTGGAGGCGGCGTAGCCGGGGTCCGGGGCCAGCGCCAGCGCGAACCCGCCGCCCATGCAGAAACCGATGACGCCCACCGGTCCGCTCGCGCCGGGCTGGTCGGTCAGCCACTGCCGGGCCGCCTCGATGTCGTCGAAGGTGCGGCCCCGACGCTCGCCGATGTCGCGCATGATCACCCGCAGGCAGCCCAGCCGGCTGCCCCAGTAGTACAGGTCGGGCGCGACGGCACGGAAGCCCTCGGTCGCCAGCCAGTCTGCCTGGGCGCGCAGGTCCTGGCTCATCCCGGTGAAGTCGTGGACCACCACGATCCCGGGCCACGGCGGCTCCGTCGACGGCGTCGCCGCGTAGGCCGGCATCTCGCCGAGCGGGGTGCGGATCGTGACGTCGGCTCCCACCGGCCCAGTATTGCTAATGTCCGACCGTCGGCACCAGGAGGCAGCCATGGACGTCGAGATCCGATACAGCCCGTCCTTCGCGCTCGGCGTGATCGCCCTGCCGCCCGGCGGGGAGGTCAAGGCAGAGGCCGGCGCGATGACCAGCATGTCCGGCGGCGTGGAGATCGAGACCAAGGCCCAAGGCGGCATGCTGGCCGGGTTGAAGCGGTCGGTGCTGGGCGAAGAGAGCTTCTTCATCAACACCTTCCGGGCGCCGTCCGGCGGCGAGCTGACCGTGTCACCGACGCTGCCCGGGGACATCGTGCACCTGCCGCTGAGCGGCTCCGGGGCGCTGATGGTGCAGTCGGGCAGCTGGCTGGCCTCCGACGCCGGCGTGCAGGTGGACACCAAGTGGGGCGGCGGGCGCACCTTCTTCTCCGGGGAGGGCCTGTTCCTGCTCCGGTGCACCGGCGCCGGCGACATGATCGTCTCCAGCTTCGGAGCGATCGAGCACCGCGAGCTGGCGCCCGGTAAGGTGCTCAAGGTCGACACCGGCCACATCGTCGCCTTCGAGGAGGGCCTGGGCTACCAGGTGAACAAGGTGGGCGGCTGGAAGTCCACGCTGCTCTCCGGGGAGGGGCTGGTGGCCACCTTCAACGGGCCGGGGTCCTTGTGGATGCAGACCCGGAGCCCTTCTGACTTCGTGGGCTGGCTGATCCCGCAGCTGCCCACGCAACGTGAGTGACTCCGGCTGCGGTCACTCCCGGGCGCCCTGCAGCTCACGCACCTGGGGCTTGCCGAACATCGGCAGTCCCTCGTGCTTGCGGATCAGCCCCCACACCGCGGACACGGCGATGAGCGTGGCCAACCCGGCCACCACGATCAGCACGGGATGGGTCTGGTCCTCGCCGGCACCCAGCGGCGCCCACCCGGCCTTGTCCAGCAGGGCCAGACCGGACATGGTCAGCACCACCACCAGGCCACGGCGGATCAGCGAGGACGGCACTCGCGGCGCCAGCCGCGCCCCGAGGACGCTGCCGGGCACCGAGCCGAGGATCAGCGGGATGGTCAGGCTCAGGTCCAGGCCGTAGGCGAAGATGTTGGAGATCGCCGCGGCCATCACCAGCGGCACCGCCTGCACCAGGTCAGTGCCGACCAGCTTCACCGCCGACAGCGTCGGGTACAGCATCACCAGCGCGATCATGATCACCGACCCGGAACCCACCGAGGTGATGCCGACCAGCAGCCCGCCGAGCGCGCCGATCGCCACGGTCGGAACCGGCCGGATCCTCGGCTCGCCCTCGGCGTGCTGGCCGCTGCGCACCCGGCGCAGCTGCAGGTAGAGGCGTAGGGCGTACGTCGCACAGGCGAGCAGCAGCGCGAAGCCGATCGCCAGCTGCAGCACGGTCTGGAGCTGGTCCGGGGCAGCGAGCCATCGGATGAGATGGGGGCCGAGGAAGGCCATCGGCACCGAGCCGAGCATCAGCCAGCCCGCCAGCTTCAGGTTCGGTGAACCCTGCCGCCAGTGCACGAGCGCGCCCCCGGCCTTGTAGACCGCGGACGCGGTCAGGTCCGCAGTCACCACGGTGGACGCGTTGCCGACCCCGAGGAACAGCAGCGCGGGCGTCATCAGCGCCCCGCCCCCCATCCCGGTGATGCCGACGACGGTGCCGACCAGGAAGCCGGCCACGATGATCTTGAGCTGGTCGAGGTGCGCGAGCAGCCAGCCATCGGCCAGCACCTGGTGTGCGACGTGCAGCATGGGGCCTCCCCGTTTCGCGTCGATGTCCCCGTGCCGCCATTATTAACAAAGTAGACTTGTTTTGTCGAGTTACTCAACCCACATGTCTTCAGGGCAGGGCGCGGAGCACGCAGAACGGGTCAGAGGTGTCGAGGCAGAGCGCCTGCATGCGGAGCGTCATTGCGCGAGCATCGCCAGGGCAGCTGGCATCGGTCAACCGTGTTCCGGCCCGCGCCGGATGGCCAGCTCGAGACCGTGCAGCTCGTCGGCGCGCGCGAGGGCCCCCGTGGCGCCGTGGGCCGCCTCCGACTCTGCGGTCAGGGCATCAGCCTGTACACGTCGACGGTGGTCTCTTGCGGCATCGCCTCGAAGCCGCCCTCGATGCCCTGCTCGAAGCGCGGCAGCAGGATCTCGTCGCGGAACCGCTCCCAGCTCTCCTGCGAGTCGTGGACGGCCATGATCGTCCAGCCGCCCTTCGACGGGCCGGCGGCGTGGAAGAGCTGCCCCGCGGGGAGCTGGCCCGGCCCGGGGTGGACCGCCGCGAGCGAAGCTTCGTACTGCTCCTTGGTACCGCCGGGGAAGTGGTGCACGATGCCGTAGGCCATGGCTGTCTCCGCTCCGAGTCGCGTGACCGGATGGCCGAGCGGCCATCCACGCGGGACGCTAGCCCCGCCCGAAGCAGGGCGACAATGCCCCTTTGTAGCGGCGACGAGACCAGTGGCCCGGCCCGAACGGGCCACCCCTCGCGATACGTTCCGGAGATGAGCATCCGCTACCCCAGGCCGCTTCGGCCCGGAGACGTCATCGGGGTCACCGCGCCGTCGAGCGGGGTGGAGCCCGAGCTCCGGCCGCGCCTGGACTTCGCCGTCGAGGGACTCCGCATGGACACGCCGTACGACGTGCCGCAGCCACTGCTGTCTTGGCTCGACGTCACGACCCTTCCGCAGGGCGCCACCTTCACCCTGTCCTCCCCCGGCGTGCAGGGGCGCAACCACTGGAACTGGGCGGACAACCCGCGGGCCACCGAGTACACCTGGACCGGCACGGGTACCTGGCGCCGGCACGACGGCGACGGCCCGGTGGAGGTGACCGGCCGGCTGGTCGGCGGCTGCATCGAGACGCTGTGCAACCTGGCCGGCTTCTTCGACGCCGCCACGGCGGTGCTCGTCGGCCGCACCCGGGCGCCGGACACCCGGACGTTGAGCCAGTACGACGCGGTGCTGGACGCCCTGGGCGGGCTCGGTGTCCCTCTTGTGGTTGACGTGGAGTGCGGCCACGTCCCGCCGTACCTGCCACTCGTCAACGGCGCCCTCGGCCGACTCCAGCTGGACGGCGAAGACGGGTCGCTGACACAGACCCTGGCCTGACGCAATCCTCCTTCCGGATGAGGCGGACCATCCGGACATGCCCCCTATTGGCTACAGACCCGGCATCGGCCCATGTGTTCGAATGGCGGCTTCGACCGGCAGGGGCCGGTCATGGGGCAAAGGACTCAACGGATGAACACACGCAGACGTGTCGCGGCCGTGGTGGCCGCGATGGCCACGGCGGTCACCGGAACCGCCCTCGTCCCCAGCCAGGTGGACGCCGTCGGGAAGATCCCGACGATCAGGGCCACGATGACCAACCAGGCCATCCACCTCAGCCGGGACACCGTCCGGGCCGGGCGGATCAAGTTCCGTGTCGTCGTACCTTCGGGCGACCACGAGCTGCAGGTGCTCCAGCTGCACAAGGGCTACCGTCCTCGCGACCTGATGAGCGACATCGGCAAGGCCTTCCGCGGCCGGATCCCCGCCATCAAGCGCGTGGACACCCGGGTGACCTGGCTCGGCGGCGCCGAGGCGAAGAAGAACCACCCCGGGCGGTTCGCCATCACCCTGCCGGCGGGCCGCTACTTCATCGTCGACCAGAACGGTCCCGCCGCGGCCCTGCTGACCGTCACCGGCACGACCGCCTCGCGAGCCTGGATCCGCAACAGCAGCACCATCGTCGGCACCGGCAACGACCGGTTCCGGGCGCCGAAGGTGATCCCGGCCGAGGGCTGGACGGTATTCCGCGACACCTCCGACGAGCCGCACTTCCTGGTGATGCAGCAGGTCAAGCGTGGCACCACCCGGCACATGGTGAAGCGGTACTTCGCCTCGGGCGACCAGGCCGAGCCCCCGTTCGCGTTGCCCGCCGGCACGTCGAGCGGCGTGATCTCCGGCGGCACGCAGATGCTGTTCCACTACAACCTGCCGGCCGGACGGTACGTGCTCATGTGCTTCTGGCCGAGCGATGAGACCGGCATGCCGCACGCGACGATGGGCATGTTCCGGATGATCAACCTGCGGTAGCCGCACACCGCCGGTGAGGGGGTGAGGTACGACGTACCTCACCCCCTTTCGCATGCCGGCGGGCATCCCGGCCGAAGCCGGTGATTTCACCCCGCCCGGTGCGTCAGATGGGCGATCCCGGCTGCCCCTTTCTTGCTACAGACCGCGGCGCGCCGCCTGTGCTTGTGTGGCCTGGTCCGGCACCGACACAGGGGATCACGGGGATGAACACACGCAGACGTCTTGCGGCTGTGGCGACAGCGCTCGCGACAGCGGTGACCGGGACGGCGCTGGTCCCCACGCAGGTGGACGCCGCCGGACGGGTCCCGACGATCAAGGCCGTCGTCAGGGACACCTCGATCCGGATGAGCACCCACCGGGTCGACGCCGGGCAGGTGAGGTTCACCGTCGTGGCGGCCTCCGGTGACCACACGCTCCAGCTGGTGAAGCTCCGCAAGTGGTACTCGTGGCCGAAGTTCGTTCGCGACTCCGAGAACGCCTTCATGGGCATGACGATGGCCGTCCAGCGGGTCGACCGCGGCACGCTCTGGTCGGGCGGAGCCGAGGCGAAGCAGAACCACCCGGGCCGGTTCGCCCAGGTGCTGACCGCCGGCACCTACTACCTGTTCGACCAGAACGGCCCCTCGGTCACCAAGCTGGACGTGACCGGCGCGGTCACGCCACGAGGCGGGCCGGCGACGTCCAGCACCATCGTCGGCACGTCGCGGGAGCGGTTCCGGGCTCCTGCGACGATCCCCCGCCGGGGCTGGACGCTGTTCAAGGTCACCTCCGACGAGCCGTGCTATCTGGTCATGCGGCACGTCAAGCACGGCACCACCCGCGCCCAGGCCGGCCGCTTCGTCAGGTCCGAGAACCGCAGCCTGCCGGCGTGGATGCGCCGTGGGTCGGCCGCCAGCGGCGTCATCTCCGGCGGCACCCAGACGAGGTTCCACTACAACCTGCCGCGCGGCCAGTACCTGCTGAGCTGCTGGTTCCCCAGCGAGAAGACCGGCATGCCGCACGCGACGATGGGCATGTTCCGGATGGTCAACCTCCGGTAGCCCTGCGACGTACCTCACCTCGGGCGGCCCGGCCTTGAAACCCGCCGGGTGAACCGCCAATCTGTGCGGAATGGGCGATCTGCTCGGAGCTGCAGCCCACGACCTGCAGACCATGTCCCCCGCCGCCTACCTGGCCCTCATCGTCGTCGTCGGTGTGCTCGGCCAGTGGCTGGCGTGGCGGCTGCGCGTCCCCTCGATCCTGGTGCTGCTGCTGGTCGGCTTCGGCCTGGGCCAGGTCGCCGAGCCGGACCGGGTCCTGGGCCGGGACGTGCTGTTCGCGGGGGTGACGATCACCGTGGGCATCATCCTGTTCGAGAGCAGCATGAGCCTGCGGATCCGCCAGGTCCGCGACCTGGGCAGGCCGGTCATCCGGCTGTGCACGGTGACCGTGCTGATCGCGTGGGCGCTGATCACCTTCAGCGCGCTCGCGGTCGGGTTCGCCCTGGAGGTGGCGCTGCTGGTCGGAGCGATCCTGGTGGTCACCGGACCGACCGTGATCGCCCCGATCCTGCGGACCCTGCGCCCCACCCGGCGGATCTCCTCCCTGCTGCGCTGGGAAGGCATCGTGGTCGACCCGATCGGCGCGGTGCTCGGCCTGCTGGTGTTCCAGGGCGTGCTCGCCGGCGGCCTCGGCGACGCGCTGCCGACGGTGCTGCTGAGCCTGGTCAAGACCGTGGTCATCGGGTTCGGGATCGCGCTCGCGCTCGGTTACCTGCTGGACTTCCTGATGCGCCGCCACGCCATCCCCGACTTCCTGCACGGGGTGGTGTTCCTGGCCGCGGCGGTCGGCGCGCTGATGGTCTCCAACGGGCTGCAGCCGGAGAGCGGGCTGCTCACCGTGACGGTGCTCGGAGTGTTCCTGGGCAACCGTCCCGGGCTGCACCTCGAGCACGTCCAGGAGTTCAAGGAACACCTGCAGGTGCTGTTCGTGGGCAGCCTGTTCGTGGTGCTCGCCGGCCGGATCTCCCCGGCGGAGCTGTGGGACGTGCTGCCACAGGCGCTGGTGTTCCTCGGGCTGCTGATCGTGGTGGTCCGCCCGGTCAGCGTGCTGCTCGGCCTGATCGGCACGAAGGTGACACGCGCCGAGCGCACCCTGATGGCCTGCATGGCCCCGCGCGGCATCGTGGCCGCCGCGGTGACCAGCATCTTCGCACTGGAGTTCTCCCGCGCCGCGCAGACGATGGCGCAGCGGGCGCACACCGGCGGGCCCGGCAGCGCCGGGCTGGACGCCCAGGCGCACGAGCTGGCCACGCTGTCCCAGCAGGTAGAGCGGATGGTGCCGCTGGTGTTCCTGGTCATCGTCTGCACGGTGGCGCTCTACGGGTTCGGCGTCGGCCGGCTGGCGGAGCGGCTCGGGCTCGCCAGCACGTCACCGCAGGGCATCCTGTTCGCGGGCGTGAACCCCTGGACGGTGGACGCGGCGCGGCTGCTTCGCGAGCTCGGGGTGCCGACGATGATCGTGGCCCGGGAGTACGTCGACCTCTCCCGGGCCAAGATGGCCGGCCTGCAGACCGTGACCGCGAACGTGCTCTCGGAGTACGTCGTGAAAGACCTGGACCTGTCCGGGATCGGCAGCCTGGTCGCCTGCACCAGCGACGACGAGCACAACGCCACCGCAGCCCGGGAGTTCATCCACGACCTCGGTCGGGCGCACGTGTTCCAGCTTCGCCGTGCCGACTCCGACGAGCCGACCGCCCACGAGCGGACGGTCGCCGCCGGTCACCTCAGCGGCCGGTTCGCCTTCGTCCCGGCCCTGACGCACCGGCAGCTGCGGGAACGGTCGGAGGCGCTGCAGGTCCGTCGTACCGACCTGACCAAGGAGTTCACGCTGACGGACTTCCAGGCGAGGTACGACGGGCAGGCGGTGGTCATGTTCGTGTGCAAGGACGGCCGGACCACGGTCGCCAACGAGGAGACCAAGCTGCCGGAGCGGGACGCGACACTGATCGCGATGGTGCCGGACTAGGTTTCGAGACGGACTTCGCCCTCCTCAACCACCGACCCGGAAGGTGCTCGCGATCGCGTTCACCTTCGGCAGCACGCGCGTGGGGTCGGAGCCGTAGGCGGTGAACGCGGTGATCGCGTAGTCGCGCGGCCGGGCGCGCACCGTCACGGTGACGAACCGGATCCGGGCGCCGTGCGCGTTCACGGCGTGACCGTACGTCGCGAGCGCCGGGCGGCCGTCCACCCGCTGCGACTGGTGTCCCAGCACCCGCACCCGGCGGTAGCCGTCGCGCAGCGAACGGACGAAGCCGCGGGCGGTGTGCCGCAGCGGTCCGGCCGTGGCACGCCCCACGGTCACGACCAGGGAGTGCCGCTTGTCGGACAGGGTGACCGTGCCGTGCTTCCGGGTGACCCGCATCGAAGCGGGCGCCCCGATGCTGAACCCCTTCCCGGTGACGGTGCGGGTGTGCACCGACACCGGCTGGGTGGCGCCCGGGTCGGCGTGCCTGCCGCGGAGGGTGAGGTAGCCGAAGTACGCCGCGGCCAGCAGCGCGACCGCACCCACCGCCGCGGGGACGACGACCCGCCTGGTCACGGCTCAGGCCAGACGGCGGCGGGCCGCGGCGAGCAGGAAGGAGCCGGCCGCCAGGCCGAGGAGTCCGAAGGCCAGCAGCCCGGACCAGACCCCACCGGTGTTCGGCAGCAGGCCGGCCAGCGGCGCGAGCGCGGCATGCTCGCCGGCGACCGTGCCGGTCGCGGGATGGCCCGGACCACCGGCGCTGGGCCCGCCGGCGCCCTGCCCGGCGACACTGTGCCCCGGTGTGCCGGCCCGGGTGTGGACGAGCGTCTCGGTGTGCCCGCCGAGCACGTCCACCTCCACCGGCTGGCCGGGCAGCAGGCCGACCTTCAGCGCGTCCTGGGCGTGTCCGGCGATCCCGTGGCCGAGGTAGGTCTCACCCTGGTTGAGGTACGCGCAGAGCGCGCTGGGCGGGGGGCAGCCGGGTGGTAGTTGGATCGCGGTGGGTTGGTCGACCCTCCCACCCTGGCCGCCCCCCTGGACTCCCAGCAGAAAGGAGCCCCGCCTCGCCGAGGGCCCGGCCGAGCCGGCCGTGCCCTGCGAGTGCAGCGCGTCCGCGGAGAGTGTGCAGCCGGTGGTCCCCGGCTGCGTCAAGCAGAGATCGGCGAGGTCGGACTCCGACGACGCCGTGGTGCGTCCGTGGCTGCGGTCGGTCTGCGCCTTGTCGGTGAGCACGCCGGCCGACAGCGGCCCGTCGCAGGACGCGGTCGGGTCGGTCTTGCTGCCGCCGAGGCAGACCCGGGCGATCCCGGACTGGGCCAGGCCGTGACCCTTGCCCGCGTAGGCGTCGGCGTACAGCACCTGCAGGCACACCTGCCCGCTGCTGCCGTCGCAGAGCGGCTGCAACGGGTTGCCGGCGTGCGACTCCCGGGGGCCCTGCGAGGAGGCGTGCGCGCCGAGGATCTCCTGCCCGCCCAGAGCGAGCAGGGTCGCGTCGGAGCGGGTGTGGCCCCCGCGTCGTACCGCCGTCCGGTCATGACCCGCGTCGGCGACGTCCTGGCCACCCGCGACGGCGTGCAGGCCCTGGCTCCCCGCGTGGTCCGGTCCCGACGGGTCGGTGGTCTCATTAGGCGCGACGTCGCTGTCGTCGGACGGCTTCTGCGACGAGCCGGTGCTCGGCGCGCCTGGCGCGCTGGGTGTGCCGGGCAGGCTCGGCGCGCTGGGCAGGCTCGGCTGGGGCAGCGCGGTCGGCCCGGGCAGGCTGGGCGCACCGGAGAGGCTGCCGAGCTGCTGCTGGGTCTGGTCGAGCAGGCTGCCGACCGGGTCGGTCGGGCCGCCCATGCCGGCGAACGCCGCCGTCGGCGTGAGCACGACGAGGGCGCCCGCGGCGATCCCCGCCGCGTACCCCCGAAGCGTCCTGTGTCTCATCGGGCCTCCCCTGTCTCGACCACCCGGCGTGTTGTTACCGCCGGGTACGAGAGGACAACGAGCGTCCGCCGAGAAGGTCACGCCCGGTCTGCACCACGGCGTGTCGCGCATGCCCGGTCCGCGCCCGGGCACAGACCCGGGGAACGTTTGAGCAACCGATGCAGGGTGAGGCTGTCAGACATGAGCGAGAACGTGGGCGAGAACCAGCAGGAGAACTACGAGGGCTACAGCGTCGACGACGAGGACCAGCTCCAGGAGGAGGACACCCTCGTCGACCGCGGGCTCGACGACAAGCTGGACGAGGGGTACTCCGCGCCGGAGAAGTGGTCCCCGGGCGAGGGGTACGGCAACACCCAGCTCGAGGAGGAGATGGGCGAGACGCTCGACCAGCGGCTGCGCCAGGAGGTGCCGGAGCCGGACCCGTACGACGGCTCCGAGGACGCGACGGAGAACGTCGGCGGTGAGGTCGGCGACGACCGCGCCGGCCGGCTGGTTGCCGAGGACGAGGGGCTCGGCCCCGACGAGGAGAAGGACCTGGTCGCCGAGGACGTCGGCGTGGACGGGGCCGGCGCCAGCGCCGAGGAGGCCGCCGTCCACGTGGTCGACGAGGAGGAGTGACTAGGAGGACCGGCCGGCCATCTCCTCGGCCCCCTCGGCGGGGACGCCCCGCTCACCGGTGTCGGTGAGCCGGGCCTCCTCGGCGGCCCTGGCCTCCAGCTCGGCGCGCCGCGCGGCATCCTGGCGGGCCCGCTCCGCGTCGTACTCCTCCGGCGCGGCGACCAGGTCCGACGTACCCCCCTGAAGCCGACCGAGCGCCGACCGGGCGAAGATCTGCTGCTCGGTCGCCGTCCGCTCCGACCGGCCGCGGCCAATGAAGCTGACCGCCCAGTGCAGCACCGCGGTCACACGGTTCTTGAACCCGGTGATGTAGAACAGGTGCACCACCAGCCAGATCAGCCAGGCCGGGAAGCCGGTCAGCCGCACCTTGCCGCCGATCCGGGCCACCGCCCGGAACCGCGAGATGGTGGCCATGTCGCCCTTGTCGAAGTACTCGAACGGACCCTGCGCCGGCTTCCCGGCCAGCCGGTTCTCGATCTCCTTGGCGGCGAAGCGGGCGCCCTGGATGGCCACCTGCGCCACCCCGGGCAGGTGGTTGAGGTTGATCATGTCGCCGACCACGAACACCTCGGGATGCCCGGGCAGGGTCAGGTCGGGGTTGACGGCGAGACGGCCGGCCCTGTCCAAACGCGCGCCGGTCTGGTCGGCCAGAGTCTTGCCGAGCCCGCTGGCCTCCACCCCGGCGGCCCACACCTTGGTGACCGCCTCGATGCGGCGGCGGGTGCCGTCCTTGTCCTGCACCTCGATGCCGTACTCGTCGACGTCGACGACCATCGCGCCGAGCTGCACCTCGACCCCGAGCTTCTCCAGGTCCTTCTTGGCCTTGCGGCCCAGGTGCTCCCCGAACGGCGGCAGCACCTGCGAGGCCGCGTCGACGAGGATCACCCGCGCCTTGCGGGTGTTGATCCTGCGGAAGTCCGTCTTCAGGGTGCGCCTGGACAGTTCGGCGATCTGGCCGGCCATCTCCACCCCGGTGGGCCCGGCGCCGATCACCACGAAGGTGAGCAGCCGCTCCACGTCGTGGTCGCTCTCGGCGATCTCGGCGAGCTCGAAGGCGCCGAAGATCCGGCCGCGCAGCTCGAGCGCGTCGTCGATGCTCTTCATGCCGGGCGCGAACTCGGCGAACTCTCCGTGCCCGAAGTAGGACTGACCGGAGCCGGCGGCCACGATCAGGGAGTCGTACGCCGTGGTGGTGGTCCGTTGCAGGACCCGGGAGCGGACCAGCCGCTGCTCGAGGTCGATGTCGTAGACCTCGCCGAGGATCACCCGCGCGTTCTTCTGCCGGGCCAGCACCTCTCGGGTCGGCGGGGCGATCTCGCCTTCGGAGAGGATCCCCGTGGCCACCTGGTACAGCAGCGGCTGGAACAGGTGATGGCTGGTGCGCGCGATCATCGTGACGTCGACCGGCGCGTCCTTGAGGGCCTTCGCCCCGAAGAGACCACCGAACCCGGAGCCGATCACGACCACCCGGTGCCTTCGCTCTGCCATGGCTCACCTCGTCTGGTTGCGTCCACTGGGAGAACCGCTCCGCCACGGGAACTGTTCCTGCGGGTGCGCCCGTGCCCAATTTCGTGCCGGACCTCACATGAGCTGCGGGCTCGACGCTCAGGGGCGAGGCCTGAGGAGCACGGATGCCACCTCCTCCAGGCGCGGCTCGGCGTAGTCGGGCGCACCCGAGCCGTCGGAGTCAGGCACCACGCCGGTCTCCCAGCACAGCAGCAGCCCGTCGGCGCGGTCCTCGACGGTGGCCAGCGTGTTGGCGTACCACGGCCCGTGCGTCGTGTCCCAGGAGATCTCCGGCCGGCGCACCTTGGCGCTGCGCGAGAGCCGGGCGGCGAGCGCGCTGAGCGCGCGCCAGGTCATCGCCCGGGTCGGTCCGCGCATCCCGGCCGGCAGCCGGTTGCGGATCGGTGAGCAGACCGCCTGCACGATCCGGGTGCCGAAGGGCCGGGCGACCTCCGCGAGGTAGGAGTGGTGCACGTCCCCGGACAGGAAGGTGACGGTCTGCGGCGGCTCACCGAGCCGGCCGGACGCGACCGAGAGGGCGGTCCGGGCCATGTCGTGGAAGCCGTCCTCGAAGGCCGCCCAGTGCTCGAGGTCCGCCTTCTGCCGCAGCTGCTCGCCGAACCGTGCCAGCCGCGGACCCCACGCACCCTCGGCGAGCGCCTCGTCCCAGGCCTCGAGGTGGTGCAGCGCCACCGGCAGCAGGAACGGCAGCGAGGTGCCGATCAGCAGGTGCCGGAACCCGCCGCACATCTGCTCCTCCAGCCACGCCTTGGTCTCGTCGTCGAGCATCGAGCGCCGGTCCGGAGTCAAGATCCGCGCCGCCCGGGAGTCGATGACGACCAGCCGCACGCCGTACACGTCGCGCACGTAGCTCCACCGGTACGTCTCCGGCTGCCGGTCCGCGCGGTAGGCGACCTTGTCCAGGAACTCGGTCAGGTCCGGCTCGTCCGGCCCCTGGTGGCCGGTCACCTGCTGCCACACCTCGTCCTCGGCGCGCGCGTGCGGGGACAGGTTGCCCAGGTGCTGGTAGACCCAGTACGACGCGAGGCCGGCCACGATCCGGTCGTTCCACCAGGTATGAGCCCGCATCTGCTGCTGCCAGGTGATCGACGTGTTCCAGTCGTCGCGAATGTCGTGGTCGTCGAAGATCATCGCGGTGGGCAGCGTGGACAGCAGCCACCGGATCGGCCCGTCCGTCCAGGCCAGCTCGTACAGGTAGGCGTACTCCTCGAAGTCCCGCAGCTCGGTGCCGGGCGGCTCGGTGATGTCGCGGCGGGCGGCGATGAAGTCCTGCATCTCCTGCGAGGTCTCGTCGGCGTAGACCTGGTCGCCGAGGAACAGCACCAGGTCGGGTCGCGCGTGGTCGCCGCGGGCCATCCGCAGCGCGTACGCCAGCAGCGCGTCCACTCCGTGCTCGTGGGTCCCGGCCGCGTCCTGGGACACGCTGACCCGGCAGGACCCGAACACCATCCGGATGCGGCCCTCCCGCCCCTGGGTGGCGATCACCGGGGGCGGGTAGGGCGAGTCCGGCTCCGGCCAGACCTGCTCGCCGTCCACCTGGACGGAGTACGGCGTGGTGGTGCCCGGCTCGAGTCCGGAGAGCTCGACGAGGGCGTAGTGGTGCCCGTGCACCGCGAACGTGCCCGCCGACCAGGTCGAGTCGCCCAGGCGCACGGTGACCTGCGCGCGGTCACGGGTCTCCACCCAGACGGCCGCGGAGGTCGCGTCGACGTACCTCAGCAGCGGCCCGAGCAGCAGCGGTCCGGAAGTCACGGGTCCCTCCTACCCAGCAGCGGCGAAGTCACCCGGCCGGTGAGTTTGCGGCGAGCCGCCGGAGGGGATGAACCCTGCGGACCGGAGGGAGCCGATGGACGTCACCGCGAAGGCGAACCGGGCGGGACGCCGCGCCGAGCACAGCGACACCCTCGACCGCGCGGTGCGCGCGGGCCTGGTCTGCTTCGGCGTGATGCACCTGCTGCTGGCCTTCCTGGCCGCCAAGCTGGCGTTGGCCGGGCAGGGCAGCCCGTCGGCGCAGAACGCGATGAGCCAGCTGGCCCAGAACACCGCCGGTCGGGTAGTGCTGATCGTGGTGGCGGTCGGCTTCCTCGCGCTGGCGGTGTGGCAGCTGGTCGAGGCGATCGGCGGGCACCGCACCTCCGAGGACAAGAAGCGGCTGGCCAAGCGCATCGGCTCCGGGGTGAAGACGGTGGTGTTCGTGGTGCTGGCGGTCAGCGCCTTCCGGCTGGCCACGTCGAGCAGCTCGAGCTCGGGCGGCACCGACTCGATGACCGCCAAGCTGTTGTCGATGCCGGGCGGGCAGGTAGTGGTCGCCCTGATCGGCGTCGGCGTGCTGGTCGCCGCCGGGGCGCTGGCCGTCGCCGCGGTCACCGGGTCGTTCACCGAGAAGCTGACCCCGGGTGGCCAGAACGGGTCGCTCGGGACGGCGATCGTCTGGTCCGGCCGGATCGGGTACGGCGGCAAGGCGGTAGCGCTGGCGGTGGTCGGCGGGCTGTTCGTGTGGGCGGGCTGGACCCACGACCCGAAGAAGTCCGCCGGTCTCGGGCAGGCGCTGCACCAGGTGCTGCAGGAGCCGTTCGGGCGCGGCATCGTGATGCTGATCGCGTTGGGGATCGCCTGCTTCGGGGTGTTCTGCTTCGGCTGGGCCCGCAACCTCGACACCTGACGCGGTGGGCCCGTGTCACCCTCGGCGCGGCGGGTACACCGGCACCGTGGCCGAACCCCCACGCCTGCCCGGCGAGATGCTGCTGCGCCACACCGACGTGCCGGAGGGGCGCATCCGCACGCGGGTGCTCGGCGAGCCCCGCGACGACCGCCCGCCGGTGGTGGTGGTCCAGGGCATGGCCGTGTCCGACTACCTCGCGCACTGGCGGCTGGACGCGCGCACCCCCTCGCCGGGTCTGCAGGCCAGCCACGTCCCGGAGTGGCGGCGGGCCGGCGGCCGCGGCGTCGCGCACCTGGTCCGGGTGCACCTCGGCGGCCTCTCCCCGAGGGTCCGTACGGCGCGGGTGCCCGGCGCCCATGCCTTCGTGTGGAACCATCCGGGCGCCTGGGCAGCTCCGCTGCAGGAGCTGGCCGACCGTGCCGCCGGAGGCGAGACATGAGCCTGCCGCCGGAGCGGTCGATCGCCTCCTTCGACTCCGCCAGCGCCCTGCTGACCGCGCTGGCGCTGGCCCTGGAGGGACGCGAGTTCGCCTACCTCGGCCAGTCGCCGCTGAAGGCGCGGCTGGTGCGGGCCAGCGGGGCACTCCCGGCGCCGCTGCGCCGGCGGGTGTACGCGCTCGCCAGCGGACGTGAGGGGGTCGCGCCCGAGCGGCTCGCCGAGGTGGACCTGGAGCGGGTCGCCGACTGGGTGGTGGACCGCTACCGCGGCCCCCGGTTCGCCGGCGTGCTCATCGGCTCCTCCAACGGCGCGCTCAGCCACCTCGCCGCGGCGTGCGGCCTGCCCTGGCTGCCGCAGACCCTGCTCGTCCCGGTGCGTCGCCCCGGTGCCGACCCGGAGGACGCGGCAGGGGCCCTCGCATTCGGCGAGCGGCATGCCGGGGCGCTGCTCGACGCGAACAAGGGCGTGCTGTTGCACCACATGCACGATCCCAACCAGGACGAGCTGAGCACCTCGCAGATGGGGTACTTCCGGACCAAGTGGGCCGAGCTCCCCGCGTCGTACCGACGCTTCATCGAGGAGCGGCTCGCCCCCGGCGCCCCGGTGGTCGTGGTCCGCGACACCTCCACCTGGCCGGTGACACGGGTCGGCGAGCGGCACGTGTTCCAGCTCGGCGCGCAGGGCGGGATGTCCGCGGAGGAGTACCTCGCAGCGCCGGGCGCCCCGGCCGCCGACGACACCGCCCCAGAGGCCGAGTGGGGGTTCGCCGGCCCGCTTCTGGACGGGCTGGTCGAGCAAGCGCAGCGGCGCAGCCACCCGGTGGTGGAGGTGCGCTTCGAGCACCCGCAGACCCCGTCGGCCGCGGTCGCGGACACGGTGCGCTCCTGGAAGCGCAGCCGCGGCGAGCCGGCGCAGCGACTGCTGGTCAGCTCGTTCATCGTGCACGACCCGTGGCGCACGCTGGCCAGCGGCTCAGTGCCGTTCTGGACGTTCTTCCCCACCCAGCGGGCCGCGCTGGACCTGGCCGGGTACCTCGGGCGGGAGCAGTACGACGAGGTCGGCGTGATGCTGTTCAGCCATGGGGTCCGGTCCACCGGGCTGGTCGAGGCGGAGTCCTGGCAGCGGCTGGCCGGACGGGCCCGGGTGAGGGGTGAGCTGCTCGGCGCGGACCCGGACCGGTTCCCGGCCGACTTCGCGACCTTCGCGCACTACACCGACGCGCTGCGGAAGCTTCCGGTCTCGCACCGGCCCTGGCGGCCGCTCTCCCTTGATGACGCACTCTCCGGCCTCGCCTCCGCCCCCGGCCTGTCTTACCGATATCGGTACGGCTAGCGCGACGCATAGGTCGCGATATCGACACGACATCGGGAAGGATCAGGCGTAGCCGAGCTCGTCGAGCCGGTCGTCGGAGATCCCGAAGTGGTGCGCGATCTCGTGGACGACGGTGATCCTGACCTGCTCGACGACCTGCTCGTCGCTCGCGGACAGCCGCAGGATCGGGTTGCGGAAGATGGTGATCCGGTCCGGGGTCACCATCGTGTAGCCGGGTCCGCGCTCTGTCAGCGGCGTTCCGACGTACACCCCGAGCAGTGTCGGTCCCGGCGGCGGTTCGTCCTCGACGAGTACGACGCAGTTGTCGACCAGCCGGGCGAGCTCCTCCGGGATCGTGTCGAGGGCATCCGCGACCAGCTCTTCGAACCGCTCCCGCCCCATGTCGACCACGGGACCATTCTCCCCGTCCCGCGCCGCCGACCGATTTGGCCGGGTCCGGCCCAGGTCCTAGACTGGTCCGGTCCCCGACGGCAGTCGTGCCCGACGGCCCGATGGGTGCACGCCCCCATCGTCTAGCGGCCTAGGACCCCGCCCTTTCACGGCGGTAGCACGGGTTCGAATCCCGTTGGGGGTACGCGTCCTTCATCGGCCGGCCGATTGGGACGTAGGGGGGAGGGTGCGTTAGCATTCCTCCGCTTGAGGAAGTTGCAACACTGGCCCCGTAGCGCAGTTGGTTAGCGCGCCGCCCTGTCACGGCGGAGGCCGCGGGTTCGAGTCCCGTCGGGGTCGC
>DASTWW010000174.1:0-2088 GCA_035765755.1 Nocardioidaceae bacterium
ACCTCGGCGGCCGCCTTGGCGATCACCCCGCCCCTGGTGCGCGGCTGCCACTCGATCGCGGTCATCCGCGCGAGGCCGTGGCTCTCGGTCGACTCGATGATCCGGGCCATGGTGCGCACGGTCTGCATCGGGTAGTCGCCCACGCTGGTCTCGCCGGACAGCATCACCGCGTCCGCGCCGTCGAGCACCGCGTTGGCCACGTCGGAAGCCTCGGCCCGTGTCGGCCGCGGGGCGGAGATCATCGACTCGAGCATCTGCGTCGCCACGATCACCGGCTTGGCGTTGCGCCGGGCTGCGTCGATGACGTGCTTCTGCAGGAACGGGACGTCCTCCAGCGGGCACTCCACGCCGAGGTCGCCGCGGGCGACCATGAACGCGTCGAAGCCGTCGATCACCTCGTCCAGGTTCTGGATCGCCTGCGGCTTCTCGATCTTCGCGATCACGGGCAGCATCACGCCCTCCTCGCGCATCACCGCACGCACGGCCTCGACGTCGGCCGCGGACCTCACGAACGAGAGCGCGATGAAGTCGACGGTCAGGTGCAGCGCCCAGCGCAGGTCCTCGCGGTCCTTCTCCGAGAGCGCAGGCACCGACACCGCCACGCCAGGAAGGTTGATGCCCTTGTGGTTGCTGACCTTGCCCGGCACCACCACCCGGGTCTCGACGTCGGTCTCCCCGACCTCGATGACCTCGAGCCTGACCCGGCCGTCGTCGATGAGGACCTGGTCGCCCTTGGACACGTCGCCGGGCAGCCCGTCGTACGTCGTGGAGCAGACCTCCTGGTCCCCGGGCACGTCACGCGTGGTGATGGTGAAGGTGGCGCCCTCCTCGAGGGTGACCGGCCCGGAGGCGAACGTGCCCAGCCGGATCTTCGGGCCCTGCAGGTCGGCCACGATCCCGACGCCGTGGCCGCTCTCGTCCGAGGCCCGCCGGATCATGTGGTACACGCGCTCGTGGTCGGGGTGCGAACCGTGACTGAGGTTCAGCCGGGCCACGTCCATGCCGGCATCGACCAGCGCGCGAACGCGGTCCTGGGTGTCAGTGGACGGTCCGAGAGTGCAGACGATCTTGGCTCTTCGCACCTGACGAGCCTAGCGACGGGTCGTCGCGCGGCGTGCGCGGGTCATGCCGTCAGCGGCCGTTCGGTGGGGGTGATCGGCGCGCGCAGCGTGGTCGCCCCGGTGAGATAGCTGTCCACCGACGCGGCCGCCGACCGGCCCTCTGCGATCGCCCACACGATCAGGGACTGGCCACGCCCGCAGTCCCCGGCCGCGAACACGCCGGGCGTCGAGCTCAGGTAGCCGTCGTCGCGGACGATGTTCCCGCGCGGGTCCAGATTGAGGCCGAGGTCGGCCACCACGCCGTCCGTCTCCGGACCGGTGAAGCCCATCGCGAGCAGCACCAGCTCGGCCGGGAGCTCCCGTTCGGTGCCCGGCACCTCCTCGAAGCGGCCGTCCTGCATCCGCACCTCGACCAGCCGCAGCGCCCGGACTCGGCCCTGCTCGTCGCCGACGAACGCACTCGTGGACACCGAGTACACCCGCTCGCCGCCCTCCTCGTGCGCGGAGGAGATCCGCATGATCATCGGGTACGTCGGCCAGGGCTGGTGTGCCGGACGGACCGCACCGGGCTCGCCCATGATCTCCAGCTGGGTCACCGACCGGGCACCCTGCCGGTGCGCCGTGCCCAGGCAGTCCGCGCCGGTGTCCCCGCCGCCGATGATCACCACGTGCTTGCCGGTGGCCACCACCTGGTCCTCGACGGTCTGGCCGAGCGCGGCCCGGTTCGCCTGCGGCAGGTAGTCCATCGCCTGGTGCACGCCGGCCAGCTCCCGGCCCGGGATGGTCAGGTCGCGCGGCACGGTCGAGCCGATGGTGAGCAGCACCGCGTCGAAACGCTCCACCAGCTGACGGCCGGTCACGTCCGTGCCCACGTCCACGCCGGTGCGGAACACCGTGCCCTCGCGGCGCATCTGGTCCAGCCGCCGCTCGAGATGCCGCTTCTCCATCTTGAACTCGGGGATCCCGTAGCGCAGCAGCCCGCCGGGCTGGTCGGCCCGCTCGTAGACCGCGACGGTGTGCCCGGCCC
>DASTWW010000175.1:0-15442 GCA_035765755.1 Nocardioidaceae bacterium
CGTCGCTTGCACGCAGGCGCAGAACTCGACCCGTCCGTACGGCGCTCCGAAGCCGCACCTCTACGAGGGCACCTTCGCCCACGAGTACCAGCACCTGCTGGAGTACTACCAGGACCCGGACGAGGTCAGCTGGGTCAACGAGGGTCTGTCCGACTACGCGCAGTCGCTGGTCGGCTACGTGGACACCTCGGTGCCCGTGACCGACCCGAGTGCGGACTCGCACATCGCCTGCTTCACCGGCTTCATGGCCGGGGAGGGGTACGGCGGGCCGGAGAACTCGCTCACCCAGTGGCAGGACCAGGGCGGCCCGGAGATCCTGTGCGACTACGGGGCGGCCTACTCGTTCATGCAGTACCTCTACGGCCACTACGGCGAGGCGTTCCTCTCCGCGCTGCACAAGGAGCCGGGCAACGGCCTGCAGGGCCTGCAGAACGTCCTGGACGCCAACAATGCCGGTGTCTCCGCGATGGACGTGGTGCACCGGTGGGCGGCCACCATGGCCCTGGACAACGTGGTCGACGGCGGCGCCAGCCTGACCGGTGGCGACGCGGCGGCGTACTCCGAGCAGAGCCTCGGCTCCCAGATCAACTGGGACGCCACGTACGACGACATCAACCACGACGGGACGCTCGGCGACGTCGGCAACGAGGCCTACTCGACGCCCGGCGCCCCGCCGAACGGCTCGGACTACGTCCGGCTCGGCGACGGCACCGGCAGCTACTACGACGCCGGCCAGCTGACCGACCTCACCTTCGACGGTGCGGGGAGCCTGGCACCGCGCGACGTCGCGTGGACCACCGACGCCACGCCGCCGGACGCGACCGCCGCGGACACCAGCTGCGGCTCGGTGCCGGACGGGACCGGCAGCGCGGCGCTCTACTCCGGCTGCGGCCCGAACCTGGACCGTGCGATCACCCGGACCGTCACGGTGCCCGCGTCCGACCCGACGCTGACGTTCCGGACGCTGTACGACACCGAGCCCGGCTGGGACTTCGGCTTCGTGCAGGTCTACGACGCGGCGCAGGGCAAGTACGTCAGCGTTGCCTGCACCGACACCACGACCGACCACGACCCGGGCGCGATCCCGGCCGTGCAGGGCAACCTGCCGGGCTTCAGCGGTGACTCGGGGACCTGGAAGGACGAGTCCTGCGACCTGACGAGCTACGCCGGGCAGGAGGTGGAGCTCGCGTTCCGTTACGTGACCGACAGTGGGGTGAACGAGGCCGGCTGGTGGGTCGACGACGTGAAGGTCGGCGGCAGCCTGGTCTCCGACGGCTCGTCGCTGGACGGCTGGCAGTCGGCCACCCAGGCGCACCCGACGCCGGTCAGCGGGTACACCGTGCAGCTGGTGGCGTACGACGACGCCGGGACCGCCGCCTGGGTCGGCACCATGCCGCTGACCCAGGGAGCCGACGGTGACTTCCACGGCACGCTGAGCGGCACCGCGCTGCACAGCATGGTCGGCGACTCGGCGCAGACCGTGGCGGCCCTCGTCATGCAGGACGACCCGTCCGAGACGGTGGACCAGTACGCCCGCTACACGCTCACCGCCAACGGCGTCACCCAGCCGGGAGGCTGACCGGTAGGTGAGCCCATCGAGGGGCGTGCGTCGACCCGGCGCACGCCCCTCTCCGTCTGGTCAGGAGGTCACCCGGCTAGGACCGGGTCACCTCCTGACGCCTCGGCTCAGGCGCCGAACGGGAGCTTGGGCTGCGGCGGGCCGAGCGTCGGGTCCACGCCGTCGAACAGCGAGCTGACCGACTCCCCCGCGTGCACCCGCGAGATCGCCTCGGCGAACAGCTCCGACACCGACCGCACCTGCAGCTCCGGCCAGCCCGAGGGCCGGGGCACCGTGTCGGTGGTCACCACCTCCCGGATCATCGGGTGGTCCCGCAGCCGGTCCACGGCCTTGCCCACGAACAGGCCGTGCGTGCAGGCCACCGACGCCTCGACGCAGCCCCGGGCGGCCAGCCGCTCCAGGAGCTCCACGATCGAGCCCCCGGTGGCGATCTCGTCGTCGAGGACGATGACCTTCTTGCCGTCCACGTCCCCGACGATCGCGTCGATCACCACGGTGTCGTCGGCTAGCCGCTGCTTGCTGCCGGCGGCCACCGGCAGCCCGAGCAGCCGGGCGAACTGGGTGGCGCTCTTGGCGTTGCCCAGGTCCGGGGAGACCACCACGGTGTCGCTCAGGTCACGGTCCCGGAAGTGGTCGGCGAGCACGCCGAGCGCGGTGAGCTGGTCGACCGGCACCGAGAAGAAGCCGTGCACCTGCGGTGCGTGCAGGGTCATGGTGAGCACCCGGCTGACCCCGGCGGCGACCAGCAGGTCCGCGACCAGCCGACCGCCCAGCGAGATCCGGGAGGCGTCCTTCTTGTCCGAGCGGGCGTAGGCATAGTGCGGCACCACCGCGGTGATCTGCGCCGCGGAGGCGCCCTTGGCCGCGTCGATCATCAGCAGCAGCTCCATCAGGTGCTCCTGCGTGGGCGGCACCAGCGGCTGCACGATGTAGACGTCCCGCTGCCGGCAGTTGGTCTGCAGCTGCGCCTGGAGGCAGTCGTTGCTGAACCGGGTGATCTCCACCGACGACGGCTTCACGCCGAGCGAGTCGCAGATCGACCTGGCCAGCGGCCGGTGGGCACTGCCGGAAAAGACGACGATCTCGCGCACCGGGTCCCCCAGGAGGTCGAGGCAGACAGGTCGAGTCACGATATCCCGGGCAAACCGGGACGAGGAAGAGTTCTCGCCATCAGCCCAGGCCGGTGGGGGCCCGGTCGTTGTAGGTGTCCGCCCGCTCCTGCCCGCTCAGCGCCGCGATCGCGTCCATGATCTCGTCGGTCACCTCCCGCCGGGCGCGCCCGAGCGGCACCCCGTTGTACCGGCCCTGGAAGCGCAGCGGCGCCCCGAACCGCACGGTGACCTTGGCCAGCCGCGGCCACCGCGAGCCGACCGGCTGCAGGTCCTGGGTGCCGATCAGCCCGACGGGTACGACGGGGGCACCCGAGGTGAGGGCGAGGTGGGCCACCCCGGTCCGGCCCCGGTACAGCCGCCCGTCGCGGGAACGGGTGCCCTCGGGATAGATCCCGAACGCCTCCCCGCGACCGAGCACCTCCAGGGCGATGTCGAGAGAGCCGAGCGCGGAGCGGGTGTCGTCGCGGTCGACCGGGATCATGCCGATCCCCCGGAACCAGGCGCGCGACAGCGCGCCGCGCAGCCCCGTGCCGGTGAAGTAGTCGGCCTTGGCCAGGAACACCACCTTGCGCGGCGCCACGATCGGGATCACCAGGCTGTCGACGAACGACCGGTGGTTGCTGGCCAGGATCACCGGGCCACGCCGCGGCAGGTTGGCCTTGCCCTCGACGGTGGGCCGCCAGACCGCGCGGGCGAGCGGAGGAACCACCGTGTGCATGAAGCTGTAGAAGACCTGCTCCCTGCGCCCGCTCACGCGCACCAGGGTGCCAGGTGAGGCCCCGCGGCCGGCAGCCGGGTCAGGCCCAGAGCTGGCCCTCGAGCCGCTCCTCGGCCTCGTCCACGGTGCCCTCGTAGGCCCCGGTGGAGAGGTACTTCCAGCCGCCGTCGGCGACCACGAACGCGATGTCGGCGCGCTCACCGGCCTTGACCGCCTTGGCGGCCTGGCCGAGCGCCGCGTGCAGGATGGCGCCGCTGGAGATGCCGGCGAAGATGCCCTCGAGCTCGAGCAGCTCGCGAGTACGTCGTACGGCGTCGCGCGGGCCCACCGAGAACCGCGAGTCGATCAGCGTCTCGTCGTACAGCTCCGGGACGAACCCCTCGTCGAGGTTGCGCAGCCCGTAGACGAGCTCCCCGTAGCGCGGCTCGGCGGCCACGATCCGGACCGACGGCTTGTGCTCCCGGAAGAACCGGCCGACGCCCATCAGCGTGCCGGTGGTGCCGAGGCCGGCCACGAAGTGGGTGACCTCCGGCAGGTCGGCGAGGATCTCCGGACCGGTGCCCTCGAAGTGCGCGGCGGCGTTGGCCGGGTTGCCGTACTGGTAGAGCATCACCCAGTCCGGGTGGTCCTCAGCGACCGCCTTGGCGACCCGGACCGCCTCGTTGGACCCCCCGGCGGCCGGAGAGGAGACGATCTCCGCGCCCCACATCCGCAGCAGCTGGCGCCGCTCGGAGGAGGTGTTCTCCGGCATCACGCACACCATCCGGTAGCCGCGCAGCTTGGCGGCCATCGCCAGCGAGATACCGGTGTTGCCCGAGGTGGGCTCCAAGATGGTGCAACCGGGGCGCAGCCGGCCCTCCTTCTCCGCCTCCTCGATCATCCGCAGCGCGGCGCGGTCCTTGATCGAGCCGGTCGGGTTCTGGTCCTCCAGCTTCGCCCACAGCCGCACGTCCGGGCTCGGGGACAGCCGCGGCAGGCCGACCAGCGGCGTGCCGCCGACGGACTCGAGCAGGGAGTCGAAGCGCATGCCGAGCTCCTAGAGGTCCACCGGCTCTGCACAGCTGCGCTCCGCCGGCTCCGCCCGACTGCCGGCTCCGCCGGCGACGGCGGGGAGGACGACGACCTGGTCGCCGTCGGAGACAGAGGTGTCCAGGCCGCCGGTGAACCGGACGTCCTCGTCGTTGACGTAGACGTTCACGAACCGGCGCAGGCCTCCGTCCTCGATGAGGCGCTCCTTGATGCCCGGGTGGTTGCCCTCCAGGTTCTCGATGACCTCGGAGAGCGTGGACCCGGCACCGGTCACGGCCTTCTCACCGCCGGTGTAGGTGCGCAGGATGGTGGGGATGCGTACCTCGACTGCCATCAGGGCTGGCTCCTGTCTTCCTCTTCGGTGGGCTCGGGTGCAGGCACCACGGTGACCCGCTCCTCGGTCACGGTGCCGTCGACGATTCTGTAAGACCTGAACGACACAGGGCCGTCACTATTCCCGTCTCCGCCCGAAAAGGCCTGGCCCGCGGAGGTTCGAGCTGTGCTCACCAACACGTAGTGGGCGTTCGGCTCCTCGGCCCGCGCGATGTCCGTGCGCGACGGGTACGCCTCCGTGGCGGTGTGCGAGTGGTAGATCACCACCGGCTCCTCGTCACGCGCCCACATGTCCTTGTAGAGCGCGAGCAGGTCCTGGGAGTCGAACTCGTAGTACGTCGGGGAGCCGGCGGCGTTCACCATCGGGATGAACCGCTCGGGCCGGTCCGAGCCCTCCGGCCCGGCCACCACCCCGCAGGCCTCGTTGGGATGGTCGCGCTTGGCGTGGGCGACGATCGCGTCATAGGTCGCCTGGTCGATCCTCAACACACCATCGAGCGTAGAGCCCGTCCGAAACCGGCTCATCCCGGTCACCGGCAGTCCGGATGCTGAGACCACACCGGGTCAGGGGGCAAGGGACTCCACGAGGGTCTCCTGGAGGTACCCGACCCACTCGTAGATCTCGTGCACGTGGGTGCGCGGGTCGTCGTCCGGCAGTGTGTGCCAGTAGTTCTCGTCACCCTCCTCGACACCGAGCCGGGTGGCCAGGGCGAGCCGGATGTCGGTGAACGACTTCACCCAGGCGAGCGCCTGGTCGGTGGGGAGCTCCACGTCGACGTACAGGCTCTCCTCGTCCAGGTCCTCCGGGAGCCCCGCCTCCTCCAGCGCGTCGACGACCGCCATCGCGGCCCGCACCTTGCCGTCGCGCAGCCCGCCCTCGGTGAACCTGCGGAACTCGCCGGCCGCCTCGTCGTCGGCGGGGTAGGCGTTCGGGAACAGCCGGGCCAGAACCGGATCGTCCGGCTCCGAGGTGGGTCCGTCGAAGTTGAGCAGCTCCTCGAGGGGGTCCTCCGCCTCCACCGGCGCGGCCACCTCGTTGCGCAGCAGCTCGACGAGCTGCGAGGCCAGCGACCGCAGCAGGTCCGCCTCGAACCCGTTGAACGTGGCGACGGCGCCGCCGCCCCGGCGGGGCTGGAATCCCTCCGTCATCTGATCAGGCGTCTTCCTTCTGCATGGTCGCCCACAGGCCGTACTCGTGCATCGCGCGCACGTCGCGCTCCATCTCCTCCCGTGTGCCGGCAGACACCACCGACTTCCCTTGGTGGTGCACCTCGAGCATCAGCTTCTCCGCCTTCTTGCGGGTGTAGTGGAAGTAGTTCTGGAACACGAAGGTCACGTACGACATCAGGTTCACCGGGTCGTTCCACACGATCGTCACCCACGGGCGGTCGATGAGCGTGAGCTCCTCGTCCTCGCGCTCCTCGACCGGCGGGCGCTCGGTCTCGACGGGCATGGGCGGTGACACGCCCCTCATCCTAGGCTGTGGGCCGTGACCACCAACCAGGCGACGGGTCCGTCCACCGCGCTGCTCACGGATCACTACGAGCTGACGATGGTGCAGGCCGCGCTGGCCTCCGGGAACGCCGGACGGCGCTGCGTGTTCGAGCTGTTCCCGCGCAACCTGCCGGACGGACGGAGGTACGGCGTGGTGGCTGGCGTGGGCCGTGCGCTCGATGCTCTGGAGCGGTTTCGCTTCGACGATCCGGTGCTCGCAGGGCTGGCCGAGCATCGCGTGGTCGACGAGCCCACGCTGGAGTGGCTCTCGACGTACCGCTTCGGCGGCGACGTCTGGGGCTACCCGGAGGGCGAGGCGTACTTCCCCTACTCGCCGCTGATGATCGTCGAGGCGAGCTTCGCCGAGGCCGTCGTGCTCGAGACGCTGCTGCTGTCGATCCTCAACCACGACTCGGCGATCGCTTCGGCGGCGAGCCGGATGACCTGGGCGGCAGGAGGCCGGCCCTGCATCGAGATGGGGTCGCGGCGCACGCACGAGGAGGCCGCGGTCGCGGCGGCCCGCGCGGCGTACATCGCCGGCTTCGACACCACCTCGAACCTGGCCGCCGGGCTCCGCTACGGCGTGCCCACCGCCGGGACCAGCGCGCACAGTTTCACGCTGCTGCACGACAGCGAGCGCGACGCGTTCACCGCCCAGGTGCGCTCGCTCGGGCGGGGCACCAGCCTGCTGGTCGACACCTTCGACGTCGCCGAGGCGGTCGCGATGGGCGTGGAGATCGCCGGGCCGGAGCTCGGCGCGGTGCGCATCGACTCCGGCGACCTGGGCGTGCTCGCCGCCGAGGTCCGCGGGCAGCTGGACCGGCTGGGCGCCACGCACACCCGGATCATCGTCACCTCCGACCTCGACGAGTTCTCCATCGCGGCGCTGGCCGCCGCGCCGGTCGACGGGTACGGCGTGGGCACCGCGCTGGTGACCGGCAGCGGCTACCCCACCTGCGGGCTGGTCTACAAGCTGGTCGCCCGTGAGGTCGGTGAGGGAGCCGAGCGGCGGATGGTGCCGATCGCCAAAAAGAGCAAGGGCAAGGTCTCCGTGGGCGGCAGGAAGTACGCCGCACGTCGGCTGGACGACCGGGGTGTCGCGGACGTCGAGATGGTGGGCATCGGCGCGCCCCCCGAGGAGGGCAAGCTGCGGCCGCTGCTTGTGCCGCTGGTGCGCTCAGGGGAGGTCGTCGGGCGCGAGCCGCTGGCCGCCGCGCGGAATCGCCACGCGGAGTCCCGTGAGGAGCTGCCGCTGCCCGCGCGCCAGCTCTCCCGCGGCGAGCCGGTGATCCCCACCGAGTTCGTCGGCTGACCGGGGAGCCCGGACTCGGCTAGCCTCCCCCTTATGAGGCGTGCACTGATCGTCGTCGACGTACAGAACGACTTCTGCGAGGGCGGCAGCCTGGCGGTGCATGGCGGCGCCGAGGCGGCGTTCCGGATCGGTGAGCTGCTGCACCACTGGACCCAGCAGGATCTCAAGTCCCCCGACTACGCGGTCGCGGTGGCCACCCGCGACCACCACGTCGACCCGGGGGACCACTTCAGCGACACTCCCGACTTCGAGCACAGCTGGCCGCGGCACTGCGTGGTCGGCACCGACGGCGAGGGGTTCCATCCCAACCTGGACCCTCAGCCGTTCGACGCGGTGTTCCTCAAGGGCGAGCGTGCCGCGGCGTACTCCGGCTTCGAGGGGCGTACGACGGACGGCACCGGCCTCGCCGACTGGTTGCGGGGCCACGAGATCACCGACGTGGACGTGTGCGGCATCGCCACCGACTACTGCGTGCGCGCCACCACCCTGGACGCGGTCAAGAACGGCTTCTCCGTGCGGTTGCTCACGCACCTGTGTGCGGGCGTGGCCCCGGCGAGCACCGAGGCGGCACTCGACGAGCTGAAGCGGGCCGGCGCCGTGCTGGTCTGACGCACTCGTCGGAGGCACTCCCCCAAGCGCCGGCCCGAGCCGACGGCTCAGGTCCCTGCCGGTCGTGCTCCGCCGTGCGGGATCGCCGGCATGTGCAGCCGGCCGACGACCATCATGGTCAGACCGTCCGTGAGCACCTGGATGCCGAGCATGATCCCGAGCAGCACGAACGACGCCGCGAACACGTTGAACAGCACCAGGAATCCCAGCAGTGCGGAGATCACGCCGGAGAAGATCATCACCCCGCGGTTCTCCGGCTCGTTGGCCGCGACCACCAGGCGCACGATCCCGCTCACCAGGAAGACCATGCCCATGATCAGGGTCAGCGTGAACGCCGCCGCACCGGTGTGCGTCACGAACAGCAGCCCGATCACGGTGAGCAGGCCGCCGCTCAGCGCCGTGGACCAGAACCCGCCCTTGCCGATCCGGAACAGCGACGCCACCAGCGCCAGGACGCCGCCGATGAGGACGATCCAGCCGAGGATCATCACGGACAGCGCGGTGGCGAACGCGGAGTTGGCCAGGATCACCAGGCCCGCGATGAACAGCAGCGCGCCGAGCGCCAGGTCCCATCCGGTACGACGCCTTTCGAGGGTCGTCTGGGTCATTTCGAACCTCCCCGAGCCGGACTCATCCCGGCTCTCGACCCACCCTCGTCCTCCGGCCGGCCCGCCGGATCATCCTCCGCGGATGGTTCCCCCCGCCGCCCCCGCGCCGTACCGATGTCGTGTCGCTACCGCGACCCATACGTCGCGGTATCCGTACCGACGTCGTGTCGCTACCGCGACCCATACGTCGCGGTATCCGTACCGATAACGTGTCGAAAGCGCGGATGGGTCGCGGAGACGGGGGTGCGGCAGGTGGGCTGGAAGGAGTCGTTCGCGCCGCTGCGCGAGCGCCGGTTCGCCTGGTACTACGCCTCCAGCTTCGTGAACCTGTCCGGCTCGATGATGGCCGGGGTGGCGCTGACCTTCGCGGTCCTCGACCACATCAGCACCTCCCCGAGCGCCCTCGGCGAGGTGCTCGCCGCCCGGACGGTGCCGATGGTGGTGTTCCTGCTGCTCGGTGGCGTGATCGCGGACCGCCTGCCCCGGACGCTGATCCTGCAGGTCTCGAACGTTCTGTCCGCGCTGAGCCAGGGGCTGGTGGCCTGGCTGGTGCTCACTGACCATGCCCAGCTCTGGATGATCATCGTGCTGGAGGCCGTGAACGGGACCGTCTCGTCGGTCAGCTTCCCGGCGATGGCCAGCATCATGCCGCAGCTGGTCGCCCGCGAGCACCTGCAGCAGGCGAACGCGCTGGTCTCCCTGTCCCGCGGCGGGCTCAGCGTGCTCGGCCCGACGGTCAGCGCCCTGCTGGTGGTCACGGTCGGCGCCGGCTGGGCGCTCGCGACCGACGCGGCAACCTGGCTCGTCGCCGCGCTGCTCCTGCTCGGCGTGCGGATCCCTAGCAAGGTGCGCACCGGGACGGAGGCGCCGCCGAACGCGCTGCGCGAGCTGCGCGAAGGCTGGTCGCTGTTCCGTTCCACGACGTGGCTCTGGGCGGTGGTGCTCGCCTTCGGCGCGCTGAACGCCATCCACACGGGCGCGTGGTACACCCTCGGCCCGGTGGTCGCCGAGCACACGATCGGCAGGCAGGGCTGGGGGCTGGTGCTCTCCGCGGAGTCGCTCGGCCTGGTGGTGATGACCGCGGTGCTGCTCCGCGTGCCGCTGAAGCGGCCACTGTTCACCGGCATGCTCGCGATCAGCCTGGAGACGGTGCCGCTGGTCGCCCTCGGCGCCGAACCGCGGCTGGCCGTGCTGATGGTGGCCACGCTCCTCGCGGGAGCGGGCAGCGCGACGTTCGGGATCGGGTGGGACCTGAGCATGCAGGAGCACATCGACGAGCGGATGCTGTCGCGCGCCTACTCCTACGACGCACTCGGGTCGTTCGTGGCCATGCCGGTCGGGCAGCTGGTCTACGGCCCGCTCGGGGAGGCGTTCGGGTTCCGCGACGTGCTGGTCGTCAGCGGCATCGCGTACGGCGTCGTGTGCCTGCTCACGCTCACCTCCCGGTCGGTGCGGAACCTGGAACGGGCGCCTGCGCCCACCGCTGAGCCAGCGTCGTCACGACCCTGAGGTCGCGGTTGGTACCGGGCGCGAGCACCTTCTTGAACGCCCCGAAGAACTGTGCGTCCGCCGTCGGGTGGTCCAGCCAGATGTGCACCGCGCGGCCGATCGCCACCGCGGACTCCCCCGGCTGGTCCCAGGCCTTGATGGCCATGGCCGCCTCCTCGCCCGGCTGGTCTCCCGGTTTGAAGAACGTGACGTAGCGCCGGTGCCCGGGCTCGGGCGAGCCGAACGGGGGCGGCAGCGCGATCGCGTCGTCGTACACCTGCCGCAGCTCGGCGGGGGTCAGCACGATCGCGGGTACGTCGAACCCGCAGCCGTCGGCCAGCACCGACTCGACGTGCCGCTCCACCTTCGCCGTCGACCGCATCGCGGTGCTGAACCGCACGTTGCCGGTCTGGATGTAGGTCTCCACCTCCTCCAGCCCGGAGCCGCTCAGATGGGCCCGCAGGTCCGCCATCTTGTAGACCCGCCCGCCCACATTGACCGCCCGCAGCAGCGCGATGTACCTCGGCATGACGGTCATTGTGCCCGGCACCAGCGACCGGCGCATGCGTTAATGTCGGCGGGTGCCGACCGTTCCCGAACCGTTCCAGCGCCTGGTGGACGACGCTGCGATCTTCCCGCCGGGCAACGCACCCCTCCCAGACGCGGTCGAGGCGCACGACGGACACCTCTCGTCGGAGCACGCGGGCCTGGTCGGCCCGTTCGTGGTCGACGACGTGCGGCTGCCCCGGCTCGGCGAGCTGACCGAGGGTCGGGCCGAGCCGCTGCCCGTGACCGTCGTGGTCACCGGCGGCGCGGGCGCCATCGGCCCCGCGGCCACCTGGGCGGCGCGCACCGCATCCCTGGACCTGCGCGGGCTGGAGATCGCGCTGCGCGACGAGGCGGACCTCGGCCACAACGCCCGCCGGGTGGTCACCGCGGTCGACCAGCTGGTGGCCGACGGCGTCGTCGAGGAGGACCTGCCGGTCTACGTCGAGCCGCCGGCGCTGCGCGGCCGTGAGCCGAGCCCGACCTGGCTGGCCGCGCTCGACGAGGTAGCCGCCATGGACCACCGGCTCAAGCTCCGCACCGGCGGAGCGGACGCTGATGCATTCCCCTCGGCGGCGGACCTGGCCACCTGCATCGGCGCCGCGCTCGACCGGGAGCTGCGGTTCAAGTGCACCGCCGGGCTGCACAACGCGCTGCGACACCGCGAACCGGAGACCGGGTTCGAGCACCACGGCTTCCTCAACGTGCTGCTGGCGACCCGGGCGTCGCTGGACGGCGCCAGCGAGGCCGAGGTGGCCGAGGTGCTCGAGCACACCGACCCCGACGCAGTACGCACCGCGCTGCGGAAGGCCGGCGCGGCCGGCCTGGTCTCGGCGCGGCGCTGGTTCACCTCGTTCGGCTCCTGCAGCGTGCTCGAGCCGCTGGCGGACCTGTCCGCCCTCGATCTGATGACCCTGCCCACCGACTCGGAGACCCGATGACGCTGCAGACCTGGGTGGAGGGGGCCGCCGGCTCCCTGCACGACGTGGACAACCTGCCCTTCGGCGTGTTCTCGCACGGCGACGAGAGTCCCCGGGTCGGGGTCCGCATCGGCGACCAGGTCCTCGACCTCGCACCGGTCGCGGCGAGCGAGATGCTCCAGGTCGCGCACGTCTTCGAGGCCACCGACCTCAACCCGTTCATGGCGCTGGGCCGGCCGGCCTGGGACTCGGCGCGCCGCTGGGTCACCGGCTTGCTCACCGACGAGACCGAACGCGGCCTCGTCGAGCCGAACCTCGTGCCGCTCGACGAGGTGCGGATGCACCTGCCGGTGGCGGTCGCCGACTACGTGGACTTCTACTGCTCCCTGGAGCACGCCAGCAACGTGGGCAAGATCTTCCGGCCCGACCAGGAGCCGCTAAAGCCGAACTGGCGGCACCTGCCCGTCGGCTACCACGGCCGGGCGGGCACGGTCGTGGTCTCCGGCAGCGAGGTGCGCAGGCCCTGCGGCCAGCGGATCGCGACGGGCTCGACCGCCGGGTCCGAGCCACCCGCCCCGTCCTACGGCGAGTCGCGTCGGCTGGACATCGAGACCGAGCTCGGCTTCGTGGTCGGCGCGGCCAGCCGGCTGGGCGAGCGAGTGCCCGTCGAGGGGTTCGCCGACCACGTGTTCGGGGTGCTCGGCGTCAACGACTGGTCGGCGCGCGACATCCAGTCGTGGGAGTACGTCCCGCTCGGTCCCTTCCTCGGCAAGTCGTTCGCGACCACCGTCTCGGCGTGGGTGACCCCGCTGGCCGCCCTGGAGGCGGCCCGCGTCGACCTGCCCGGGCAGGACCCGCAGCCGCTGCCCTACCTGCAGGCCGGGGAGCGCGCCGGCTACGACATCGACTTCGAGGTGGAGCTGAACGGTGAGGTGGTCGCCCGGCCGCCGTACTCCGCGATGTACTGGTCACCGGCGCAGATGCTTGCGCACCTGACCGTCAACGGCGCCTCGCTGCGCACCGGCGACCTGTTCGCCAGCGGCACCATCAGCGGCACCGAGCCGGCGCAGCGGGGCTCGTTCCTGGAGCTGTCGTGGGGCGGCGCGGAGCCGTTCACCGCCGGCGGCCAGAAGCACACCTTCCTCGAGGACGGCGACACTGTCACCCTGCGGGCCACCGCCCCGGGCGCGAACGGCGGCCGGATCGCGCTGGGCGAGGTGACCGGGACGATCACCCCTGCCCGGCCCTGACGCGGCCGGCCCTCCTGGTCAGGGCATCAGCAGCGAGCGCCGCCAGGTGGACCGCTGCCCACGGCCGATGAGGCCCTGCTCGTCGAGGAAGCCCACCACGCGCTCCCCCATCCAGGCCAGCGTCTGCTGGTAGTGCGGATTGGCCAACGCCTGCCGGCGCGCCTCCCGCGGGTCGAGCCCCACCGCGGCGTACACCTGCGGGTTGACCAGGCTGCGGGCGACGAAGAACGCGGTGTTCGCGGTGATAGTGCGGTGCCAGCCCAGCGACCGCCGCGACAGCGTGGGCACCAGGTCCTGGATCTGCTCGCGGGCGAACGACATGTGCCGGGCCTCCTCGAGCACGTGGATGCGGGAGACCATCCGGATCAGCGGCTGCACCCGTTCGTCCTTCATCAGCTCCCGCTGCCAGCGGTCCAGGATCTCCTCGGCGACCAGGATGGAGGCGTAGCCGCTCACCCCGGAGGCGAGCGCCTTGAAGCCGCGGCCGAGCCGGTGGACGTGCGGGACGGGGCCGTACGACGGGACGCCGAGCCGCTCGATCGCCCGCCCGAACATCACCGAGTGCCGGCACTCGTCGCCGATCTCGGTGAGGGCGTACTGGGTGCGGGAGGTCCGCGGGTCGGCGTCGTAGAGCTCGCGGACCATCATCTGCATCAGGATCAGCTCGAACCACAGGCCGACGCTGGCGATCGACGCGACCTCGTGCCGAGACAGCTCGACACGTTGCTCGTCGGTGAGCCCGCCCCACAGCGGGGTGCCGTACAGCGAGACCCGCTCGGGCTGCATGAACCACAGCCCGTCCACGGGCGGGGCGTCCCAGTCGATGTCCACCTCGGGGTCGTAGGACTGCCGAGCCGAGGACTTGAGCAGCCGGGCGGGGACCGGGTCGGCGGTGAGGGTCATCGCTCCTCCGTGTTCTGGGCTTCGAGCCTGGCTTTATCTGTTACCAGCGGTAGCGGATATCTGCTAGCGTGACTCACATGAGCCGACGCGTCAAGGGCAACCCGGGCTCTTCGGACGGACGCAGCACCCGGTGGAGCGCGCACCGGCAGGCCCGCCGGGCCGAGCTGGTGGAGGCTGCGGTCGCGGCCATCGACGCCCACGGCCGCGACGCGGGGATCGCCGAGATCGCCGCGACCGCCGCGGTGAGCAAGCCGGTGCTGTACCGGTACTTCGCCGACAAGGACGACCTGCACGCGGCCGTCGGCACGTGGGGCGCCGACCTGGTGCTGCAGCGGCTGCTGCCCAGCCTGTCCGCGGATCTGCCGCTCGAGGAGCGGGTCCGCAGAGGCGTGGACGCCTACCTGGCCACCATCGAGGAGCACCCGAACGTGTTCCTGCTGCTGGTGCAGCACCGGGTCAGCGGGGACACCGACCCGCTCGCGGACGGCAAGGCGGCAATCGCCGCGGCCATCGCCCGGGTGATGGGGGACGTGCTGCGGGCTCTCGATCTGGACGCCGGCGGCGCGGTGCCGTGGGCGCACGGCGTGGTCGGCCTGGGACTGTCGGTCGGCGAGTGGTGGCTGTCGACGAGGACCATGTCGCGGGCCGCGGTGAGCGGCTACCTGACCGCGTTCTTGTGGAACGCGCTGGCCGGGATCTCCGGCGACTACGGGGTGCCGCTCGCGCCGAGCCGACCGCTGCGGGTGGTGCCGGACGAGCAGGAGGGGAACAAGTCATGAGCACCGCTGCGCACGAGGATCCCGGGTACGACGGGCCGGCCCAGCTGGTCGGCGAGGACACCTCCGTCGAGGTGACCGTGCGGCTGCGCGGCCTGTTCCAGCCGATCGACGGGAAGTACCACTGGCACGGGCGGGTGGCTGCCGATCCTTCCGTGGCCGAGCTGGCGCGGTCCGGCGCGTCCGTCGTACTCCGGACGCCGGAGGGCGAGGTGCCCGCGCGGCTGTCCGACGAGGACCCGTGGGGTCGCTTCCGGGTGACCGGCACCGGGAAGCCGCCATTCGATTTGTGACAGCGCTTGTACAAGTGCTGTTACAGTTCGGTGGGTGACCTCGCGCAAGCACGCCGAGCCCGACCCCGTCGAGCCCGACCCCGTCGAGCCCGACCCCGCTGAGCCCGACCCCACCGAACACAGCCGCTGGCGGCCGTTGCGGCTGCTGCTCGGCGCGATGGACCTCGACATCGCCAGCCTGTACGACGAGCGGAGCGTAGCCGTGCGACCCCGCTACGTCATGCCTCTGGTGCGGCTGTCCCACCAGGGCCCGATGACCATCCGCCAGCTGGCCGATTCGGTGAGCGTCACGCACTCGGCGATGAGCCAGACGGTCGCCGCGATGCGCCGCGACGGGCTGGTGCGCAGCGTGGCGGGGCGCGGCGACGCCCGCACGCGTGAGGTGGCGGCGACCCGGAAGGGCCGAGCGCTGGTGCCGTTCATGGAGGCGGAGTGGCGCGCCACCGAGGCTGCCCTTGCCGAGCTCGAGGAG
>DASTWW010000176.1:0-8268 GCA_035765755.1 Nocardioidaceae bacterium
GCCAGCCTGCTCACCGCCGTGCAGGCAGCGCGGCTGTTCATGCCGAGCGGCGGCCGCATCCTCGCCACCGGGAGCATGGCCGCCGACCGGCCCTGGCACCTGGCGGCGTCGCTGGGGGTGCAGAAGGCGGCGCTGCGCAACCTGGTGCGCAGCCTGGACGCCACCCTCGCACCGGAGGGCATCCGGGCCGCCTCGCTGACCGTGGCCGGCACGCTCGGGGAGAGTCCGGCATTCAGCCCCGAGCGGATCGCCGACGCCCTGTTCGAGGTCGCGCGCACCGACGACGACCGGTGGGAGCCGGAGGTCGCCTACCGCGGCTGACCCGACGTGTCAGGCGCCGAGCAGACCGCGGATGTCGTCGACCGACAACGGTGCCGAGAGCAGCGCGTCCTCCTCCAGCACGCTCTGGAACAAGGCCGACTTGCGCTCCTTGAGCGCCATCACCTTCTCCTCGATGGTGTCCGTCGACACCAGCCGGTACACCACCACGGTCTTGTCCTGCCCGATCCGGTGGGTGCGGTCGACGGCCTGCGCCTCAGTGGCCGGGTTCCACCAGGGGTCGAGCACGAAGCAGTAGTCGGCCTCGGTGAGGTTCAGCCCGAAGCCACCGGCCTTCAGGCTGATCAGGAACACCGGCACGTCACCGTCCTTGAAGCCGTCGATCACCCTGGCCCGGTTCCGGGTGCGGCCGTCGAGGTAGGCGTAGCCGATGCCCTCCGCGTCCAGCCGGTCGCGGACCTGGCCCAGGAAGCCCGTGAACTGGCTGAACACCAGGGCGCGGTGCCCCTCGCCGGTGATCTCGACCAGCTTCTCGACGAGCACGTCGATCTTCGCCCCGTCCACGCCGGCGTACTTCCCGTCGACCAGCGACGGCGCGAGGCTCAGCTGTCGCAGCAGGGTCAGCGACTTCAGGATCGTGAAACGGTTCTTGTCCAGGTCCTCGATCAGACCGAGCACCTTCTGACGTTCGCGAGCCAGGTGGGTCTCGTAGATCCTGCGGTGCTTCGCGGTCAGCGCCACCTCGACCACCTGCTCCTGCTTGGCAGGCAGGTCCGCGGCCACCTGCTCCTTGGTCCGCCGCCGCATCAGCGGCCGGATCCGACTGCGCAGCGTGGCCAGCAGCTCGGGGGCCGCTCCCCGCTCGATCGGGGTCCGATAGAACTCGGTGAACCGCTGCGGGCTCGGGAACAGACCCGGCGCCACGATCGACAGCAGCGCCCACAGGTCCATCAGGTTGTTCTCCAGCGGCGTGCCGGTGATCGCCAGCTTGAACGGCGCGGGCAGGCGGCGCGCGCACTGGTAGGTCTTGGCCTGGTGGTTCTTCACGAACTGGGCCTCGTCCAGCACCAGCCCGCTCCAGCTGCCGGCCGAGAACTCGTCGTAGCCGATCCGGAACAACGCGTAGGAGGTGATGACCACGTCGGCCTCGGCGACGGCCTCTTGCATGGCGACGCCGCGCCGCCGCGCGGTCTCGGTGACCGTGACCACGCCCAGTCCGGGGGCGAACCGGGCCGCCTCCGCCGCCCAGTTGCCGACCACGCTGGTGGGTGCCACGACAAGCACGGGAGCGTCCAGGCGGCCGGACTCCTTGGCCCGGCAGAGCACGGCGAGGGTCTGCAGCGTCTTGCCGAGCCCCATGTCGTCGGCGAGGATCCCGCCGAGCCGGTGGTCCCACAAGAAGCTGAGCCACTGGAAGCCCTCGAGCTGGTAGGGCCTCAGCCGTGCGCCGAGGGAGGCGGGCGCCGGGGGTGGCTCGAGGAGCTCGACGCCGGCCAGCCCGTCCACCACCGCAGACCAGCGTTGGCTCTGCTCCGCCACCACGCCGAGCTCGGCGAGCTCGCTCCAGAAGCCCGCCTGGTACGGGCTCAGCCGCAGCTGGCCCGCCGGCCGGTCCTGCAGGATGCGGGCCTCCTCGATCAGCCGCCGCAGCCGGTGCAGCTCCGGCCGGTCGATGCGCAGCCAGGTGCCGCTGGGCAGCACCAGGTGGGTGGCCTCGTGGGCCAGCGCGCGGATCAGGTCCTCGAGGGGGATCTGCTCGCAGTCGACGCTGACTCTCACGCCCAGGTCGAACCAGTCCGGGTCGGTGGAGTCCGACGCGGTGAGCTCGACCACCGGCTCGTTCTCCGCGGCCCGGAAGTCCGGCCGTGCCCCGTGCTCGTGCACCACCACGTCGGGGTGGCCCAGCAGCCGCGGCAGCGCCTCGTCGACGAAGAGGACGGCGTCCATGCCGCCCAGCAGCACGGTGGGCAGCGGCTCCGGTCGCCCGGGCAGGGTGCCGCACAACCGGGGCAGCCGGTCGTCGGCGGTGTACACCCGCTCCAGGATGTGCTGCTCGGCGTCCGGGTCACGCAAGTCGTCCGGGTCGGTGGCATCGAGGGAGAAGCGGCGGGTCTGCTCGCCGATGGAGTACTCCCACTGCCACTCCACGGCCAGCCGGTGCCCGTCGGAGTAGCGGACGGTGACCGCGAGCTTCGGCGCCGACACCTCGGGCAGCCGGACGGTGTCGTCGCTGGACACCACTGGAACGGCACGGCGCAGCCTCGGGATGAAGTCGGCGAGGAGGCGGTCGACGTCGTCGCCGGGCACGTGCAACGAGGGGCCCCGCAGCAGCGCAGCGACGGCCGGACGAAGCGGTCTCTCGAGTCGGCCCAGCACCAGCTCCCGCGGACCGTGCACCACGACCCCGTGCGGCGGGCTGCCGAGGAGGTCGAGCCGGTCGGCGGGCAGCTCGCGCTCCCCCATGGTCACCCGGGGAACGACCCGGACGTCCGAGCCGTCGGCGTCGCGCCGCAGGTCGAGCGCCACGGCGATCGGCTGCTCGGCGATCACCACCTCGCCCTGCGAACGGGGCTTGCGGACCAGCTCGACGCCACTTCCCACCGCATGCTCCAGCACCCGCCACCACGAGGGGCCGAACAGATCGAGGTAGACGTGGTCGTCGTACATCGAGAAGTAGCCGTCTGTCGAGCGGTAGACGTTGTATATCTCCCGCAGCACGGCCCGGTGCGCCGCCAGGTGCGCGCCACTGCCGTACCCGAACGCGAGGTCGCGCCACGACGTGCCGCTGCGCACCCACTTGCCGGTCTTGCCCCTCGCCAGCGGCCGCAGCCGGACCCGCCGCCCCCCGGCAGGTGGTGCCGCGCCCCGGCCGAACACGCGCGGAGTGTTCGCAGCCGTCTCCACCGCCTCGAGCTCCAGAGCCATGGGAGCTCCGCGCTCCTGTGCCTCTTCCGGAGGCGTGACCACCGGGGTCAGCGCACGCTCCCAGTCGGCGAGCGAGTCCCCGGGGGTGCCGTCGTGCGGCCGGGACGTGGTGATCCGCTTCCGGGCAGAGATCATCAGCGCGGCGGCGTGCTTGCAGTCGACCCCGACCGGACAGCTGCAGTCGGTGTCCAGCGCGACGCTCCCCTGGCTCGCGCCGGTCTCGACGGTGACCGTGGTGCGGTAGATGTTCCCGCCGTTGCCGAGCACCTTCGCGGAGAGGCTGCCGGCGTTCTCGTCGACCTCGAGGCTCAGCACCCGGCCGGACTGCGCGTACGACGAGCCGCGACCGAACGCAGCGGGGCCCACGACGGCCACGATGTTCGCGTCCTGCAGCAGCAGGTCGAGGCTTGGCATGGCAGGACACTAGACGCTCGCGCCGACACAACGCGGCAGCTCGTCCACAGGGCTGTGCGCGTCAGGTCCCCGGTGCGGCCTCGACGCCGATGAGCACCGTCTGCACGATGTGCACCACCATGCCGGCCGCCGCAAGGAGCCAGGCGGCGAATGCCACCCAGGTCCACACCGCCCCGATCCGGTCCAGGACGGTGAGCCCGTCCGCCCTGCCCAGGTAGTCGCACGCCACGGCGTACATCCCGAGCGGGAACACGATGCACCACAGGTTCGCGTCGTACCGCAGCGGGATGCGGTGCGTGACGTGCCGCCACCAGCCCATCGCGAACAGCGCCGGGACCAGCCAGGACGCGATCGCCCAGAACACCATCGCGCACGACCCGATCCAGCCGGCCATGCCCCGCAGCCCGGGGTCGTCGACCATGGTCGCGATCTTCGCGCCGGCCAGCACGGTGATCGCCGCCGCGCCCATCGCCACCCAGTACGGCGGGGTCAGATCGCTGGAGGTGAAGTCGTAGGCGAGCAGCCGCATCGCGACGAACACCCCGTCCACCGCGTAGAGGAACACCCCGAGCGACCAGGCGACCACCGCCCCGAGCGCGAGCCCGACGTGCCCACCGTGCGGCTCGAGGGTGGCAGCGGCGACCGCGACGGACTGCCCGGCGACCGCCCACATGAACCAGGTGCCGTTCGCGGCGGCCACGATCGGGCGCTCGTCGCTGCCCAGGTGGGTGGTCCACGGCACGGCGTACCCCCGCAGCAGCCAGGCCACCGCGGAGACCGCCAGCAGCACCAGCGGCACCAGCCGCCACCCGTTCATGGCCAGCCGCGCCCCGAGCACGTTCGCGGCGGCCACGAAGCTGTAGAAGCCGAAGCCGCTCAGCGGGTGGGTGAAGTCCTCGACCAGCTCGTGCCGGTGGCTGACGAACCGCCACACGGTGAGCAGCAGCAGCACGACGAACGAGAGCGCGGTGATCGCGAGCAGAACCCGGGACAGCACTGGGCGCCGGTCGACGCGCAGTCCGATGGAGACGATGCCGGTGGCCATCACCAGCGCGAAGTAGCCAGGCGACAGGCTCCGCAACGCGGAGTGCACCCGCAGCATCAGGCCGTCCCTCACCTTCTGAGGTTGGACCTAGTCGGTGTGCTCCCGCAACCAGGGGATCAGCCCGCCGGCGAGCACCATCTCGACCTGCCGCGGGGAGAGCCGATGCACCGCGTCGTACTCCTCGCCCTTGCTCTCGTTGCGCACCGTCAGCCGCGTCCCGGACGACAGCGCCGACCGCACGTCGTCGACCACCAGCCGGTCGCCCTGGTCGATGCGGCTCCGGTGGTCGGAGTTCTCCAGCTCTAGGGCGAGCACGCCGAAGTTGGCGAGGTTCTGCCAGTGGATCCGGGCGTACGACGCGGCGACCACCAGGCGCAGACCCAGGTACCGCGGCGCGATGACCGCATGCTCCCGGGACGAGCCCTGACCGTAGTTCTCCCCCGCCACGATCGCGTGTCCACCCTGCTCGGCCAGGCCCCGCGCCCGGTCCGGGTAGTCCTGGTCGACCTGACCGAAGCAGAACTCCGCCAGTTTGGGGATGTTGCTGCGGAACGGAAGCACCCTCGCCCCGGCCGGCAGGATGGTGTCGGTGGAGACGTCGTCGTCCACCACGATGGCCACGCCGACCTCCAGCCGGTCCGGGAGCGGGTCGAAGTCGGGCAGGGTCGAGATGTTCTCGCCCTTGACCAGCTCGACCTGCGCCGCCTCCTCGGGCGGCAGTGGCGCCTCGAGCATGTCGGTGTTCACGCTGGAGTGCTCGGGCAGGTCGAGGGCCGGGTAGTCCAGGCTCAGCTTGTCGGCCAGGGTGCGCGGGTCGGTGATCTCGCCGGTCAGGGCGGACGCGGCCGCGGTCTCCGGAGAGCACAGGTACACGTGGTCGTCGGCGGTGCCGGACCGGCCGGGGAAGTTGCGGGGCATGGTGCGCAGGCTGTTCCCGGTGCTGGTGGGCGCCTGGCCCATCCCGATGCAGCCGAGGCAGCCGGACTGGTGCAACCGGGCGCCGGCCGCGATCAGGTCGAACGTCGCGCCCATCTTCGTCAGGTCCAGCAGGATCTGGCGCGAGGACGGGTTGACGTCGAACGAGACCCGCGAGTCGGCCTGCTGCCCCTTGACGATCGCCGCCGCGATCGCGAAGTCGCGCAGCCCGGGGTTGGCCGAGGAGCCGATCACCACCTGCTCCACCGGCCGGCCGGCGACCTCGGACACCGGCACCACGTTCCCGGGCGAGCTGGGCAGCGCGATCAGCGGCTCCACCTGCGAGAGGTCGATGTCCTCGGTCACGTCGTACGACGCGTCGCGATCGGCGAGCAGCTCGACGAAGTCGTCCTCGCGTCCTTCGGCGCGCAGGAACGCCCGCACCTGGTCGTCGGCGGGGAACACCGTGCTGGTCGCACCGAGCTCCGCGCCCATGTTCGCGATCACGTGCCGGTCCATCGCGGACAGGCTGGCCAGCCCGGGCCCGTGGTACTCCACGATCCGGTTCACGCCGCCCTTGACGCCGTGGCGGCGCAGCATCTCCAGGATCACGTCCTTGGCGCTGTTCCACGGCGGCAGCTCGCCGGTGAGCCGCACTCCCCAGATCTCCGGCATCCGCAGGTGCACCGGCTCACCGGCGATCGCCCGGGCGACCTCCACGCCACCCAGGCCGATCGCCAGCATCCCGAGCGACCCGGCCGCCGGGGTGTGGCTGTCCGAGCCGACCATCGTCTTTCCCGGCACCCCGAACCGCTGCATGTGCGTGGGGTGAGAGACCCCGTTGCCCGGCTTGGAGTACCAGATCCCGAATCTTCGGCAGGCCGAGTGCAGGAACGCGTGGTCCTCCGCGTTGTGGTTGTCGGCCTGCAGCAGGTTGTGGTCGACGTACTGCACGGACACCTCGGTCTGCGCACGCTCGAGCCCGAGTGCCTCGAGCTCGAGCATCACCATGGTGCCGGTGGCGTCCTGGGTCAACGTCTGGTCGATGCGCAGTGCGATCTCCTGGCCGGGGGTCATCTCCCCCTCGGCCAGATGGGTCGAGATCAGCTTCTGGGCGACGTTGTGCGCCATCGGACACCTCCTGTCAGTCAGCTCCTGTTCAGCGCTCCGCCACCGTTGGCGCGCGCGCCGGCGACTACCTCGCCTCCGGTGCGTTCCGGCCGCTGGCCGTTGCCGTTGTCGCCGCTCACCGCCTCCTCGTGGAAGCGGGAGTAGGACGGAGGGCTGCCCGCCCACTGCACCCGCATCGGGCCGGCCCTGCGGGCTCGGGCGGGGTCACGCCGCAGGTCGGCGTACAACGACACGCACAACCCGATCAGCACCAGCACGAACGGACTGGCCGCGATGATCGTGAACGTCTGCAAGGCAGACAGCCCACCAACCAGCAGCAGCATGATCGCGACCACCCCGGTGAGCACCGCCCACAAGGTCACCAGCGGGTCCCACGGCTCGGTGCGGCCCCGCGAGGACAGCGTGGCCAGCACCAGCGCGCCGGCGTCCGCGCCGCTGACGAAGAAGATAGCGGTCAGGAACATCACCACGATCGCCGTACCCACGAAGAACGGGTAGTGCTGCAGCATCGCGAAGAACCCCGCGGCCGCGTCGCCCGCACCGGCGATGTTCAGGCCGCCGAGCTGCAGCTTGATGCCGGCACCGCCGAAGACCACGAACCACAGCGCGCTCACGGCCGTGGGCACCAGCATCACGCCGAGCACGAACTCACGGATGGTGCGGCCCTTGGAGATCCGGGCGATGAACGTGCCCACGAAGGGCGTCCAGGAGATCCACCAAGCCCAGTAGAAGATCGTCCACGAGGCCAGCCAGTCGTGCCCGCCGAAGGTGCCCGAGTGGAAGCTCATCGGCACCAGTTCGGTCAGGTAGGCGCCGATCGAGGTCGGCAGCAGGTTGAGCATGAAGATCGTCGGGCCGGCCACGAACACGAACACCACGAGCGCGAACGCCACCACCATGTTGGTGTTGGACAGCCACTTGATCCCGCGGGAAACGCCGCTGGCCGCGGACAGCACGATGCCGACCGTGAGCACCAGGATCACGATGATCGGCAGGGCGGCGCCCGGGTGCTCGTTGAACTTCCCGGTCCGCAGCAGTTCGATGCCGGCAGCGATCTGCAGCGCGCCGAGACCGAGCGAGGTCGCGGACCCGAACTTCGTGGTGATGATCGCGATGACGTCGATCACCTTGCCCCAGCCCTTGGTCTCGATCCGGTTCTTGCCGAAGAGCGCCTGGAACGGGGAGCTCATCAGGTTCCCCCGGCCCATCCGGAACGTGGAGTAGGCCAGCGCGAGGCCCACCACGGCGTACATCGCCCACGGGTGCAGGCCCCAGTGGAACAGCGTGTAGGCCATCGCAGACCGGGCGGCGTCCTGGCTGCCCGGCGCCGCCTCTGTGAACGGAGCCGGGTCCGCCAGGTGGCTGACCGGCTCGTAGACGCCGTAGAACATCAGGCCGATGCCCATCCCGGCGCTGAACATCATCGCCACCCACGAGCGGGTGGAGAACTCCGGTTCCTCACCGTCGCGAGACAGCGGGATGCGGCCGTAGCGGCCGAAGGCGAGCACCAAGGCGAACACCACGAAGGCGGAGGCCGAGAGCACGAACAGCCAGCCGAA
>DASTWW010000177.1:0-2214 GCA_035765755.1 Nocardioidaceae bacterium
CCTGCTCACCGGGCCGACCATGCCGTGGGTGGCCCGCGCGCTCCGGGTCGCCATCCCCGAGGAGCCGCGGGACCTCGACGTCGAGTCCGCGCCGCTGGACCGGGTGGCGGCCGATCTGCTCCAGGTCAGTGTCACGGGGCGGTCCCTGCTGCACGGGGTGGAGGTGGCGGAGCTCCGGCTCCCGGCCGGTGCGGCCGTGTCCCTCGTCGTACGCGAAGGGCAGACCCTGGTGCCGGACCCGCGCATGGTGCTGCGGCACGGCGACGACCTGCTCGTGGTGGCGGCCCGCCGGGTGCGCGACGAGACCGAGCGCCGCCTGCAGGCGGTGTCCCGCGCCGGCCGGCTGGCCCGGTGGCACGACGGCTGAGGCAGGCTAGCCCGCAGCGCTGGTGCCGCCGCCGGAGGGTGCGCAGACGCGCACGGTGTGGCGCACCTTCACCGACCGCGGCGCGTGGACCAGCCCGTGGAACCGGTTGCCCACGATCACGTCGACGCCACCGCCCAGGCTCTTCTTGGTGATCCGGATCGGGACGTGGTGACCGAGCTGTCGGGCGACCAGGCGAGCCGCGGGGTCACCGCGTACGTCGGTCCAGACCTCGGCGCGGCGGACGCTCACGTCGCTGGGCGCGTTGCCCACCTCGCCGGAGTGGAAGCCCCGGTGCGTCAGGGCGGCCATGGTCGAGTCGGCCAGGCCGGAGCGGGTGCCGGCGTTGAAGACGCTGACCTCGACCTGGGTGGACCTGATCCGGCTGCCGCGGTGGAACGGCTGGGCGGTGCAGCTCGGCACCGGGGGAGTGGCCACCAGCTGCGTCGGTGACGGTGCCTTGGCGAACAGCCACTTGAAGCCGATCACACCGGCCGCCACCAAGACCCCGCACAGCACGATGAGCGTGATCCCGGTGGTGAGGTGGCGGGCGCGCATGCGTCAGTCTCCCATCACGTGCACCCGGGCGTGGAGCACCTGACGTTGGTGGAGCGCGGCCCGCAGCGCACGGTGCAGCCCGTCCTCGAGGTAGAGGTCGCCGCGCCAGTCCACCACGTGCGCGAACAGGTCCCCGAAGAACGTCGAGTCCTCGTCGAGCAGCGCGGCGAGCTGGAGGGTGTCCTTCGTGGTGACCAGCTCGTCGAGCCGCACCTGGCGTGGCGGTACGTCGGCCCACTGCCGCGGGCTCAGCCCGTGCTCGGGATATGGGCGTCCCTCTCCGACGCGCTTGAAGATCACCTCGTCAGACTATCGGCACTGCTCGAGGGCTCGCCCCGGGCGAGGGCGGCGCCTGCCTCAGCGGGGCGGCGCCGCTACGAGGCGGGGAACTCGGGGATGGTGAGCGAGCCGTCCTCGCCGAGCGGGAAGCCGGGGTTGTAGGCGATCTCCCACGCGTGGCCGTCCGGGTCGGTGAAGTAGCCGGCGTAGCCGCCGTAGAACGTCTGGGCCGGTCGCCGAGTCACCCGCGCGCCGGCGTTCTCGGCAGTGGCGATGACCGTATCGACCTCTTCCCGGGAGCGCACGTTCTGCGCCAGGACCATGCCACCGAACCCGTCGCCGTTGCCCGCTTCGAGGCCCGCGTCTTCAGCCAGCTTGTCCCGGGACCAGAGCACCAGACCCATGCCCGGCAGCTGGACGAAGACGGTCTCCTCCACCTCCTGGCCGCGCCAGCCCAGCTGCTCGTAGAAGCGTCGGGAGCGCGCCAGGTCGGCGACCCCCAGCGTGATGAGGCTGATTCGCTGCTCCATCGCGGCAACCTATCTCGCGCCGCGTTCCATGCGTGGCGGAGGATGCGGGATTCGAACCCGCGAGGGCTGTTAACCCAACCCGCTTTCCAAGCGAGCGCCATAGGCCACTAGGCGAATCCTCCGCCGGAGAGAGTACCGGTCCCGGGCGGCCTGACTGAAATTGCCGTCGAAATCGCCCGTTGCGATGACGAGCCGCTGCCCGGTCCGCCGTAGCGGGTTTTGAGTACGACGCGCGCGCTGACCTAGACTGCGCAGCAACCCCCCGTGCGGCGGCATCTCGCCCAACTCCCCCAGGGCCGGAAGGCAGCAAGGGTAAGTGAGCTCTACCGGGTGCGCGGGGGGCCTTCTCATGTCCGGGGCCGGGTCCTGGCCCCGGACATCGGGCTGTGGGAACCGTGCTAGGCGAGTGTCGGCCGCGCTGGTTAGGGTTCAAGACGTGGATGCACCCCTTGCCCTCTATCGCCGGTACCGGCCGGAGACGTT
>DASTWW010000178.1:0-3966 GCA_035765755.1 Nocardioidaceae bacterium
TCGGGTCCAGCGCGGTGCGCAGCGCCTGCGCGGTCAGGTCCTTGGTGAGCGGCTCGCCGAGCCGGGCGGCCACCTCGTCCCCGGCCCGGGTCCGCCACTGCATCTGGCCGCTGTAGGCCATGAACAGCACCGGCCGGACGACGTGGTCGGCCAGCGCGTGCGCATAGCCGTAGGTGTAGTCCGGAACACAACGGAGGACGCCCGCTCCCTCGTTTGGGTCCGGGGCGTAGGTGACGAACGGGATCGGGTTGATGTCGGAGCGGAACGGGGTGCCGGTCAGCGCCAGCCGCCGTCGGGCGGGCTCGAACGCTTCGCGCACCGCCTCCCCCCATGACAGCGCGTCGCCGGCGTGGTGCACCTCGTCGAGGATCACCAGCGTCTTGAACCGCTCCGTGCGCACCCGGTGCGCGAGCGGGTTGGCGGCCACGCCGGCGTAGGTGACCGCCACTCCGACGTACTCCTTGCTGGTGCGCCCCAACTTGGAGGAGTACGACGGGTCGACCGGGATGCCCGCACGGGCGGCCGCGTCCGCCCACTGGGTCTTGAGGTGCTCGGTCGGCGCGACGACGGTGACCCGGTCCACCACCCGGCGCGACAGCAGCTCCGCGGCCACGGTCAGCGCGAATGTGGTCTTGCCGGCTCCCGGGGTGGCGACGGCCAGGAAGTCGCGGGGGTCCTCGGCGAAGTACCTCTCCATCGCGGCGGCCTGCCAGGCGCGCAACTTCGTCGCGGTGCCCCAGGCCGCCCGCGCCGGGTACGCCGGCGGCAGTTCATTGGGCGGGGCCGGGACGGACGGGGGTTCGGAGGAGGGTGGCTCGGACGGAGATTCGGATTGGGGGTTCGGGTGGGTCACGTCTCTCACGGGGTGCGGTAGGCCAGCCAGTTGTCGGTCATCCGGTTCACCTGTCCGGGCGTGAACCGGTTCATGCACGCGTCGAACGAGTAGTCCATGAAGTTGTGGATCGGGTCCAGCCCTGGCGCCGGGCAGGTGTCGCGGCCACGCTCGCACGCCGTGCTCGGGGAGTACTCGGCGGGGGTGTCCGCGACCCGGTCGTTGCGCTTGGAACAGCCGCCCTCGAAGGTGTGGAACAGCCCCAGCCAGTGGCCGATCTCGTGCACCGCGGTGTCGCCGCGGTTGTAGTCGCGCAGCCGCCCGCCGGGCAGGCTTCCCTCGTGCACTGTCACCCCGTCCAGCCGGGGCCGGCGTTGCGCCCGCCACGGCATGCTGCTCCAGCCGAGCACCACCCCGTCACTGCGGCGGTTCCTGGTCGTCGGCGCAGCGATGTAGAGGTTCAGCTCGTTGAAGCCGCCCACGTGCAGGGCCCGCCGGGCCGCCCTGTCCGCGGCGTCGAACATGACCCCGGTGTGCCAGGCATCGTTGACGGTCCGGTCGAAGGAGACCAGCTGGAAGGAGAACCGGGTGGCAGTGTTCTCCGGCGACTGGCCGCCGCTGTAGGCGTCGTTGAGCACGCGGATCTCCCGACGCACCCGGGCCCGGGACGGGCCGCGGTTGTGCGTGCCGGCCAGCACGTGCACGGCTACCGGGATGCGCAGCACCAGGCTGTACCGCGCCTCTGCGTGGGTCAGCGACTGCGTCGCAAGCCGGTGCCGGAGCCGGGCGTCGAGCCGCCGCAGCCGGCGAGGACGGTAGCTGGGCTGGTCGTCGGCGCGGCCGATCCGCGCCATCGCCGAGCGTACGGACGCGCGCTGGGCCACCGGGTCGCATCCGGGGGCCAAGGAGGACGCAGCCACAGTCCTGGTGGTCGGGGAGGGCGCAGCCCGTCTCGAGACCACCCGATGCTCAGCGTGGCCTGGAGCGGACGCCGTGGCGGTGGTGAAACCGGCGAGCACCAGCGAGGCGCCGGCGAGCCCCGCGAGTCCGGCGCGTGCCGCGCGACGCGGCACGCCCCCCGAGAAGACGCGCACCCGGATCACTCATCGTCTTTCTTGAGGCTCTCCCAGACTTCCTTGCACTCCGGGCAGACCGGGTACTTCTCCGGGTCGCGGCTGGGCACCCAGACCTTGCCGCACAGGGCGACCACCGGCGTGCCCATCACCATGGCCTCGGTGAGCTTGTCCTTCTCGACGTAGTGCGAGAAGCGCTCGTGGTCGCCATCGTCGGTGGGCGCCGGTCGGGTGTCCTCGACCGTCTGTGCGCCGGGGCTCATCTGCGTAGTCACGATCCCCGATTGTAAAGCCCGCGGCGAAGACCGCGCTCAGTTCGTCAGTTCTGCGTGGCGTCGGCGGGCCGGGTGGACACCCAGGCCAGCTCTCCGGGCTGTCGGCGCAGCACCTGCATCCACAGCCGCTGCGGGTCGCCGCTGAACGGGTCGGTGGCCAGGGCCGGTACGACGTACCAGGAGCCCTCCTCGATCTCGGACTCGAGCTGCCCCGTCCCCCAGCCGGCGTAGCCGGCGAAGATCCGCATCCCCGACACCGCCATGCCGAGCAGCTCCGAGGGGGTGTCCAGGTCCACGATCCCGACCGCGGAGCCGGTGTCCTCGAAGAGCCGCCGAAAGCCGAGCGGCTCCTCGTCGCCGCCCGGCGGGAGAAGCGCCACCGCCAGCGCCGAGTCGGTGCTGACCGGACCACCGTGGAACAGCACGCCCGGCTTGGCCACGTGCTCAGACCAGTCGTCGAGGACGTCGCCGACCGGCACAGGGGACGGCCGGTTGAGGACCACCCCGAGCGAGCCGCTCTGGTCGTGGTCCAGCACGAGCACCACGCTGCGGTCGAAGTTGGGGTCCACGAGGGACGGGGTGGCGACCAGCAGGACCCCCGCCCGCAGGGCGACCCCATCCGAGTCAGCCATGGCCGCTCCCCGCGGCCGCGGGCAGGGTCTCGGGATCGGTGGCGATCTGCCCGGCCTCCTCCGCGGCGGCGCGCACCGCCGCGGCCACCGACTTGTGCACGTCGGCGTGGAAGACGCTGGGGATGATGTAGTTGGCGTTCAGCTCCTCCTCGCTGACCGTCGAGGCGATCGCGTGCGCCGCCGCCACCAGCACCGACTCGTCCACCCGCACCGCGGACGCGTCCAGCAGCCCCCGGAACACACCCGGGAAGGCGAGCACGTTGTTGATCTGGTTGGGGTAGTCCGAACGCCCGGTGGCCACCACCGCCGCGTGCTTGCGGGCCTCGGCCGGGTCCACCTCGGGCTCCGGGTTGGCCAGCGCGAACACGATCGCGTCCTCGGCCATGGTGGACACGTCGGCGCCGGTGAGCAGGTTCGGTGCGGACACCCCGATGAACACGTCCGCACCGGCGAGCGCGTCGCACAGGCCGCCGGTCACGTCGGCCTTGTTGGTCGCGTCGGCGAGCCAGTGCAGCGACTCGTGCAGCCCCGCCCGGTTGCGGTGGATCACGCCCTCGACGTCGGCGACCACCACGTCCTCGACGCCGGCGGCCAGCAGCACGCGCAAGATCGCCGAACCGGCGGCACCGGCGCCGGACATCACCACCCGCACCGAGCTCATCGTCTTGCCCACCACGCGCAGCGCGTTGGTCAGCGCGGCGAGCACCACGATCGCGGTGCCGTGCTGGTCGTCGTGGAAGACCGGGATGTCGAGCTCCTCGCGCAGCCGGGCCTCGATCTCGAAGCAGCGCGGCGCGGAGATGTCCTCCAGGTTGATGCCGGCGAACCCAGGAGCAACGGCGCGGACGATCGCCACGATCTGGTCGGAGTCCTGGGTGTCCAGGCACAGCGGCCAGGCGTCGATGCCGGCGAAGCGCTTGAACAGCGCCGCCTTGCCCTCCATCACGGGGAGCGCGGCGGCCGGGCCGATGTTGCCGAGGCCGAGCACTGCGGACCCGTCGGTGACCACGGCCACCGCGTTGCGCTTGACGGTGAGCCGGCGGGCGTCGGTCGGGTTGGCCGCGATCGCCTCGCAGACCCGGGCCACCCCCGGGGTGTAGACCATCGACAGGTCGTCGCGGTTGCGGATCGGGTGCTTCGCGGACATCTCGATG
>DASTWW010000179.1:0-15100 GCA_035765755.1 Nocardioidaceae bacterium
ACCGGAGGCACCGGCCTGGGGCTGTCCATCGTCAAGCACGTTGCCGCCTCCCATGGCGGGGAGGTGCGGGTCTGGTCGGAGCAGGGGCACGGGTCGACCTTCACGTTGCGGCTCCCCCGTCGTACCGCTTCCGTGGCCGCCAAGGAGACGCTGTGACCCGGGTGCTCGTGGTGGAGGACGAGGAGAGCTACAGCGACGCGCTGGAGTACATGCTGCGCAAGGAGGGCTTCGACGTCGCGGTGGCCGCTACCGGTCCGGACGCGCTGGCAGAGTTCGAGCGCGCCGGTGCCGACATCGTGCTGCTCGACCTGATGCTGCCCGGGCTGCCGGGCACTGAGGTGTGCCGGCAGATCCGCGCGACGTCGAGCGTGCCGGTGATCATGGTCAGCGCCAAGGACACCGAGATCGACAAGGTGGTCGGGCTGGAGCTGGGCGCGGACGACTACGTGACCAAGCCGTACTCGCCGCGTGAGCTGGTCGCCCGGGTCCGCGCGGTGCTGCGCCGGGGTTCGGACCCCGCGCCGTCCTCCTCCGCGCTGGAGGGCGGCCAGGTGCGGATGGACGTGGACCGGCACAGCGTCACGGTCGGCGGGGAGGATGTCCGACTGCCGCTGAAGGAGTTCGAGCTGCTGGAGATGTTCCTGCGCAACCCGGGGCGGGTGCTGACCCGCGGCCAGCTCATCGACCGGGTCTGGGGGTCGGACTACGTCGGGGACACCAAGACCCTCGACGTGCACGTGAAGCGGCTGCGCGCCAAGATCGAGCCGGACCCCTCCACCCCGTCGTACCTCGTCACCGTCCGGGGCCTCGGCTACCGCTTCGACCCCGCCCCTCGTTGACACGACATCGGTACGCCAACCGCGACGTATCGGTCGCGTTAGCGACACGACATCGGTAAGGATGGTTCGGGGAAGGCCGAAGCGTGCATGTCGTACCGTGAGCCCATGAGCTCCCGTGACTGGCGCCCCCTGGCCGCGATCGCGACGACCCTGATCTTCTGGTCCTCGGCGTTCGTGGCCATCCGTCACCTGGGGCACGTGTTCACCCCCGGCGCGCTGTCGCTGGGCCGGCTGGTGGTCGGCTCGATCGGTCTGGGCGTCGTCCTGCTCAGGCGCGGCGGGCCCGTCCCCGGACGACGCGACTGGGTGCCGCTGATCGCGATCGGCGTGCTGTGGTACGGCGTGTACAACCTCACGCTCAACGCCGGAGAGCTGCGCATCGACGCGGGCACCGCCTCGATGCTGATCCAGCTCTCGCCGGTGCTGATCGCCGTGCTGGCGACCGTGTTCCTGCGCGAGCGACCCACCGTCGCGCTCGGCGTCGGCCTGCTGCTCGCCTTCGGCGGCGTCGTGGTGATCGCGTTCTCCGACTCGCCCGGCGGCGGTGACCTGCTCGGGGTGCTGCTGTGCGTGACGGCGGCCGCGGTGTACTCGATCAGCCTGATCGTGCAGAAGCCGCTGGTCGGCCGGCTGCCGGCCATCGAGGTGACCTGGTTCGCCTGCACGATCGGAGCCGTCGTCTGCCTCCCCTTCGTCGGGCAGCTCGCGCACGGGCTGGTCACGGCGAGCACCGGCGACGTGCTGTGGCTGGTGTACCTCGGCCTGTTCCCGACGGCGATCGCGTTCACGACGTACGCCTACGCGCTCACCCATATGAGCGCCAGCAGACTCGGCGTCACCACCTACGTGGTGCCGCCACTGACCATCGCGATGGGCTGGATCTTCCTGGGCGAGGTGCCGCCGCCGCTGGCGTACCTCGGCGGTGCGCTCTGCCTGGTCGGTGTCGCGGTCGCGCGACGCCGGCCGCGGTCCCGGTCCGCAGTCAGCCAGGAGGCGGGAGTGTGAACGAGGCGGAGACGCTGGCCGCGATCGGCCGCGGGCTGGGCGACCGGAGCCGGGCGGCGATGTGCCTGGCCCTGCTCGACGGGGAGCCGTGGACGGTGTCCGCGCTGGCCGCAGAGGCCGGGATCCGGTTGCCGACCGCGAGCGAGCACGTCGCGCGGCTGGCGGACTGCGGCCTGGTGCAGACGTCGGCGTCCGGCCGGCACAAGTACGTGAAGCTGGCCGGTCCGCAGATCGCGGAGGTGCTCGAGGCCCTCGGCGGGCTGGCCGCGCCTGCGAGGCCGCAGTCGCTGTCGGCAGTACGACGGACGCGACACCTCGCCGCGGCCCGTACCTGCTACGACCATCTCGCGGGGCGGCTCGGTGTCGCCGTGCTCGACGGGCTGCTGGACGCCGGGGTGCTGCGCCGACGGGGCGGGCTGGTCGTGACCAGGGCTGGACGATCGTGGTTCGACGACCTCGGGATCTCGGTGTCCTCGCTCGAAGCCGGGCGGCGGCCCCTGCTGCGGGACTGCCTCGACCTCACCGAGCGACGACCGCATCTCGCCGGTGCTCTGGGGGCGGGGCTGTGCTCGGCGTTCCTGTCACGGGAGTGGGTCCGGCGTACGGGCTCTTCTCGAGCGCTGCGGGTGACCCCGGTCGGCGAGCGCGCGGTCGGTGAGCTGCTCGACATCGCGCCTGCCGCGCTGGTGGTCGCATGACCGGCGCGCCGCCGTTCGCGGAGACCCCGGAGCCGCCATACGTCGCGGTCATCTTCACCTCGGTCCGGACCGACGGCGACAACGGGTACGCGGCGATGGCGGAGTCCATGAACGAGCTGGCCCGGAAGCAGCCCGGCTACCTCGGCATCGAGGCGGCGCGGGCCGAGGTCGGGATCACGGTGTCGTACTGGGCGGATCAGGACGCCGCGCGGGCCTGGAAGCAGGTGACGGAGCATCTGGTCGCACAGCGACGCGGCCGGGAGGCGTGGTACTCCGACTATCGGGTGCGGGTGGCGACCGTGGAGCGCGAGTACGGCATGGGGTCCTCGCCGCTCGAGGGGCTGGCCTGACCCCGCGAGCGACCACTCAACACCGATCGGTCAGCGGGTGAGCCAGCCGCGGAACGCCTCGAGGTTCTTCGTCGACTCCCCACGCGACGTGCGCCACTCCCACTCGCGGCGGATGGAGGTGGCGAAGCCGAGCTCGAGGATGGTGTTGAACGACTCGTCGGAGTAGGTCAGCACCGCGCCGAGCAGCCGGTCGATCTCCACGGGAGTGACCGCGGACAGCGGCAGCCGGCCATCGAGGTAGATGTCCCCGGAGGAGTCGAGCGCGAACGCGACGCCGAACAACCGGAGGTTGCGCTCGAGCAGCCAGCGGTACACGCGCTCGTGGTTCTCGTCGGGCTGCCGGCACACGAACGCGTGCACGCTCAGCGCGTGCGGCCCGACGTCGAGCCGGACCGGTGTCTGCAGCTTCCGCTCGCCCGGAAGCACCACCGTGAAGACGCCCTCGGAGATCTCCTGCCACTCCAGCTCGCCCGAGGCGAGCACCTTGCGCAGGGTCGCGATCGCGTCGTCGCGGTCGGTCATGCGGGCTCCTCGCGGACTGCGGAGCTCATGCACGGACGCCTTCGAGGTCGTCGCGCATGGCCCGGGCGGCCATCCGGTACACCTCGAGGGTACGGTCCGCGGTCACCTCCCATGCGAACCGGGCGGCCTGCGCGCGGGCGGCCATCGACATCGACGAGTGCAGCACCGGCTGGGAGATCACCCGGTCGATCGCGCGCGCCCAGTTCTCAGGGTCGTGCCCCTCCACGAGCAGCCCGGACACCCCGTCACGGACCACCGTGGTCAGCCCGCCGACGGCCGCGGCCACCACGGGCGTCCCGGTCGCCTGGGCCTCGACGGCGACCAGCCCGAAGCTCTCGTTGTACGACGGGACGCAGACGAGCGTTGCCGCGGAGTACCAGTCGACGAGCTCGGACTGTGCCACCGGCGGGACGAACTGCACCACGCCGGAGATGCCGAGACCCGCGGCCAGCTGGGCCAGCGACTCCGGGTGCTCCAGACCGGTCCCGGACGGGCCGCCCACGACGGGCACCACCAGCCGGGACCGCAGGGAGGGGTCCCGCTCGAGGAGCACCGCCACCGCCCGCAGCAGCACGTCCGGAGCCTTCAGCGGCTGGATCCGGCCCGCGAACATCAGCACGACCGCGTCCGCGGGCAGGCCGAGTCGGGCGCGGGCGTCACGCCGGCCCTGGGAGCGGAACACGTCCAGGTCGACGCCGGGGTGCACGACCTCCACCCGCGCCGGGTCCGCGTCGTACAGCTCGATGAGCTGCTTGGCCTCGAGATCGGTGCTGGCGATGAGCATGTCGGACGCCTCGACGACCTGCTCCTCCCCGATCAGCCGTTGGGCGGGCTCCGGGGAGTCGCCGAGGGCGAGAGAGGCGTTCTTGACCTTGGCCATGGTGTGCATCGAGTGCACGAGTGGCACGCCCCACCGGTCGCGGACCAGCGCGCCGACCTGTCCGGACAACCAGTAGTGGGAGTGCACCAGGTCGTACCAGCCCTGGGCGTGCCGCGCCTCCGCGCGCAGCACCTCGCGGGCGAACACGCACAGCTGGCCCGGCAGCTCACCCTTGGTGAGCCCCTCGAACGGACCGGCGTGCACGTGGTGCACGGTCACCCCGGCGAACGCCTCCATGGTCGGCGGCTGCGAGGAGGAGGTGGCGCGGGTGTAGATCTCGACGGCGATGTCACGCTCGGCGAGCCGCTTGGCGAGCTCGATGACGTAGACGTTCATGCCGCCGGCGTCGCCGGTGCCGGGCTGGTCCAGCGGCGACGTGTGCAGGCTGACCATGGCGATCCGCCCATGGCGTGGGCGGGGCGCCGAGGCCGGGGTCAGCGGCTGCGCCGACCGAGCCGGCGACTGTGGAGCTGTGGTCACGTGGGCATACCTCCGTTGGCCGAACCAGGTCCCTCCCTCAGGTATTCCCCCACCAACCGGGGACAATCGGACCATGGCTACCAAGACAGCGGTCGTGACCGGGGCGAGCAGCGGGATCGGGGCGGCCACCGCCCGCCGGCTGGCCCAGGAGGGTTTCCACGTGTACTGCGCCGCCCGCCGCGAGGAGCGGGTGCGGTCCGTGGCGGAGGAGATCGGGGGTACGGCGGTGCGCTGCGACGTCACGGACGAGGACCAGGTCGCCGCGCTCGCGGCCACGGTCGGCGCAACCCTCGACGTACTCGTCAACAACGCCGGGATGGCCCTCGGCGCGGACCCGGTGGCCGAGGCGGACCCCGGGCAGTGGCGGGCGATGTACGAGGTGAACGTGCTCGGCCTCGTCCTGGTTACCAAGGCGCTGCTGCCCGCGCTGGTCGCCAGCGGCGCCGGGGTGATCGTGAACATGGGCTCGACGGCCGGGCGGATCGCCTACGAGGGCGGCGCCGGGTACACCGCCGCCAAGCACGGCACCCAGGTGGTCAGCGAGACGCTGCGGCTCGAGCTCTACGACCAGCCGGTGCGGATCTGCGAGATCGCGCCCGGGATGGTGCGCACCGACGAGTTCTCGGTGAACCGGTTCGGGGGCGACGCCTCGAAGGCCGACAAGGTGTACGCCGGAGTGGCCGAGCCGCTCGTCGCGGAGGACATCGCCGACGCGGTCGGCTGGGTGGTGACCCGCCCGCCGCACGTGAACATCGACGAGCTCGTCATCCGGCCGCGGGCCCAGGCAGCCCAGCACAAGGTGCACCGCGTCTTCGAGTGATCCTTCACCGACATCGTGTCGGAGACGCGACCCATACGTCGCGGTAGACGTACCGATGTCGTGTCGGAAACGCGACCGATACGTCGCGGTAGGCGCACCGATATCGGTCAGTCCCCGAGGAGCAGGCCGGCCAGCGTCTCGAGGTCGGGGGTGAGCTGGTCCTCGCCGAGGGTCACCTCGGTGTCGCGCAGCATGAAGACGTAGACGAACCGGTCCGGCTGCGGTCGCAGCGGCCCGACCGCGGCCACGTCGATCCGGTCCAGGAGCTCGCGGACCTGGTCGGTGCGCGGGTCCTCCCCCAGCCGGATCGCGCCGGTGCGCTCGACGCCGGCGAAGCCGCCGGTACGTCGTACCTCCACCAGCCCGTCCTCGGGGCCGGACGACCCTGGGCCAGCCGCCTCGGCACCAGCCGCCCCCGAGCCGTCAGCGGCCGGACCGGCCGACGCGGCCCCCGCGGCAGCCGGCGTCCCGGCAGCGGCCGGCGCGGCGGTTACCCCGGCCTGCGCCCAGGCGGACCGGACCACGGAGGCGGCATCCGCCGACACCGCGCGAGCCGCGGTGACGGTCGCGGAGGCAAAGCCGGCGAAGTCGGTGTCCGCGCCGATGCCGGAGGTCAGCGCGGCGTACCAGATCGGCAGCGCGGTCTCCCAGGCGTTCCCGCCGAGTGCGACGGCGGCGAGGTAGAAGGCGCGGTTCGGGATGCCGGAGTTCAGGTGCACCCCGCCGTTGTCGCTGTCGGTGTGCACGTAGTCGGCCATCGACCCGACCTGCGGGTCCTTGCCGAGCACCGGGTCGTCGTAGGCGGTGCCGGGATCCTTCATCGACCGCAGCGCCCGGCCGTGCACGGCCGGCAGGAAGATGCCCTCGCCGATCAGCCAGTCGGCCTGCTCGGCGCTCTGGCCGAGCGCGCGCTGCTTGACGCAGATCCCGAAGCAGTCCGACATCGACTCGTTGAGCGCGCCGGACTGGCCGGCGTAGGCGAGGTTGGCGGTGCACTGCGTGACCGCGTGGGTGAACTCGTGCGCCCCCACGTCGATCGGTGTGGTGAACCGGCCGAACACCTGCCCGTCCCCATCTCCGAAGACGAGCTGGGTGCCGTTCCAGAACGCGTTGTCGTAGTTGCTGCCGTAGTGCACGGTGGCGAGGACACGGGCGCCCCCTCCGTCGTACGAGGAACGGTGCAGCACCTCGTCGTACATCGCCAACGTGGCCGACACGGAGACGGCGGCCTCGTCGACCGCCGCGTCACCGGAGTCGGGCTGGCCGGTCTCCCGCACCTCGGCACCCGGGAGGGTGGTGCCGTTGCTGTCGGTGTACACCGCCCACGCGGGCGGTCCGGCCTCGGTGGCCGGCCGCTCGGCATGGACGGCGTGAGAGAGCCGTGCCCGCCGCATCTCGTCGTCGACTGCGAGCGTGTCGCGTCCGCTTCGGCTGACGTCCGGGTGGGCGTCGGCACCGGCGAGTCGTTCGAGGAGGTACGGCGGGACGAAGTGGCAACGGCTCATGTTCCAGTCATATACCGCGGAACCGACATCGCCCGCCGAACCGCAGATCTCACCCGCCCGGCAGCGAGTAGCCGAGCGTGATGTTGAGCACCGTGCTGAAGGTCAGGTACATCAGCCAGATCCCGGTCGCCACGTGGAAGAACCCCAGCGCGCGCTCGCCGACCTCCACGCCGACGGCCACGAAGAAGTCCGAGACGTAGACCCCGGTCAGGCCGATGAACAAGATCCCCACCGGCCAGGCACCCGCGGCGAAGAACACCACGACGCCGAGCACGGACAGGATCGTGTAGGCCACCGACATCCCGCCGTTGGGGCGGAAGTCGTGGTGGGAGAAGCGGTTCCAGCCGAGCGCGAACCAGTGGATGCCGTACGCCGAGAAGGCCAGCGCGGCCATGTACAGCGGCGGGTCCTTGAACACCTGGAACCAGGTCATCCCGACGAACAAGATGATGCCGGTGACCAGCTGGCAGAGCCCGGGCAGGAAGATGCCCCAGACCCCCGACGCCTTGTCCACCGAGGTGTCCCGGGCAGGCCACTTGAAAAGCTCCTGCGGCCCCCAGATGAGGTAGCCGGTGCCCAGGCCGAAGAACCCGAGCGCCACCGGTGCGAAGTCCGAGGTCGTGAAATTGACCATCATGCTGCACCTCCGTTCGGTGCTCCTACTACCCAAGTGGTTGCCGATCAACCATCGCCGGACCGCGCGGATTCGGATGCTGCGCGCGGCGCCGGTAGACTGAGGTGTTGCTCCCCGCACCCCGTTCGCCGGCATCTGCCCCGGTTCGAAGGGGTACGACGCGGGGCCGATCCCCTTCGACACCGAGACGAACGCTGATGCCTGAAGTACGCACTGACCTGAGGAACGTCGCCATCGTGGCGCACGTCGACCACGGCAAGACCACCCTCGTGGACGCCATGCTGCGCCAGTCGGGGGCGTTCGGCGAGCACCAGCACGTCGACGAACGTGCCATGGACACCGGGGAGCTCGAGCGCGAGAAGGGCATCACGATCCTCGCCAAGAACACCGCGGTGCACTACACCGGACCGTCCGCCCCGGACGGAATGACGATCAACATCATCGACACGCCCGGGCACGCCGACTTCGGCGGTGAGGTGGAGCGCGGTCTCTCGATGGTGGACGGGATCGTGCTGCTCGTGGACGCGTCCGAGGGGCCGCTGCCGCAGACCCGGTTCGTGCTCCGCAAGGCGCTCAACGCCGACCTGCCCGTCGTGCTCGTGGTCAACAAGGTGGACCGCTCCGACGCCCGGATCTCCGAGGTCGTCGACGAGACCTACGAGCTCTTTCTCGATCTGCTGGATGACAGCCACGGGCAGGACGCGCTGGACTTCCCGGTCGTCTACGCCTCGGCGAAGGCCGGCCGGGCGTCGATGAAGCAGCCCGACAACGGTGGGCTTCCGGAGGCGCCGGACCTCGAGGACCTGTTCGCCACGATCATCGAGACGATCCCCGCTCCGACATACACCAAGGACGCGCCCCTCCAGGCGCACGTCACCAACCTGGACGCCTCGCCGTTCCTCGGCCGGCTGGCGCTCGTGCGGGTGCACGAGGGCGAGCTGCGCAAGGGCCAGCAGGTCGCCTGGCTTCGCCGGGATGGCTCACAGCAGAACGTCAAGATCACCGAGCTGCTCGTCACCGAGGCACTCGAGCGCAAGCCCGGGGAGTACGCCGGCCCCGGCGACATCGTCGCGATCGCCGGCATCCCGGACATCATGATCGGCGAGACTCTCGCCTCGGTCGACGAGCCCGTTGCGCTGCCGCTGATCACCGTCGACGAGCCGGCGATCTCGATGACCATCGGCACCAACACCTCGCCGCTGGCCGGTCGGGTCAAGGGCGCCAAGGTGACCGCTCGGCTGGTCAAGGACCGGCTGGATCGCGAGCTGGTCGGCAACGTGTCCATCAAGGTGCTGCCCACCGACCGTCCGGATGCCTGGGAGGTGCAGGGCCGCGGTGAGCTCGCGCTGGCGATCCTGGTCGAGCAGATGCGCCGCGAGGGCTACGAGCTGACCGTCGGCAAGCCGCAGGTGGTCACGCGGGAGGTCGACGGCAAGGTGCACGAGCCCGTGGAGCGGCTGACCATCGACGCCCCGGAGGAGTACCTCGGCGCGATCACCCAGCTGCTCGCGGTCCGCAAGGGCCGGATGGAGCAGATGACCAACCACGGCACCGGCTGGGTGCGGATGGAGTTCCTGGTCCCGGCCCGCGGGCTGATCGGCTTCCGGACCGAATTCCTCACCGACACCCGCGGCACCGGCATCGCGCACCACGTGTTCGACGGGTACGAGCCGTGGGCCGGCGAGATCCGGTCGCGCGCGACCGGCTCCCTGATGGCCGACCGCGCCGGCGCGGCCACGTCGTACGCCATGACGAACCTGCAGGAGCGCGGCGTGCTGTTCGTGGAGCCGACCACCGAGGTGTACGAGGGCATGATCGTCGGCGAGAACTCCCGCGCCGACGACATGGATGTGAACATCACCAAGGAGAAGCAGCAGACCAACATCCGCTCCTCCACGGCCGACAACTTCGAGAAGCTGGTGCCGCCGAGGAAGCTGTCGCTGGAGCAGTGCCTGGAGTTCTGCCGCGAGGACGAGTGCGTCGAGGTCACGCCCGAGGCGGTCCGGATCCGCAAGGTGGTGCTGGACCAGAACGAGCGAGCCAAGCTGGCGGCTCGGGCTCGGCGTTCCTGACGCCCCCGGTGGTTGCGGAGGCCGAGTCTGCGAGGCCGTCTCGAAACCACCGAGGGCAGCCGGCTCAGGGAACGATCTCGAATCCGTCCGGGCAGACGAGGTAGGTGGTCTCCCCGACGTGCTCGATGCACCGGGTCCAGTCCCGTTTGGTGCCGTACTCCCCTTCGGCCAGCGCGTCGGACATCGGTGAGCTGACCCGCTTCCAGCCGCGGAAGTAGGTGAACGGGTACTGACACACCCGCGGCTCCGGCTGGCTCGAGTCGTAGTGGCACCTGTCATAACGCGGGTGCCAGCCGGCTTCCCAGTCCCACGCGTAGTCCAGGTAGTTCACGTGCCCGCGCCGGTCGCGCCAGAACGACGCGCCTTGTCCGTTGCCCCGCAGGCCGGCGTCCCAGACGCACGGGCCGGGCGCGTCCTCGGTGGCGCAGGGCCGGGAGGGCAGGGTGACGTGCCGGTACCGCGGCGGCTGCGTCCGCCGCTGCGCCACGGCAGTCGCGTTGCCGGCCCGCGGCGTGGCGGTGTCGGCTCGCGCCGTGACGGGCCCCTCGCCGTACGCCATGGCGCTAGAAGTGCCGACCACTGCCGCCGTGACCGCACAGGTGGAGAGGACGAGTACGGCGCTGGCCGCTGATGCCTTGTGCATGGTGCTCCCTCGTGATGGTGCGGCCGCCCCCTCCAACACCTGGAGGCCCGCATTTCGAGGAGCCTGCCCGAAGCCACTGCTGCGCGCATCCGGCCATCCACAGGCCTCAAGCCTCGAGGAGGGTGGCGAGGGAGGCAGGCGGCAGCGGCAGCGTGGCAGGAAGGCCGGCCGAGGACAGCACGTGGTGCAGCTGCTGGTCGGGAAGGCACTCCAGCCACCGCTCGGCGAGCTCGGTCAGCGCGGGCGGGTCGACCTCGCCGAAGACGCGGAGCCGGGCGAGCCCGCCGTCCGGGTACACGTCCAGGCGCACCTGGTCCACCGGCGGTCCGGGGGGCACCCGGAACACGTGCCGGGTGTCCGGCTGCAGCCGGGTCCGCGGCACCAGCTCCACGGCGCCGGCGCTGAGCCGGGCCCAGCCGGGCGCGTTGCCGACGAAGTACGACGTGTCGAGCTCCACCCGTCGTACCACCCCCGGAGCCGCCAGCCGGACGGTCACGTGGTCGTTGCCGGCATCGCGCCGGCGGGCGTTCTCCCAGCCCTCCCCCATGTGCGTCGCGCGACCGGGCAGCAGCAGGTTCGTCGGCGAGGAGTAGAACATGTTGGAGCAGTCGATGACCGAGCCGCCGTTCTCCAGCGCGGCCAGGTCGACCGTGCCGGTCAGCAGCCGTGGGTCGGGAAGCGGCTCGCCGTGCACCCGGAACCGGGCCACCCCGCCGTCGGGGTAGATGGACAGCCGTACGTGCGTGAACCGCTGCGGGTCCCCGACCGGGAACGCGTTACGGGTGTCCCCCTCCAGCGGGGAGCGCGGGAGCAGCGTGACCCAGTCGGCCTTGGCGAGCTCGTCGGGCGAGGGGTACCCGTCCACGCCGGTCGCCTCTACCGACGCCTCCGGCGGGTAGTTGCCGGTGAACCAGGACGTGTCGATGACCAGCCCGTGCACGATCCCGGGCACCCCCAGCCGCACGATCGCGTGGTCGTGGCCCGGCTCGCGACGTCGCCGGGTCTCCCACCCGTCGTACACCTTGCCCTTGACCCCGAACTCCTCGCGCGCGGCCGCCGGCCCCGGCTTGATGAGGTTCTCGCGCTCGGCGAACAGCTCGTCGTTGGCGTGCACGACGCTGCCGGCCAGCGCGCGCGAGGCCAGGTCGGGCAGCTGGGTGAAGTTCATGCGAGTTCCCCGACAGGTGCGGTGATCATGCGTCCCCTCGTGTGAGCAGCCGGCCGTGCGGTGCGGCGTCGAGGTCGACGCGCTGCCCGCGCAGCCAGGTGGAGCCTACGACGCCGAGCAGCGTCCGTCCGTCGTACGGCGTCAGCGGGTTCTTGTGCTGCAACGCGTGTACGTCGACGGTGAACGACTCGTCCGGGGCGAGCACGGTGAAGTCGGCGTCGCAGCCGACCGCGATGCGGCCCTTCCGGGACAGGCCGACCAGGTCGGCGGGTCCCGAGCACATCCAGCCGACCACGTCGGCCAGGGAGAAGCCATGTCCGCGCGCCTCGGTCCAGATGACCGGAAGGCTCACTTGGAGGGAGGCGATGCCGCCCCACGCGGTGCCGAAGTCGCCGGTGTCCTTCAGGTCCACCGTCGCGGGCGAGTGGTCGGAGACCACGAGGTCCAGGACGCCGTCGCGCAGCCCGTCCCAGAGCTGGTCGCGGTTGGCGGCGTCCCGGATCGGCGGGCAGCACTTGTACTCCGTCGCGCCGTCCGGGACCTCCTCGGCGGTGAAGGTCAGGTAGTGCGGGCAGGTCTCCGCGGTGATGCGGACCCCGTGGCGCCGCCCGGTCACCAGCAACGGCAGCACCTCCGCGCTGGAGACATGGACGACGTGCACCCGGCAGCCGGTCCGGCGGGCGAGCTCGGCGAGCAGGTGCACGGCGGCGTTCTCCGCGTGCCGGGGCCGGGAGGCCAGAAAGTCCTTGTACTGCTTGCCGCCTGGCGCATCGACCACGACGTCGGCGTGCTCGGCGTGCGCGATCAGCAGCCCGTCGAAAGCGGCGATCTCGCGCATCGCCTCCTCCAGCTGGAGGGTGCCCAGGGGCGGGAACTCCTCGACCCCGGAGGGCAGCAGGAAGCACTTGAACCCGAACACGCCGGCGTCGTGCAGCGGCCGCAGCCGGTCGGCGTTCCCCGGGATCGCGCCGCCCCAGAAGCCCACGTCGACGAAGCACTGGCCCTGCGCCGTCTTGCGTTTGGCGTCCAGCGCGTCGACGTCGACCGTCGGCGGGATGCTGTTCAGCGGCATGTCCACGATCGTGGTCACACCCCCGGCGGCGGCCGCCCTGGTGGCGCTGGTGAAGCCTTCCCAGTCGGTGCGGCCGGGGTCGTTGACGTGCACGTGAGTGTCGACGGCTCCGGGCATGAGCACCTCGTCACTCTCGAGTTCGACAACCCGCCCTGCAGTCGGCGCTGCGTCGTACTCCTCGACGGAGACGACCACCCCGTCCCGGACCCCGACGGAGGCCGGCCGCTCGGTCCCGCCGATGATCGCGCGGCGGGCGCGGATGACGAGGTCAAGCGTCACAGCGCGCCGTGCCAGGCGTTGCCGGGATCGGAGGCGTCGTCGCGCACGACGGACGCCTCGATGAGCCCGTACGGCCGGTCGGCGGCGTAGAACACCTCGCCGGGATTGTCCAGGTCGAACGGGGACAGGTCGACCAGGAAGTGGTGCTTGTTCGGCGCGAACATCCGGATCTCGGCGACCTCCGGGTGCTGCTCGAGGACTGCCTCCCCCATGCCGTACAGGGATTGCTGCAACGCGTAGGAGTGGATGTCGGCGAACCGCTGCAGCATCAGCGCGAGAACCGCCTCGTGGGTCTTGTCCCAGTCCACGTCGGGGTGTTCGTAGCGCCAGCGCGCCACCAGCGAGGTGGCCAGGATCCGGTCGTCGGTCTCCGCCAGGGTGGTGAACTCGTCCTTGAGGAAGCCGTGGAACTCCGATCCGGTGGACTTCAGCACGGTCAGGTCCTTCACGCCGGAGACCACGTGTGCCTGCCGGTCCGCGCCCGAGCCGTCCACGTTCACGACCGTCGTACGCACGCCCCTCGCAGAGCGCACGAACGCGTGGTCGTGGCCGTTGATCCTCTCCCACGCGTGCTCGTCGATCTCGACACGCGCGCCGTCGGCGGCCGGGGTGGCGGCGATGAAGTGGTCGGCGAGGTGCAGCGCGAAGTCCTCGATGGCGCCGATTCCGTCCCTCTCGGCGAGAGCGAAGACGGTGTTCTTCTGGGTGTCGGTGGGCAGCACGTCGCTCTGGTCGCCGCGCACGTGCGCCGCCTCGAACCGGCCGCGCAGCGAGGTGGACACGGTCAGGTCGCGGATCTCGTGACGAGCGGTGTCGCGGTTGATCCGGACCAGGCGGACCTCCGCCTTGCCGTACTGGTTGGGTCCCAGGCGGATGGCCATCTCAGCTCCCTCGGTAGGTGGAGTACCCGTACGGGCTCAGCAGCAGTGGCACGTGGTGGTGCTGGGCCGGGTCGGTGATCGTGAAGGTGATCGTGACCTCGGGGAAGAAGCCTTGCCGGCCGATGCTCTCGAAGTACGACGCGGTGTCGAACACCAGCCGGTAGGTGCCGGCCGGGACCTCCTGCGGACCCAGGTCCCGGACCCGGCCGTCTGTGTCCGTGGTTGCCTCCGCGAGGACTTGCCCTTCGCGCTCCAGCCTGACCGGAACATCGTGGGCCGGGCAGCCCTGTGTGGTGTCCAGGACGTGGGTGGTGATGGCGCTCATGGCTGAACCAGTTTCGCCAGTCTTAGCAGGGCGATCTTGCGCAGCTCGTTCTTCACGACACCTCGCTCGGTCTCGTCGTCATGGGTGAGTCTCTTCCGAAGGGCGTCCAGGATCTGCTCCTTGCCGAGGCCGGTGGCGCAGATCAGGAACACGCGCCCGAACCGCTGCTCGTAGTCCCGGTTGCCCTGGGCCAGCGCCTCGTCGGGGGTGACCCCGGACTGCTCCTGGCGCGACCAGCCGGCCTCGGTGCCCGGGCCGGTCGGCCGTTCGCCGATCCGCGGGTGTTTCGCCAGAGCGCGGTCGACCTCCTCGTCGGTGAACGCACGGGCCGCCTCGTCGGCGGTTTCGCGCAGGGCGCCCACTCCGTCGTACGGGCGCTTCTCGATGACCGTCGCGGCCCAGGAGGGTACGTCGCAGCAGGCGAGCAGCTCAGGCACCAGCTCCTCCGCCGGTGCGGTGTTCAGCTCGGCCAGCCTCATGCGCTCCTCCTCACCGGGATCGTCTCGCGAGGACGGCCAGCCGGTCGAGGTCCACGCCGATCAGCGCGTCGACCTCGTCGGACGACACCGCGCCGCACTCCGTGCCCCGGAGCACGAACCCGGCCAGCGCGGCCGCGGTCGCCGGCTCGTCCAGGTAGCCGGAGGCGGCGCCCTCGACGTACGCCCGCAGCCGGCTCGCCGCCGCCGGCAGCCCGGAGCGGTAGAACGCGTAGGTCGCGAGGAACCGGGTCGGCAGCTGGGCCGGGTGCAGGTCCCAGCCCTGGTAGAACCCGCGCTCCAGGGACCGGCGCACCAGCCGCGCGTGCAGCGCCCACGCTGCCAAGACCGCCTCCCGGGACCCGACGGGCAGCACGTTCGTCGACCCGTCGGAGACGAACACGCCGGTGTTCGCGGCGGCGGCCTGCATCACCGCCTTGGCGTGGTCGGC
>DASTWW010000180.1:0-19003 GCA_035765755.1 Nocardioidaceae bacterium
GCTTCTGCCCCTGCCGCCCCTTCTGCTCAGCGGCCTTCTTCGCCTGCCGGGCACGCGCGCGGGCCAGCTGGGGCAGCAGCGCCAGCTGCCCCTCCTCCTCGCGCTCGTTCTCGGTCACGGGGCCAGTCTCTCAGCGGCCTCTGACACCCGCCCCGCCCATCCACAACCACTCAACACCGCGCGAGCGACCACTCAACGCCCCGCGAGCGACCTCAACGAAGGAGGTCAGAGGCCGGCGGCGGCGCGCAGCGCGTCGACCCGGTCGGTGCGCTCCCAGGTGAACTCGGGCAGCTCGCGGCCGAAGTGACCGTAGGCGGCCGTCTTGACGTAGATCGGCCGCAGCAGGTCGAGATCGCGGATGATCGCGGCCGGGCGCAGGTCGAACACGTCGAGGACCGCCTTCTCGATGGTCTCCGAGGGGACCTTCTCGGTGCCGAAGCAGTCCACGTAGAAGCCGACCGGCTGGGCCTTGCCGATCGCGTAGGCCACCTGCACCTCACACTTGCGGGCCAGGCCCGCGGCGACCACGTTCTTGGCCACCCAGCGCATCGCGTAGCACGCCGACCGGTCCACCTTGGACGGGTCCTTGCCGGAGAACGCACCACCGCCGTGACGGGCCATCCCGCCGTAGGTGTCGATGATGATCTTGCGTCCGGTGAGCCCGGCGTCGCCCATCGGGCCGCCGATCTCGAACCGACCGGTCGGGTTGACCAGCAGGCGGTACCCGTCGTAGGGGATGTCGAAGCCGGACAGCACCGGCTCGACGACGTGGCGCCGGATGTCCGGGGAGAGCATCTCGTCGAGGCTGATGTCCTTGGCATGCTGGGTGGAGACCACGACGGTGTCCACCCGGGTCGGCCGGTCCTGCTCGTCGTACTCGATGGTGACCTGGGTCTTGCCGTCCGGGCGGAGGTACGGCATGGTGCCGTCCTTGCGGACCTGCGAGAGCCGCTCGGCGAGCCGGTGCGCGATGGTGATCGGCAGCGGCATCAGCTCGGGGGTCTCGTCGCAGGCGTAGCCGAACATCAGCCCCTGGTCGCCGGCGCCCTGCCGGTCCAGGTCGTCGACAAGCTCGCCGCTGCGCCCCTCGTAGGCGGTGTCCACGCCCTGGGCGATGTCCGGCGACTGCGCGCCGATGGCCACCTGTACCCCGCAGGACCAGCCGTCGAAGCCCTTGTTGGAGGAGTCGTAGCCGATGTCGAGGACGCGGTCGCGCACCAGCTGGGCGATCGGGGCGTACGCCTCCGTGGTCACCTCACCGGCCACCACCACCAGCCCGGTGGTCACCAGCGTCTCCACGGCCACCCGGCTGTGCGGGTCATGGGCGAGCAGCGCGTCGAGCACCGTGTCGCTGATCTGGTCGGCGATCTTGTCCGGATGACCCTCGGTCACCGACTCGGAGGTGAACAGTCGTCCCACTGGCGATCCTCTCCCCGCGTCGGTACGACGCATCCGTGGCTGTTTACGCCTAGAACGATAGCCGGGTACGGCGTTTGAGGCTCAGCGGGTCTCGAACCGGGAGACCACCGCGTCCCAGATCCGGTGGGCGAGCTGCTGCTTGGAACCGCGCGGCACGGTGACCGCCGCTCCCGACCGGTCCAGGATGACCGCCTCGTTGTGCTCGCTGCCGAACACCGCTCCCCCGCTGACGTCGTTGACGACCAGCAGGTCGCAGCCCTTGCGGGCCAGCTTGGCGCGGGCGTGGTCGAGCACCGAGCCGGACTCGTCGCCGGTCTCGGCGGCGAAGCCGACCACCACGGTCCCGGCGGTCGGCCGGTCGCCGGAGAGCTCCGCGAGGATGTCGGGGGTGGTGCGCAGCTGCAGGGTCGGGGCGGTCCCGTCGTGCTTCTTCTTGATCTTGGACCCGCTCACGTCGCTCGGGGTGAAGTCGGCGGGAGCCGCGGCCATCACCACCGCGTCGGCGTCCGCGGCCGCGGCCAGCACCGCCTCGCGCAGCTGCTCGGTGGTCTCCACCCGCACCACCTTGGCGCCGGCCGGGTCCGGCAGGGTGACGTTGGCGGCGACCACCGTCACCTCGGCGCCACGGGCGACCGCCGCCCGGGCCACGGCGTAGCCCTGCCGGCCGGACGACCGGTTGCCCAGGAACCGGACCGGGTCGAGGTACTCCCGGGTGCCGCCGGCACTGACCACCACCCGACGGCCGGTCAGGTCGGCCGGCCCGGCATCGTCGCCGCGCGCGAGGACGTCGCGGGCCACCTCGAAGATCTCGTCCGGCTCCGGCAGCCGGCCCTTGCCGGTGTCGACGCCGGTCAGCCGGCCCTCGGCCGGCTCCAGCACCAGTGCGCCACGGCGACGCAGGGTGGCCACGTTGTCGGCGGTGGCGGGGTGCTCCCACATCTCGGTGTGCATGGCCGGTGCGAACAGCACCGGGCAGCGGGCGGTGAGCAGGGTGTTGGTCAGCAGGTCGTCGGCCAGCCCGTGCGCGGCTCGCGCCAGCAGGTCCGCGGTCGCGGGCGCCACCACGACCAGGTCAGCGGACCGGCCCAGCCGCACGTGTGGCACCTCGTGCGCGGAGTCCCAGACCTCGCTGGCCACCGGGCTGCCGGACAGCGCCGCCCAGGTGGGTGCGCCGACGAACTCCAGCGCGGCGACCGTGGGCACCACCGTGACGCGGTGCCCGGACTCGGTGAACCGGCGCAGCAGCTCGCACGCCTTGTAGGCGGCGATCCCGCCACCGACGCCGAGCACGACGTGGGGGCGGCCGTCCGCGCTGGCCACGGGAGGCTCAGGCCTCGGTGTCGGCCTCGGGCTCCACGTCCTCGCAGGTGAGCAGGTCCTCGTTGATCTCGCGCAGCGCGATCGACAGGGGCTTCTCCTGCACGTGGGTGTCCACGAGGGGTCCGACGTACTCCAGCAGGCCCTCGCCGAGCTGGGAGTAGTAGGCGTTGATCTGACGGGCACGCTTGGCGCTGAACAGCACCAGCTTGTACTTCGAGTCGGTCTTGGTCAGCAGCTCGTCGATGGGAGGGTTGGTGATTCCCTCGGCAACGGGGACGGTTCCGGCCACGCTTGGTCCAGCCTCACAAGGATCGGGGGTGCGGATCTCTGAGGTGGATCCGCGGGTTCCGCATCAAGGCTACCAACTGTTCGCTCGCGACGTGCACTTCGGTGTTCACGATGGTGACGTCGAACCACTCCTCCGCCGCCAGCTCCTGCCTGGCGGTCTCGAGGCGCCGGCCCCGCTCCTCGGCCGACTCGGTCCCCCGGGTCTCCAGCCGCCGGACGAGCTCCTCCCAGGAAGGGGGCTTGAGGAAGACGAACAGGGCGTCCGGCATGGTGGCACGCACCTGCCGCGCACCCTGCAAATCGATCTCCAGCAGCGCGAGCCGGCCCGCGGCGAGCGCCTCCTCCACCGGCGTACGCGGCGTGCCGTAGCGGGCCGCCTTGTGGATCACCGCCCACTCCAGCAGCTGGCCATCAGCCACCAACCTGTCGAACTCCGCGTCGTCGACGAACCAGTAGTCCCGTCCGTTCACCTCGTTGGGCCGGGGGCGGCGGGTGGTCACCGAGACCGAGATCCACACGTCGGAGTGGTTGCGCCGGACGTCGGCCGCGACGGTGCCCTTCCCCACTGCGGTGGGCCCAGCCAGGACGGTGAGCCGCGTGCGCGGCGGCGAGGGATCCTCAGCCACGCGACCCGAACTCGCGCTCGAGCGCGGCCGTCTGGTTGGCGCCGAGGCCGCGCACCCGGCGTGTCTCGGAGATGCCGAGCCGCTCCATCATCTGCTTGGCGCGCACCTTGCCCATGCCCGGCATGGAGGCGAGCAGGTCGATCACCCGCATCTTGCCGATGACGTCGTTCTCCTGCCCCTGCTTGAGCACCGCGATGAGCGAGGCCCCCGAGTGCTTGAGCCGGTTCTTCACCTCGGCCCGCTCACGCCGAGAGGCGGCTGCCTTCTCCAGGTTCGCCTGGCGCTGTTCGGTAGTGAGCCGCGGCAGAACCACTGTGAAGACCTCGCCATCCGTGTGTGGAGCGATGAGCCCCGGAGTACGCCCCCGGGAGGAGAGAACATTGAGACAAGGCAGAAATCTAGTCACCGAACCGATTTGCTCGCAACGCGCCCTCGGGGCCAGGGTCGCGCAGCGCGGCGAACTGGTCGGTGAGCTGCTGGGCCGCGGCCCGCAGCGCGGAACGGTCCGGTCCGGCCGCCAGGATCTGCCGCGAGCTGCTCGGCAGCACGTTGTGGATCACCGGCCCGAAGAGCCGACGCGCCTCCTGCACGGTGCCGCCTTGCGCGCCGATGCCGGGGACGAGCAGTGGGCCGTTGATGTCCAGGTTCTCGTCGACGTCGGTGAGGGTGGCCCCCACCACCGCGCCGATCGAGCCCAGCCCGGCGGCGTCGACGTTCAGCGAGGCGATCGCGTCCAGGATCGTGCCAGCGACGGACCGGCCGTCCTGGGTGGTCGCGCGTTGCACCTGGCCGCCCTCCGGGTTGGAGGTCAGCGCGAGCACGAACACGCCGGCGTCGTTGGCCAGCGCTGTGGACACGATCGGGTCGAGGGAGCCCATGCCGAGGAACGGCGAGGCGGTGATCGCGTCGACCGCGAGCGGGGCGTTCTGGTCCAGGTAGGCGTCGGCGTACGCCTGGGCGGTGGAGCCGATGTCGCCGCGCTTGACGTCGAGTACGACGAGCGAGCCCATGCCGCGCAGTTCGGAGATCACCTTCTCGAGCACCGCGATGCCGCGCGAGCCGTGCCGCTCGAACAGCGCCGACTGCGGCTTGGTGACTGCCACCGTGCCGCCGAGCGCCTCGACGGCGGTCTGGCAGAACCGCTCCAGGCCGAACGGGCTGTCGGTCAGCCCCCACGCGTCGAGGAGCGCCGGATGCGGGTCGATGCCGACGCAGCAGGGCCCGCGGGTGTCCATGGCCACCCGCAGCCGGGTCCCGAATGTCATCTGCTCACTCCTTGTCCGTGCGCCGCACCGACGGCACGAGCGACACTGTCGATACCGAGCGCGCCGAGCTCGGCGCGCAGCTCCTCGACCACCCGGGCCGGGGAGCCGGGGTCGTGCAGGGCGGCGGTGCCGACCTGCACCGCACGTGCACCGGCCAGCACCAGCTCGAGAGCGTCCCAGCCGGTGCGTACGCCACCGACCCCGACGATCGGCAGGTCCGGCAGTGCCGTGTGCACCTGCCAGACCGCGTGCACCGCGACCGCGTGCACGGCCGGTCCGGACACTGTCCCGGAGGCCACCGACGGTGCGAGGGTGGCGCGGTCGATCGCCGCACCCGGCACCTGGCCGGAGACCACCACCGCTTCCGCGCCTTCCCTGGCCACGGCGCCGGCAAGGTCGACGAGACCCGGCTGCCAGACCAGCTTCGCCAGCACCGGGATGCCCCGGGGCACTTCTCGTCGCACGACCGCGACCACCTTGCCGGCCTGGTAGGGGTCCTCCCCCAGCCGTCGGGCGGGCGCCTCGCGGCCGGGCAGGTCCAGGTTCACCTCGACCGCGCGCACCCCGGGGCTGTTGCCGACCCGCCGGGCCAGCTCGGCGTACTCCCCGAGCGTCCCCGCGGCGATCGAGGCCACGGTGCGCGCCCCGCGCTGGGCGAGCCAGGGCAGCTCCCCGGTCAGGAAGCCCTGGAGGCCGGGATTCTGCAGCCCGGTGCGGTGCAGCACCCCGGAGGGCGTCTCGACCAGCCGCCGGCCGCCGGCCCCGGCGCAGGGGTCGAGCGTCACCGACCCGGTCACGAAGGCGCCCAGGTCGGCGACCTCGAGGAAGGGCGCGAGCTCGCGGCCGCCGGCGCAGCCCGACGCGGTCATCACCGGGTTGGGCATCCGCAGGTCACCGACCTCGCAGGACAGGTCCACCTTGTCAGGGGTCACCGGGCCGCCTCCGGGGTCGCTCCCCAAGTGTCCGCGGGCACCGTGCCGACGTCGTCCCAGCGGACCCGGTCACCGCGGAACACCGGTCCCTCAGTGCACGCGCGCACCATCCGGGTCAGCCCGTCCTCACCGACCGCCGGGAGCACGCAGCCCTGGCACAGGCCGGTGCCGCAGCCGTCGGGGGCCGGGACCGCGGTCTGGCTCCAGGCCCCGTGCTGCTCCGCGGCGCGAGCTGCCGCGTGCAGCACGGGCACGGTCCCGCTGGCGTACACCACGTCGGCGCCGGCGCGCGTCAGCAGGTCAGGGAGCACATCGGCCACGGCGCCGCGGATGCCGACCGAGCCATCCTCCGTGGCCACCAGCACGGTCCGGGCGGCGCGGCGTGCTTCGAGGGCTCCGAAGAGGCTCCGCTCGTCCGCACCGGCAAGCAGCATGTGCACAGTGCAGCCGCGCTCCCGGAGCCGCTCGGCGAGCGGGAACAGCGGGGCGGCGGCGTGCCCCTCGCCGACGAGCGCGCACGCCACCGGCTCCCTGGGCAGCGCGAAGGGCCGCCCGAGCGGCCCGAGCACGTCGACCGGGCTACCGGCGGGCCGGCCGGCCAGCCACGTCGTGCCCGGCTCAGCCGGTCGGGCGACCACCTCCACGGTGCCGCCGTACGCGCCGCTGGCCCGGACCCGGTAGATCGGGAACCCGCGGCGCAGGCAGCGGTCCGAGAGCGGTCCGCCGACGGCCAGCGACACGAAGCTGCCCGGGCGGAACCGCTCGGCCACCCCGGGAGCCACCATGGTCAGGTGCACGTAGCCGCCGGCTCGCTTCACCGCGAGCATCTCGCCGTCCACCCGCACCGGACCGGGCCGGCCGGCGGTCACGCCGCCACCCGGGCGCGGAGCCTCGCCAAGCCGTGCGCGAACCGGCGGGGCCAGGTCGGACCGCCGTAGACGAAGCCGGTGTAGGCCTGCAGCAGGGTAGCGCCGGCCTCCAGCCGGGCCAGGCCCTCCTCGGGGGTGTCGATCCCGCCGACGGAGACGATCGTCAGGTCCGGCCCGACGCGCTCGCGCAGCAGCCGCAGCACAGCGCGGGAACGGCCCCGCAGCGGCGCTCCCGAGAGGCCGCCGGCGCCGACCGCGGACACCTCGGCCTTCGGGGAGGCGAGCCCGTCGCGGGACACCGTGGTGTTGGTGGCCACGATCCCGTCCACGCCGATCTCGACGGCCAGGTCGGCCACGGCGAGCACGTCGCCGTCGCTGAGGTCGGGGGCAATCTTGACCATCAGGGGGACGTGCCGGTCAGCGGCGGCGTCCGCCGCCCGTCGTACCGCCTCCAGCAGGGGGCGCAGCAGCGCGACCGCCTGCAGGTCCCGCAGCCCCGGTGTGTTCGGGGAGCTGACGTTGACCACGAGGTAGTCGGCGTACGGCGCGAGCAGCCGAGCGCTCTTCTCGTAGTCGGCGACCGCCTCGTGCTCCGGGACTACCTTGGTCTTGCCGATGTTGATCCCGAGCACCACGTCCGCATGCGGCCGGGCCGCCCGCCGCGCCAGCCGACCGGCGACCGCCTCGGCGCCGTCGTTGTTGAACCCCATCCGGTTCACCACCGCACGGTCGGTGGGCAGCCGGAACAGTCGGGGGCGGGGGTTGCCGGGCTGCGCCTCGCCGGTGACCGTGCCCACCTCCACGAAGGAGAACCCCAGCGCGGCGAGCGCGTCGATCCCGACCGCGTTCTTGTCGAACCCGGCGGCCAGGCCGAGCACGCCGGGGAAGTCGATGCCCAGCGCACGCACCGGGCTCCGCCGGCGGCCGGGGCCGAGCCTGCCGAGCACCGGCCGTGCCATCCGGATCGCACGGAAGGCGACCCGGTGCGCGGTCTCGGCGTCGCTGTGCACCAGCACCCGGTCGAACAGCCAGCGGTACGGCGTCATGTCGCGGCGGTCCCTGAGGAGCGAACGGAGGGAGCGTCTCGAAGGGTCCAGTCCTGGAGGGAGCGCACTCCGATGTCCCCGGAGCGGACCGCCTCGATGCCCTGCACGGCCGCGGCCAGCCCCTGCACCGTGGTGATGCACGGGATGTTGGCCAGGATGGCGGCGGTGCGGATCTCGTAGCCGTCCAGCCGCGGCGAACCACCGGAGGTCGTGCCGTGCGGGGTGTTCACCACCAGCCGCACCTCCCCGTCGAGGATCCGGCCCACGATGGTCGGCTCGCCGTCCGGCCCGGCGCCCTCGCTGTGCTTGCGGACCACGGTCGCGGCCACGCCGTTGCGGTGCAGCACCTCGGCGGTGCCCCGGGTAGCGAGGATCTCGTAGCCGAGGTCGGCGAGCCGCTTGATCGGGAAGATCATGTGCCGCTTGTCCACGTTGGCGACGCTGACGAAGATCCGGCCGTCGGTGGGCAGCGTCCCGTAGGTCGCGGTCTGCGCCTTGGCGAACGCCGTCCCGAACACCGCGTCGAAGCCCATCACCTCTCCAGTGGAGCGCATCTCCGGGCCCAGCACCGTGTCGACGGACTTGCCCTCGGGCGTGCGGAACCGGTTGAACGGCATCACCGCCTCCTTCACCGCGATCGGCGCGTGCGGCGGCAGATCGCCGCCGTCGCCGTGCGCGGGGAGCATCCCCTCCTTGCGGAGGGACGCGATGCCGGTGCCGAGCATCACCCGCGCCGCGGCCTTGGCCAGCGAGGTGCCGGTCGCCTTCGACACAAAGGGAACGGTGCGAGAGGCCCTGGGGTTCGCCTCGAGGACGTACAGCACGTCGGAGGTGAGGGCGTACTGAACGTTCAGCAGTCCGCGCACACCGACGCCCTCGGCGATCGCCTCCGTGGACTGACGGATCCGCTCGATGTCCTCGCGGCCGAGCGTGATCGGCGGCAGGGCGCAGGAGGAGTCCCCGGAGTGGATGCCGGCCTCCTCGATGTGCTCCATCACCCCGCCGAGGAACAGCTCCTCGCCGTCGTAGAGCGCGTCCACGTCGATCTCCACGGCGTCGTCGAGGAACCGGTCCACGAGCACCGGGTGCTCTGGGCTGATCGCGGTGGCCCGCTGGATGTAGCCACGCAGCGCCTCGTCGTCGTACACGATCTCCATGCCGCGGCCGCCGAGGACGTACGACGGGCGCACCAGCACCGGGTAGCCGATCTCCGCGGCGATCGCCTTCGCCTCGTCGTACGACGTGGCGGTGCCGTGCTTGGGGGCCGGCAGCCCGGCGTGCGCGAGCACCCGGCCGAACGCGCCCCGCTCCTCGGCGAGGTGGATGGCGGCCGGACTGGTGCCGACGATCGGCACACCGGCGTCGGCGAGCCCCTGCGCCAGGCCGAGCGGGGTCTGGCCGCCGAGCTGGCAGATCACCCCGGCGACCGGGCCGGCCTGCCGCTCGGCGTGCACGACCTCGAGCACGTCCTCGAGGGTGAGCGGCTCGAAGTAGAGCCGGTCGGAGGTGTCGTAGTCGGTGGAGACGGTCTCGGGGTTGCAGTTGACCATCACCGTGTCGTACCCGGCCGCGGACAGCGCCATGGACGCGTGCACGCAGGAGTAGTCGAACTCGATGCCCTGCCCGATCCGGTTCGGCCCGGACCCGAGGATGATCACCGCTTCTCTCGTCCTCGGTCGCACTTCAGTTTCAAGGTCGTACGACGAGTAGTGGTACGGCGTGCGCGCGGCGAACTCGGCCGCGCAGGTGTCGACGGTCTTGTACACCGGCCGGATGCCCAGGGCGTGCCGCACACCGCGGACCACGTCCGCGCTCATCCCGCGCAGCTTGCCGACCTGCTCGTCGGAGAAGCCGTGCCGCTTGGCGCGCCGGAGCAGAGCCGGAGTGAGCTCCTCGGTGTCGAGCACCTGCAGCGCGACCTCGTTGACCAGCTGCAGCTGGTCGACGAACCATGGGTCGATGGCCGTGGCGGCGTGGATCTCCTCAGGTGTGGCACCGGCGCGCAGCGCGTCCATCACCTTCCGGAGCCGGCCGTCGTGCGGGGTGCGGATCTCCTCGAGCAGCGCGGCCTTGTCGAGGTCGATCCACTCGTGGCTCCAGTCGAAGACCGCGTCCTTCTTCTCCAGGGAGCGCAGCGCCTTCTGCAGCGCCTCGGTGAAGTTGCGGCCGATGGCCATCGCCTCGCCCACGGACTTCATGTGCGTGGTCAGCGCCGGGTCCGCTGCCGGGAACTTCTCGAACGCGAACCGCGGGACCTTCACCACCACGTAGTCCAGCGTGGGCTCGAAGGCAGCCGGTGTCGCTCCGCCATCCTCTCGGACGGTGATGTCGTTGGGGATCTCGTCCAGGGTGTAGCCGATGGCCACCTTGGCGGCGATCTTGGCGATCGGGAAGCCGGTTGCCTTCGACGCCAGCGCGCTCGACCGCGAGACGCGGGGGTTCATCTCGATGACGATCAGCCGCCCGTCGGCGGGGTTGACCGCGAACTGGATGTTGCAGCCGCCGGTGTCCACGCCGACCGCGCGGATGATGCCGATGGCCAGGTCGCGCATGGTCTGGTACTCGCGGTCGGTCAGCGTCATCGCCGGGGCGACGGTGATGGAGTCGCCGGTGTGCACGCCCATCGGGTCGAGGTTCTCGATGCTGCACACGATCACCACGTTGTCGGCGCGGTCGCGCATCACCTCGAGCTCGTACTCCTTCCAGCCGAGGATGGACTCCTCCAGCAGCACCTCGGTGGTCGGGCTGGCCTGCAGGCCGGCGCCGGCGATCCGGCGCAGGTCATCCTCGTCGAAGGCCATCCCGGAGCCGGCGCCGCCCATGGTGAAGCTGGGCCGGACGACTACAGGGAAGCCGAGCCCTCCTTCGCCGCTGGCCGCCGCGAGGCAGTCGTCCATGGAGTGGCAGATGACCGACCGGGCGACCTCTCCCCCGAGCTCCTCGACGATCTTCTTGAACGACTCGCGGTTCTCGCCGCGCTGGATCGCGTCGATGCTCGCGCCGATCAGCTCGACGCCGTACTTCTCCAGCACGCCGCGCTCGTCGAGCGCCACCGCGGCGTTCAGCGCCGTCTGCCCGCCGAGTGTCGCGAGCAGCGCGTCCGGGCGCTCCTTCTCGATCACCTTCTCCACGAACTCGGGCGTGATCGGCTCGATGTACGTCGCGTCGGCGAACTCCGGGTCGGTCATGATCGTGGCCGGGTTGGAGTTGACCAGGATCACCCGCAGCCCCTCGGCGCGCAGCACCCGGCAGGCCTGGGTCCCGGAGTAGTCGAACTCGCAGGCCTGGCCGATCACGATCGGGCCGGACCCGATCACCAGGACGCTGTCGATGTCGGTCCGCTTCGGCATCAGGCCTCGCCCTCCATCAGCTGGGTGAATCTGTCGAACAGGTACGCCGCGTCGTGCGGCCCGGCCGCGGCCTCCGGGTGGTACTGCACCGAGAAGGCGCGCAGCCGGTTGTCCGCGTCCCGCAGCTCCAGCCCCTCCACGACGTCGTCGTTGAGACACACGTGACTGGCCGTCGCCGCGCCGTACGGCGTGCTGACCGGCTGCTCGAGGGACCGGCCCTCCGGCCACTGCACCGCGAACCCGTGGTTGTGCGCGGTCACCTCGACCTTGCCGGTGGTCTTGTCCAGCACCGGCTGGTTGATGCCCCGGTGCCCGTAGCGCAGCTTGTAGGTGCCCAGCCCCAGCGCGCGGCCGAACAGCTGGTTGCCGAAGCAGATCCCGAAGTACGGCAGCCCCCGCTCGAGCACCTGTCGCAGCAGCTCGATCTGGTGCGTGGTGGCGGCCGGGTCCCCCGGGCCGTTGGAGAAGAACACCCCGTCCGGCTGGACCGCGAGCACGTCCTCAATGCTGCAGCGCGCTGGGAGCACGTGCACCTCCGCGCCGCGCTCGGCCAGCATCCGCGGCGTCATCGACTTGATGCCCAGGTCGAGGGCGGCGACCGTGAACCGCCGATCCCCCACCGCCGGCACGACGTACGCCTCGTCGGTGGATACCTCGCCGGCCAGCTCCGCACCCTCCATCGGCGCGGAGTCGCGCACCCGGCGCAGCAGCGCCTGCCAGTCGGTCTCGACCGTGGAGATGCCCACCCGCATCGCACCGCGCTCGCGCAGGTGCCGGGTCAGGGCCCGCGTGTCGACTCCGCAGATGCCGACCACACCCTGCGCGCGCAGTGCCTCGTCCAGCGACCGCCGGGCCCGCCAGCTCGACGGCATCCGCGCCGGGTCGCGGACCACGTAGCCGCTCACCCAGATCCGTGTCGACTCCGGGTCCTCGTCGTTCATCCCGGTGTTGCCGACGTGCGGCGCGGTCATCACCACGACCTGGCGGTGGTACGACGGGTCGGTCAGCGTCTCCTGGTAGCCGGACATGCCGGTGGAGAACACCGCCTCCCCGAACGTCTCGCCGAGCGCCCCGAACGACTCGCCGTGGAAGGTGCGTCCGTCCTCGAGGACGAGGATCGCCTCGTGCGGCGCCGCCTTCGTGGGCTGGTCCCTCGGGGGTGTCAGGGATGTCGTCATGCCGCGCTCTCCTCCACGATCGCCTCGATGGCCCGGATCCACCTCTCGTGCCGCGCCTCCACCGAGTTGTCACCAGGTGACCCGGCCATGGCCGGGTGTGGCGCTGACAGGTCGGTGAGACGGAAGCCGGTGTCCAGAACGTAGTCGCCGTGCCGCCAGGTCACGACCAGCAGTCCGTGCGGCGGGACGACCTTGCCGGCCAGGCCCCGGGCCGCCCGGGCGCCCACCAGGGCCGGTGCCTGGATCCGGAACGAGCTGCCCGCACTGTGCACCTCCAGCCCGTCGGGGAACGGCGACAGCCGGCAGCCGCTGCGAGCACCGAGCCCGCGTGCGACCACGCGGTCCAGCCAGTCCCCGGCGACCGTCGTACCGAAGTAGCGTCCGGACGCCTCCATCGTCGGCTCCGCGCCGGTCCCGGACACCGGCTCCAGCGGCGGCAGGTCGTGCTTGCGGGCCCGCTGGCGCCAGCCGCGCCACATGCCGAGGTACACCACCACCACGAAGACCGCGAGGATGACGACCGGGATCCAGACCGCTCCGATCCCCTGCCTCACTGGGTTTTGCCGTCGAGGACGGTGGCGGTGCCGCGCAGGAACGTGGCGACCACGCGGCCGGGCAGCTGCCGACCGACGTACGGCGTGTTCCGCGACAGCGAGACCATCTCGGAGGCCTCGACCACCCGGCTCGCCGACGGGTCGTAGAGCACCAGGTTGGCCGGCTCTCCTTCTGCGACCGGACGTCCGTGCCCGTGCAGCCTGCCGATGCGGGCGGGGCGGCTCGACATCCGCTCGGCGACGTCGGCCCAGTCGAGCAGCCCGGTGTCCACCATCGTCTGCTGGACCACCGACAGCGCGGTCTCCAGGCCGAGCATCCCGAACGCGGCGGCCTGCCACTCGCAGTCCTTGTCCTCGTGCGGGTGCGGCGCGTGGTCAGTGGCCACCGCGTCGATGGTGCCTTCGGCGAGCCCGGCGCGCAGCGCCTCGACGTCGCCGGCCGAGCGCAGCGGCGGGTTGACCTTGAAGCTCGGGTCGTAGGTCGTCGCGAGCTCGTCGGTGAGCAGCAGGTGGTGCGGGGTGACCTCCGCGGTCACCGGCCAGCCCTTGCTCTTGGCCCAGCGGATGATCTCCACCGAGCCCGCCGTGGACACGTGGCAGACGTGCAGCCGTGAGCCGACGTGGGCGGCGAGCAGGCAGTCGCGGGCGATGACTGCCTCCTCGGCGACCGCCGGCCAGCCGCGCAGGCCGAGCCGGCCGGACAGCTCGCCCTCGTTCATCTGGGCGTCCTCGGTCAGCCGAGGCTCCTGCGCGTGCTGGGCGACCACGCCGTCGAAGGCCTTGACGTACTCCAGCGCGCGGCGCATCAGCACCGCGTCGGAGACGCACTTGCCGTCGTCGGAGAACACCCGCACGCGCGCGGCGGAGTCGGCCATCGCGCCGAGCTCGGCGAGCTGCTCGCCGCGCAGGCCGACGGTGACCGCGCCGACCGGCGCCACGTCGCAGTGGCCGGCCTCGCGGCCCAGCCGCCAGACCTGCTCGACGACGCCTGCTGTGTCGGCGACCGGGTTGGTGTTGGCCATCGCGTGCACCGCGGTGAAGCCGCCCAGGGCGGCTGCCTGCGTGCCGGTCTCCACGGTCTCCGCGTCCTCGCGACCCGGCTCCCGCAGGTGGGTGTGCAGGTCCACCAGGCCGGGAAGCGCCACCAGCCCGTCAGCGTCCACGACCTCGGCCCCGGAGGCCGACGCGCTGCTCGAGACCTCCGCGACCACGCCGTCCCGGACCAGCAGGTCGGCCGGGTCGCCGCCGAGGATGCGTGCGCCCTTGATCAGGTACTCGGTCACTGCTTCACTCCCGCCGGTTCGCTGTCCTGGTGGTCGTCGCTGCTCGCGAGCGCCGGCTCTGAGCCGCCGAGCAGCAGGTAGAGCACCGCCATCCGCACGGCGACGCCGTTGGTCACCTGCTCCACGATCACCGACCGTTCGGAGTCGGCCACGTCGGCGGTGATCTCCATGCCCCGGTTCATGGGGCCGGGGTGCATGACCAGCGTGTGGTCCTGCAGGGTCGCCATCCGCCGGCCGTCGAGGCCGTAACGGCGTGAGTACTCACGCACCGTCGGGAAGAACGCCGCGTTCATCCGCTCCTGCTGCACCCGCAGCATCATCACGACGTCGGTCTTGGGGAGCACCGCGTCGAGGTCGTACGACGTGGCGACGTCCCAGCTGTCCACGCCGTACGGCAGCAGCGTCGGCGGACCGACCAGGGTGACGTCCGCGCCAAGCGTCTTGAGCAGCAAGGCGTTGGACCGCGCCACCCGGCTGTGCAGCACGTCGCCGACGATGGCCACCCGACGGCCGTCCAGGTCGCCGAGGTGCCGCCACATCGTGAACGCGTCCAGCAGCGCCTGGGTGGGGTGCTCGTGGGTGCCGTCGCCGGCGTTGATCACGCTCGAGCGCGACCAGCCGGCGTTGGCGAGCAGGTGCGGCGCGCCGGAGGCCCAGTGCCGGACGACGACGGCGTCGGCGCCCATCGCCTCGAGGGTCAGCGCGGTGTCCTTCAGCGACTCGCCCTTGCTGAGGCTGGATCCCTTCGCGGAGAAGTTGATGACGTCCGCCGACAGCCGCTTGGCGGCCGCCTCGAAGGAGATCCGGGTGCGGGTGGAGTCCTCGAAGAACAGGTTGACGATGGTGCGTCCGCGCAAGGCGGGGAGCTTCTTGATCGGCCGGTCGGCCAGCGACCGCAGCTCGGCGGCGGTCTGCAGGACCAGCTCGGCGTCCGCGCGGGTCAGGTCGCCTGCGCTGAGCAGGTGGCGCGTCACCGCTCCTCCTTACCGGCCGGTGCGGCCTCGTGGGTGCCGGACGGGGCGTCGGCGATGGTGACCGCGTCCACGTCGTCGAACTCGGCGAGCCGGACGCGCACCGACTCGACCAGTGAGGTGGGCAGGTTCTTGCCGACGAAGTCGGCGCGGATCGGCAGCTCCCGGTGGCCGCGGTCGACGAGGACCGCGAGCTGTACGGCGCGGGGCCGTCCGACGTCGCTCATCGCGTCGAGTGCGGCGCGGATGGTGCGGCCGGAGAACAGCACGTCGTCGACGAGGACGACGACCTTGCCGTCGATGCCGCCAGGCGGGATGTCGGTCGGCAGCAGGGTGCGGGCCGGCCGCATCCGCAGGTCGTCGCGGTACATCGTCACGTCGAGCGAGCCGACCGGCACGTCGACGCCTTCGACGGAGGCGATCTTGGCCGCGACCCTGCCGGCGAGCGGAACGCCGCGGGTCGGGATGCCGAGCAGCACGAGCTCCGAGGCGCCCTTGTTGCGCTCAAGGATCTCGTGGGCGATCCGCGTCAGGGCCCGGGAGATGTCGGGGGGATCGAGGACGGTGCGTCCGGGCGGTGCTGAGACCGCGGCCGCGTCTGGGCGGGCAGGCACGATGCGCCAACCTCCTTCTCCGCCTCACGGGACGGCTCGTTAAAGGATGTCGAACGCGCCGATCGTATCAGCCCGCGCGGGCGGGCTCGCGCACCCGGGCCGGCTCCGGCTCTGCCTCGTAGTCGTCGCTCACCGTCTCGTCCGTCCCGGCGGGCAGGCGCAGCGCCTGGCAGACCGGCTGGGCGACGAGGAGGACCAGGATGTTCACCGCGAGCGCGATCAGACCCGCGTAGGCCGAGAACTGCAGCGGGCCGAGGCTGAAGGTGTAGACCACCCACGGGCTGGCGTCCTTGCGGACGTAGGTCAGCCAGATGTTGCCGCTCGCAAAGAAAACGCTGTTCCTCCGGCCCGGTCGCAGCGCAGGATGGTGGCATCGGCGAAGGGAGCCGGCCATGGACCAGGGGATCGCGACGTCGTGGGGGTACAAGGTCGCCTATCGACTAGGCGTCACCCCCTGGGAGCGCGCCGGGCGGATGGCCGGCGACCAGCTGTCACGGCTGCTGGACCGGGAGGACGCCGAGCGCGGCCGCCCGCTGGGCAAGGCGCTCGACGTCGGGTGCGGACGCGGCCGGCACAGCCTCGAGCTGGCCGAGCGCGGCTGGCAGGTGACCGGCATCGACGCCGTCCCGCACGCCATCGACCAGGCGCGGCGGCTCCCCGGCAGCGAGCAGGTGTCGTTCGTGTACGGCGACGTGACCGACCTGGGCCGGACCGGTGTCGGCACCGGCTTCGACTTCTTCCTCGACATTGGGTGCCTGCACGGCCTCACCGACCGGCAGCGCGACGCGACCGCGGATGGGATCACCCGGGCCGCGACCGAGACGGCGACCCTGCTGATGATGGCGTTCGCGCCCGGGCACCGCGGCCCTCTCCCCCGCGGCGTGGACCCCGCCGGCATCGAGCGGTCCTTCGCCGGCTGGGAGATCGCCGACTCCGAGCGCGCGGCGTTCCCGCTGCCCGGGCCGCTCAAGGCCGCGGCGCCGACCTTCTACCGGCTCCGCCGCCGCTGAGTGAGCTGAGCCTCAGGACGCTGACTGAGCTGAGCCTCAGGAGAGGTCGGCGAGCGCGCTCTCGACCGCCCGGTGGAACGTCGGGTACGCGTAGATCATCGAGCGCAAGGTGTCGGTGGACACTTCAGCGTGCACCGCCACGGTGAGCATCGAGAGCACCTCGCCGCCCATCGGGCTCATCGCCGTCGCACCCACGAGCACGCCGCGGTCGACGTCCTCGACCAGCTTGACCAGCCCTTGGGCCCGGTGGATCCAGCCGCGCGTCGCGCTGGACATGTCGGTGACGCCGACGCGGACGTCGATGCCGGCCTCGCGGGCCTGCCGCTCGGTCAGCCCGACCGAGCCGATCTCCGGGTCGGTGAACGTCACCCGTGGCACCGCCCGGTAGTCGGCGGGTGGACCGTCCTGGCCGAGGATGTCGCGGGCGGCGATCGCGGACTGGTACATCGACACGTGCGTGAACGCACCCTTGCCGGTGATGTCGCCGATCGCCCACAGCCCGTCCCCGGCGCGGAGCCGCTCGTCCACCTCGAGCGCTTTGGCCTCCGGGTCGAGACCGACCGTCTCCAGGCCGATGTCGTCGAGGTTCTGGCGCCGCCCGGACGCCACCAGCAGCCGCTGCGTGTGCGCGGACCCACCGTCGAAGACGAGCTCGAAGCGGTCCCCGTCATGGCGCACCGACTCGATCTTGGCGCCGGCGCGCACCTCGATACCGTCGGCCTCGAAGACCTCGGCCAGCAGCTGGGCGGCCTCCGGCTCCTCGGGCAGCACCAGCCGGTCGGCCGCCTCGAACACGCTCACCCGGGTCCCGAACCGGGCGAACGCCTGCGCGAGCTCGACCCCGATGGTGCCCCCGCCGATCACCGCGAGCGACGTCGGGGCCTCTGTGGCGCGCAACGCGTCGCGGTTGGTCCAGTACGGCGTGCCCTCCAGCCCCTCGATCGGCGGCACGGCCGGCTCGGTGCCCGTGTTGAGCAGCACTCCCCGGCTCGCCCGGTAGGTGCTGCCGCCGGCCTCGACGGTGCGCGGACCGGCGAGGCGTGCGTGCCCACGCACGAACCGGACCCCGGCCTTCTCCAATCGCTCCACGGCGACGGCGTCGTCCCAGTCGTCGGTGGCCTCGTCACGGATCCGCGCGGCCGGCTCGGACCAGTCCGGCGTGACCGTGCTCGCGCCGGCCATCCCGGGAATCCGGCGGCCCTCCGCGAGCAGGTCGGCGGCCCGGATCGCCATCTTGCTGGGGATGCAGCCGTAGTACGGGCACTCCCCGCCCACGAGCCGGCGGTCGATGCCGACCACCTTCAGCCCCTCCGAGGCCAGCTTCGTGGCCGCTGCCTCACCGCCGGGTCCGAGCCCGATGACCACCACGTCGACGTCGTCAGCCATGCCCCCACCCTAGGGCGCGCAGCCGCAACGTCCAGAGCGCTCGCTCAGGCGGAGAGCTTGGCCTTGTCGCGCACGATGTTGCCGAGCAACCCGTTGACGAACGCCGGAGACTCGTCGGTGGACAGGTCCCGGACCAGGTTGATCGCCTCGCTGACCGCGACCGCGTCGGGGACCTCGTCGACGTACAGCACCTCGAAGACGCCGATCCGCAGCGCGTTGCGGTCCACGGCGGGCATCCGCTGCAGGCTCCAGCCCTGGGAGTACGACGAGAGCAGCCCGTCGATCCGGTCCTGGTGCTCGGCGACGCCGCGGACGATGCGGACGGTGTACTCGTTCACCGGAGGTTCGGCGGCAGCCATCCGCTCCGGAAGGGTGCCGTCCGGACCGAGCCCCCGGACCTCGCTCTCGAAGAGCACGTCCAGCGCGCGCTTGCGCGCCTTGGACCTCGCCGTCATCGTCCCGCCCTCAGGAGGTGACGCGACCGAGGTAGCCGCCGTCCCGGGTGTCGACCTTGATCTTCTCCCCGGTGGTGATGAACAGCGGCACCGAGATCTCGTAGCCGGTCTCCAGCCTCGCCGGCTTGGTGCCGCCGGTGGACCGGTCGCCCTGCAGGCCCGGCTCGGTGTAGGAGATGGTCAGCTCCACCGACGCCGGCAGCTCGACGTACAGCACCCGGCCGTCGTTGGTCGCGACGATGGCCTCCTGGTTCTCGAGCAGGAAGTTCCGTGCGTCGCCGACGATCTCCGGGGAAATCTCGAGCTGCTCGTAGGTGCCGGTGTCCATGAACACGTAGTGGCTGCCGTCGTTGTACAGGTAGGACATGGTGCGCTTGTCGACATTGGCGACCTCGACCTTGACGTCGGCGTTGAAGGTCTTGTCCACGACCTTGCCG
>DASTWW010000181.1:0-5217 GCA_035765755.1 Nocardioidaceae bacterium
CACGCAAGGGCGCATCGGCGCCGACAGATGAGACGTCCCGGCAGCAGCCGGACCTGACCAGCACGACTCAAGGAGTCTGAGTGGGTTTCCTCGGCACAGTCGGCAGCTTCATCATGAAGCCGCTCTACTTCATCATCTCCGCGGTCCTGATCGGGTTCCACAACGTCTTCGGCGCGATCTTCGGCACGACGTCCGGTGCCTCGTGGGCGCTGTCCATCATCGGTCTGACGGTGGTGATCCGGGCGGCGCTGATCCCGCTGTTCGTCAAGCAGATCAAGTCCAGCCGGAACATGCAGCTGCTGCAGCCGAAGGTGAAGGAGCTGCAGAAGAAGTACGGCCACGACCGGGAGCGTCTCGCCCAGGAGACGATGGCGCTGTACAAGGAGACCGGCACCAACCCGTTCGCCTCGTGCCTGCCGCTGATCCTGCAGATGCCGATCTTCCTGGCCCTGTTCCGGCTCATCGACCACGCGGCACACAACCAGACCACCGGCGTCGGCATCCTGACCGCCCAGCAGGTGCACCAGCTGGCCAACGCGACGATCTTCGGCGCCAAGATCGGCGACACCTTCACCTCCACGAACCTGACCAGCGTGCGGATCCTGGCCGCCGTACTGGTGATCGCGATGACCGCGACCACGTTCCTGACCCAGCGGCAGCTGATGAGCAAGAACATGCCGGCCGACGCGATGACGGGCCAGTACGCCCAGCAGCAGAAGCTGCTGCTTTACGTGCTGCCGATCGTGTTCGCCGTCGGTGGCATCGCCTTCCCGGTCGGTGTGCTCTTCTACTGGACCACTTCGAACCTGTGGACCATGGGCCAGCAGTTCTACGTGATCCGCAACAACCCCGCGCCGGGCACCCCGGCGTTCCGCGCCAAGGAGCTCCGGGACGCCGAAAAGGCGAAGCGGCACGGCATCCTGCCCCGCCCCCACTCCGAGACGCCCGACGAGCCGGAGGCGGAGGCCCAGCCGGAGCCGCCGCGGCGCCAGCAGCCGAAGAAGCAGTCCCGCAGCCAGCGGCGCAGCGGCAGCCGCAAGCCCTCCGGCCCCCGGCCCCAGTCCGGGCCGGCCCGGCCGAAGCCCGGGGAGGGCGAGCCCGGCGAGTCGACCGGGTCCTAGCCCTCCCACCTACCTGACCAGCCGACGAGGAGAACCACGTGACCGACGAGTCCACGGAGACCACCGCCACCGAGGAAGCGCAGACCACCGACCGGGTGACGCTGCTCGAGCAGGAGGGCGACATCGCCGCCGACTACCTCGAGGAGCTGCTGGACATCGCCGACCTGGACGGCGACCTGGACATGGACGTCGAGGGTGACCGCGCGTCGGTGTCGATCGTCGGTGCCGAGCTGAACCAGCTGGTCGGCCGCAACGGCGAGGTGCTCGAGGCGCTGCAGGAGCTGACCCGGCTGGCGGTGTACCGGGAGACCGGCCAGCGGTCCCGGCTGATGCTCGACATCGGCGGACACCGAGCCACCAAGCGCACCCGCCTGGAGAAGCTCGCCGCGGAGACCGTGGATCAGGTCAAGAAGTCCGGCGAGCCGGTGTCCCTGGACCCGATGACGCCGTTCGAGCGCAAGGTGGTCCACGACGCGGTCGCCACCGCCGGTCTCACCTCTGAGTCCGAGGGCCAGGAGCCGCATCGGTACGTGGTGGTGCTGCCGGCATGAGGTCTGCATGACCGACCCGGTTTCACGTGAAACACCCGAGCCACCCGATCCTCCCGAGGTGGCTCGTGGTGTCTTCGGGGACTCCCTCGACGCCGCCGTCCGCTATGCCGGCCTGCTCGCCGATGCCGGCGTGGTCCGCGGGCTCATCGGACCTCGAGAGACCGCTCGGCTGTGGGAGCGGCACCTGCTCAACTGCGCGGTGCTGGCCGACGGCATCCCGGCCAGCGACAGCGTTGCCGACGTCGGCGCCGGCGCCGGTCTGCCCGGAATGGTGCTCGCGCTGCGCCGCCCGGACCTGACGGTCACCCTGGTCGAACCGCTGCAACGGCGGGTGGACTTCCTGACCGAGGCGGTCACCGAGCTCGGCCTGGACCGAGTCGAGGTGGTCCGGGCCCGCGCCGAGGACCTGCACGGGACCCGGGCGTTCGGCTCCGTGGTCTCCCGAGCGGTCGCCCCCCTGTCCCGGCTGCTGCGCTGGTGCCTGCCACTGGTGGCCACGGGCGGGCAGATGCTGGCCATGAAGGGCGCCTCCGCGGAGCAGGAGCTGGACGGCGCCCAGGGCACGCTGCGCCGGCTGAACGCGGGACCGGCGTCGGTGGTCTGGTTCGGACAGGACGTTCTTGACCCACCGACAACGGCGATACGGGTGGCGGCGTCGGTCCGCCGAGGTTAGGTTGGACTGCCCGTCCTGAGAGAAAGGTCGGTTAGGTGCTGGAATGCAGGTGTTGCCGGTGACCCCGCGAACCGGTCTCGGATGGCCCCAGACGGCCTCGTCCTCGGGTTATTCTCTGGGCTCATCGCTGGGCTGGCCGGTCGACGAAAGATACCCACAGAATCCACAGGTGCGTCCACAGGAGTCGATTTCGCCCGAATCTGGCGGGGCGGTTTCGTCGGATGTTTCATCTGAAATGGGGGCGATTCCGCCGCCGCTCGCTGATGACGATGAGGTTTCACGTGAAACGGACGTCGCTGAGTCGGCGGAAGGTGGCGACGATGTTCCACGTGAAACGAGCCCGCCTCACCTCCAGGAGCAGCCCGTGGCCGACCCGACCCCCTCGCTGTCCGAGTCCGCCCTGGCCGCGGCCGCGCGGTTCGGGCCGCATCCGGCACCCGGCACCCGGGTGCGCACCGCCGGCGAGGTGGCCGAGGCGGACAGTGACCTCGACCCGGTGGTGGGCGACGACTCCACGCCGCTGGCCCGGTCCGTCGAGCACCACCTGCTGGTCACCGAGGGGCGCCGGATGCGCGCCCCGCTGACGCGGCCGGAGCAGACCCGGGTGCTGGTGGTCGCCAACCAGAAGGGTGGGGTCGGCAAGACCACCACCACCGTCAACGTGGCCGCGGCGTTGGCCCAGCAGGACCAACGGGTGCTGGTCGTTGATCTGGACCCACAGGGCAACGCTTCCACCGCGCTCGCCATCGAACACCACCGCGGGGTGGCGTCGGTCTACGACACGCTGATCGACGGGGTGCCGCTGGCCGAGGTGGTGCAGGTCAGCCCCGAGATCGAGGGCCTGTGGGCGGTGCCGGCCACCATCGACCTGGCCGGGGCCGAGATCGAGTTGGTCAGTGTGGTGGCCCGCGAGAGCCGGTTGCGCCGAGCCCTGCAGACCTACCTGGCCGACCGCACCGGGGACGACCGCTTCGACTACGTGCTCATCGACTGCCCGCCGTCGCTGGGGCTGCTCACCCTCAACGCTCTGGTGGCCGGCGTGGAGATGTTGATCCCGATCCAGGCGGAGTACTACGCGCTCGAGGGTCTCGGGCAGCTGCTGGAGACCGTGGAGATGGTCAAGGCGCACCTCAACCCCGAGCTGGTGGTCTCCACCATCCTGCTCACCATGTACGACGCCCGCACCCGGCTCTCTGCCGGCGTCGCGGAGGAGGTGCGCGGGCACTTCACCGACCGGGTGCTCTCCACGGCGATCCCGCGCTCGGTGCGGATCTCCGAAGCACCCAGCTACGGACAGACCGTGATGACCTACGACCCAGGCTCTCCCGGCGCGCTCAGCTACCTCGAGGCGGCGCGCGAGATGGCCCTCAAAGGAGCGCGCAGATGACCCAGAAGCCCGCACAGCGTCGGGGGCTCGGGCGAGGCCTCGGCTCCCTGATCCCCACCGGCCCGGCCCGTGAGCAGCAGCCGGCCGCGCCGGAGCAGGAGGCATCCCAGTCGGGGACCGGCTCGGCCGCCGTGGCGGGACCGTCGGCGACTGGTTCGGGTCCAGGCAGTCCCGAGGGGGCGAGTCCAGCCGGCGCCGAGCGGGGTGGCGCCGAGCGGGGTGGCGATCGGTCTGCCGAGCCGGACGGGCAGCCGGGGCTGCAGCCGGTGCACGGGGCGTACTTCGCCGAGCTGCGGGTCGACCAGATCGGTCCGAACCCGCGTCAGCCCCGCCAGGTCTTCGATGAGGAGGAGATGGCCGAGCTGGTGCACTCGATCCGCGAGATCGGGCTGCTCCAGCCGGTGGTGGTGCGCCCGTCGGGCGAGAACCACTACGAGCTCATCATGGGCGAGCGCCGGTGGCGGGCCACCGAGAAGGCGGGCATCGACACCATCCCGGCCATCGTCCGGGACACCGACGACGATGCGCTGCTGCGCGACGCGTTGCTGGAGAACCTGCACCGTTCCCAGCTCAACCCGCTCGAGGAGGCGGCGGCCTACCCGCAGCTGCTCGACGACTTCGGCTGCACCCACGAGGAGCTCGCCGCCCGGATCGGGCGCAGCCGCCCGCAGATCAGCAACACGCTCCGGCTGCTCCGCCTCTCACCCGCGGTGCAGCGCCGGGTCGCAGCCGGGGTGCTGTCGGCCGGGCACGCGCGCGCCCTGCTCGCGGTCGAGGACGCGGACATCCAGGACCGGCTGGCCGCCCGGGTGGTCGCGGAGGGGATCAGCGTGCGCAGCCTGGAGGAGATCGTTGCCGTCGGTGACCTGGCCCCCGGGCGGCGCAGCGGCCCGACGCGCAAGAAGCCGACCGCTCCGGCGCTGGCCGACCTGGCGGCCCGGTTGTCCGACCGGCTGGAGACTCGGGTCAAGGTCGACCTCGGCAAGCGGAAGGGCAGGATCACCGTCGAGTTTGCCTCGATCCCGGACCTGGAGCGGATCGTGGGTCTGCTGGACCCGTCGCCCACCGACTCCTAGCGCTTTGTCTATTTGTCGACAAATCGCTATATCTGTTTGGTGACAAGTCAGACGTTGCGTGACTGCTCGCGGTCGGGAGGCGGGTGAGGAGGCCAGGGCCCGCCTCGCTGCTGAGCAGGTCAGTCGGCTCCGCCGGAAAGCTCGCAGAGCAGGGACCGCTCCCGCTCCGGTGTCAGCCCGGCACGCCGAGCACGGTCGAGACCGAGCTCACGCTCCCAGCGCAGGGCGTCGTGGACGGTGCCCTCGATCGGGCGAAGGCGGAGGCCGGCAGCCTTGGCGGCGTCGTTGCGGCGGGTGGAGTGTCCGCCGTACCCCGTCCTCGGGACCCACAGCGGCAGTGACTCCGGGCCCATGTACGGCTCGACCCCGTGGGAGACCAGCCAGTCGTCCTCAGCTGGCACCGGGATGA
>DASTWW010000182.1:0-21016 GCA_035765755.1 Nocardioidaceae bacterium
ACGACCAGTCGGCCCCCGCCCTCGAGCGGGACTCGCATGACGATGCCGCGCCCCTCCTTGGTGACCTCGAGCGGACCGTCGCCCGTCCGCGGCTTCATCGCCGCCATGCGCACACCTCTTCCTTGTCACTGACGGTGCGCCGTGCCCGGCGCGTCCGGTTGCCGGACCATTATCGCGCACATTCCGCGCAACCTGGCCACAACCTAGGGCCGCAGGTGCGGCAGACTCCCGGGTATGCACGCACGGTCCGCGCTGTTCGACCTCTACGGCGACCACCTGCGTGCCCGCGGCGGACGGGCGCCGGTGGCCGCGCTGGTGCGGATCCTCGCCCCGCTGGGGATCGCCGCACCTGCGGTGCGCACCGCGATCTCCCGGATGGTCCGGCAGGGCTGGCTGGAGCCGGTCCGGCTCGACGGCGGGCCGGGCTACCGGCTCACCGGCCGGGCCAGGAAGCGGCTCGATGACGCCGCCGCGCGCATCTACCGCACCCGGTCCTCGACCTGGGAGGGCAGCTGGGACCTGCTGGTGGTGGGCCCGGTGGCGCACCGCGCCGCGCGGGAGCGGCTGCGCTCCGGGCTGGCGTTCCTCGGCTACGCCCCGCTGTCGGACAGCACCTGGATCAGCCCGTTCGCGTCGCCCGAGGTGGAGCCGCTGGTCGCTGCCGAGGGCGCCGCGCTGGCCCGGTTCGCCGCCCGCGACGACGACCCCCGCGGCCAGACGGCCAGAGCCTGGAACCTCGACGCCCTGGGCGCGGCGTACACCGCCTGGCTGGAGGACGCCGCCGCACTGGTCGCCGACCCGCCGGCCCGCGACGGGTCGGACGAGGCGGCGTTCGCGGTCCGCTCGCTGCTGGTGCACGAGTGGCGGAAGTTCCTGTTCACCGACCCGGGCCTGCCCGCGGAGCTGCTGCCCGCCGACTGGCCCGGGCACGCGGCCGCGGAGTTCTTCGCCGCCGAGGCGGCCCGGCTGCTGCCCGCCGCGTCCCGGTTCGTCGACGCCTGCCTGTGCCCACCGTCCGCGGGACGTCCCCGGACCGACCCCGACCACGTCGACGAGAAGGAGCTCAACAGATGACCGCAGAACCGGTGCGCTACGAGGTGGCCGACGGGGTCGCGACGATCACGCTGAACCGGCCGGAGCAGATGAACAGCCTGGACGTGGCCACCAAGGAGGCCCTCCGGGACGCGGTCGGGTCGGCCGCCGGCGACGACGCGGTGCGCTGTGTGGTGCTCACCGGCACCGGCCGGGCGTTCTGCGTGGGTCAGGACCTCAAAGAGCACGTCGGCCTGCTCGAGGAAGGCGTGGACGCGCTGTTCCGCACCGTGCCCGAGCACTACAACCCGCTGGTCACCGCGTTGGCGACCATGGACAAGCCGGTGATCGCCGCCGTCAACGGGGTGGCCGCCGGCGCGGGCGCGAGCCTGGCGTTCGCCTGCGATCTGCGCCTCCTGGCCGACACTGCCGGATTCAACCTGGCGTTCACCGGGATCGGACTGTCCTGCGACACCGGGTCGTCCTGGACCCTGCCCCGGCTGGTCGGGCACGCCAAGGCCGTCGAGCTGCTGTACTTCCCCCGCACCGTGTCCGCCACCGAGTCGCTCGAGCTGGGGTTGGCCACCTCCGTCGTCCCCGCCGAGAAGCTGGCCGAGGAGGCCGGCAGGCTCGCCACGCGGCTGGCAGCCGGGCCGACCCGGGCGTTCGGGGCGGTACGACGGGCGCTGAACCACTCGGCCGGCCACGACCTGGAGAGCTCGTTGGCCTTCGAGGCGCAGATGATGACCGCCACCGGGTCCACCCGCGACCACGAACGCGCGGTGGCCTCGTTCGTGGCCAAGGAGAAGCCCACGTTCGAGGGTCGGTAGACCGTGCGGGGACGGCTCGGCGTCCGGCTCGCTCTGACGGCGCTGCTCTGCTGCGCCCTGACGGCCGGGATGCCCGCCGGCTCGCGTGCGGCAGCCGCCGGCCGGCGGCTGCCGTCGTACCTCTCGGTGGACCGGCACGTGCACCAGCTGCTGACGGTGACCAGCCCGCGCTGGTCCAGCACCCGGGCAACGCTGCGCGCCTGGCAGCGGCGCGACGGCCGCTGGCGGCTGGTGCACGGACCGGTCCGGGTCCGGCTCGGCTGGAACGGCTGGGTGCGCGGCCAACAGCGCCGGCAGGACTCGGGCACCACACCCGCCGGCAGCTACCGGCTGCGCTACGCGTTCGGGAACCACCGAAACCCCGGGACCGCGCTGCGCTACGTGCACGTCGACGGCAACGACGTGTGGCCCTACGAGCCGCGCGACGCGGCGACGTACAACATCTACCAGCCATTCCAGTCCGACACCTCGCACTGGCGGCGCGACTTCCGGGAACGGCTGAGCCACTACCCGCGGCAGTACGCCTACGCGGTGGTCATCGGGTTCAACCTGCCCAGCGGTGTGCACTGGTCGCGGCGTCGGCACCAGTACGTCGCACGGCGCCCGGCCGACACCACCCGCGGCGGAGGGATCTTCCTGCACGTGCAGTGGCCGGAGTTCACCGCAGGCTGCGTGGCCGGCCCGATCGACGACATCCGGTGGGTGGTCCGGTGGCTGGCCCCCGCCGCACGTCCGCGGATCGTGATGGGCCCCTACCGGTGGGTGACGCGGCGGTTCTGAGTTCTCACACCCAGCCCATCCACCAGTACGTCGTGAACACCACCGCGCCGCCGAGCAGCCCCAGGTGCGCCAGCAGCGACAGGCCCGGCCCGCCGTCCAGCCAGTTGTCCCTGACCGGGCCGGACGAGTGCCGGCCGCGGGCCGGGAGCCACCGGGCGAGGATCAGCAGCCCAGCGACCACGGCCACCCACCACAGGGCGACGGCGACCGGGCCGAGGAACGCGAGGTGGGTGGCCAGGTAGCCGACCCACGCGACCAGGGCGAGCAGGCCCGCGGTCGTGTGCAGGTTCAGCAGGCCGGCGGGGATGGACAGCCGGGTGGCCATCCCGTCGGAGCGGCCCAGCCGGAGGCGGGTGAGCACCACGTCCACGGCGGCCAGCGCAGTCAGCACCACGGTGATGATCAAGGTGGTCGTCACGACCCGTCTATGCCCGGGTTCACCCGATCCGAACCAAGCTGGGAGGTTCAGCCCTCGGCACGGACCCAGCAGCCGGTGACGTGGTCGTTGACCATCCCGGTGGCCTGCATCAGCGCATAGGCCGTGGTCGGGCCCACGAACCGGAAGCCTCGCCTCTTCAGCTCCTTGGCCATCGCCGTGGACTCCGGGGTGGTGGTCGGCACGTCCTCGGGCCCCGCCGGAACCGGCCGGTCCCGGTCGGGCGCGAAGGACCAGAGCAGGTCGCTGAGCGACTCGTCGAGCCCCAGGGTGGCGCGGGCGTTGGCGACGGTGGCCTCGATCTTGGCGCGGTTCCGCACGATGCCCGGGTCGCCGAGCAGCCGGTGCACGTCCTCGCTGCCGAACCCGGCCACGGTCTCGGGGTCGAAGCCGGCGAACGCGGCGCGGAACGCCGGGCGCTTGCGCAGGATGGTGATCCACGCCAGTCCGGACTGGAACGCCTCGAGGCTGAGGCGCTCGAACAGCGCGGTGTCCCCGCGCAGCTCGCGGCCCCACTCCTCGTCGTGGTAGGCGGCGTAGTCGGCCGACTGCCCGGCCCAGGAGCAGCGGATCCGGCCGTCGACCACCACCTCGGTACTCACGCGGCGCCCTCGACGCGGCGTGCAAGGGCGCGCAGCGCGCCGTCGACCGCGCGGTTCGCCACCGGCCCGAGCAGCCGCCAAGCCGCCGCGCCGAACGGTCCGCCCGGCACCTCGAGCCGCTCCCACCAGGTGAAGGTGCACGAGGTGGCGCCGAGGCTGCTGACCGCGAACTCGCCCTCACCGCGCAGCACCCGGCCCGTGTGCAGCACCTCGCAGCGGGCGGACCCGTCAGCGTCCCGCTCCCAGGCGGTGATCGTCATCAGGTCCCAGAACCCGACCGGGCCCAAGCCCGTCCAGGCCCGGACCAGGCCACCGACCCGGTGGCCGTCCGCCAGCTCCTCGACGCGGGTGAACGGGATCCACTCCCCCTGCCGGGGCCAGTCGGTCAGGTAGCCCCAGACCTGGCCGGCCGGCGCGGCGACCTGCACCGACGCGCGCAGCGAGGCTCGCATCAGTGCTGCTCCCCCGGCGGCTGCTCCCCCGACCGGGCCTGCGGGCCCGTGCCGCGGTCCAGCTCGGCGGCCAGCCGGTCGAGCAGGGAATCCACCTCCGACATCCGGTAGCCGCGGAACGCGGTGCTGAACCGGACCCGGCGCAGGTCGGTGGCGGTCAGCGGGCCGTCCGCGCGCACCCGCGCGTCCGGGCGGTCGTCGAACGTCTCGGCCATCGACCCGCCGCGGCCCGCAGCGACCACCGCGATCGCCCCCATCACCAGAACGGCCAGAATCGCGAACAGCCAGATCATCCCGCCGCCCCCAGCCAGGACCGCAGCCGCCGCTCCACGGAGCGGATCTGCTCGATCGGCACGAACTCGTCCTGCTTGTGCGCGAACAGCGGGTCCCCGGGCCCGTAGTTGACCGCGGGCACCCCGAGGGCGCTGAACCGGGAGACGTCGGTCCAGCCGAACTTCGGGTTCGCCGTGCCGCCGACCGCCTCCAGAAACGCGGCCGCGGCCGGGACGGACAGGCCGGGCAGCGCGCCGGGCGCGGAGTCGCTGACCTCGACCTCGAAGCCCTCGAACACCTCCCGGACGTGCGCGAGCGCCTCCTCCTCGCTGCGGTCGGGGGCGAACCGGTAGTTGACCGAGACCCGGCACACGTCCGGGAGCACGTTGCCGGCGACCCCACCGTCGATGAACACGGCGTTGAGTCCCTCGCGGTACTCCAGCCCGTCGATCACCGGTCGGCGCGGCTGGTAGGCGGCCAGCCGGGACAGCACCTCGCCGGCCGCGTGGATGGCGTTGCTGCCCATCCACCAGCGCGCGGAGTGCGCCCGCTCCCCCCGCGTGGTGACGTCCACCCGCAGGGTGCCCTGGCAGCCGGCCTCGACCACCCCGTTGGAGGGCTCCATGAGGATCGCGAAGCTGGCCCGCAGCAGGTCCGGGCGGGCGGCGGCCAGGTGCCGCAGACCGTTGCGCTCGGCCTCGACCTCCTCGCACTCGTAGAACACGTAGGTCACGTCCCGGTTCGGCTCCGGCACGGTCGCGGCCAGCCGCAGCGCCACCGCGCAGCCGCTCTTCATGTCCGCGCTGCCGAGGCCGTGGATGTTCACCCCGTCGCGCCGCGAGGGCAAGTTGCCATTGACCGGGACGGTGTCGAGGTGGCCAGCGACCACCACCCGCTCGGGCCGACCGAGCTCGGTGCGGGCCACCACGTTGTTGGCGAACCGCTCCACCTTCAGGCGCGAGTGGCTGCGCAGCGCCAGCTCGACCGCGTCGGCGAGCGACTGCTCGTTGCCGCTGACGGACTCGATGTCGACGAGCGCCTCGGTCAGGGCAGCGACGTCCGCGGTCAGGTCCAGGGCCATGCGCCCATGAAACCACCCCGAGGCGGTCACCGGGCCGGCGGCTCGAAGCAGCAGAACTCGTTGCCCTCGGGATCTGCGAGCACGTGCCAGGAGATGTCGTCGTCGGGCTCCCGGAGCAGGGTGGCGCCGGCCGTGAGCAGGTCGCCCACCTCGCCGTACACGTCCCAGTGAATGCGGTTCTTGACCGTCTTGGGCTCCGGGACCGCGCCGAAGACCAGGCACTCGAACGGCATCCCGGCGACGCCCTCCAGGCACCACTCGTCGTCGGCGCCGCGCGCCTCCACGCCGAGCAGGTCACCCCACCAGCGGGCGACCGACGCCGGGTCGGCCGCGTCGACCACCAGCTCGTAGAACCGGTAGTCGGTCAGGTCCTCAGGCTTCCGGACGAATGCGCACAGCTCGCCGCCCTCCGGATCCGACATCACCGTCCAGCCCAGGCCGGACTCCTCGGCCGGGCGTACGACGGACGCGCCGAGCGCCTGGAGGTGCGCGACAGAGGGGGTGTGCACGTCGATGTGCACCCGGTGCTTGACCGTCTTCCGCTCCGGGACCACGCACATCGCGATGCCGTGCCCCTCCGTGGGTCCGGTCAGGTATCCCGCCTCGTCGTCCGGGTGAAACAGAAGGCCCAGTGCGCCAGCCCAGAACCGGCCAAGCTCCTCACCCCCGGTGGTGTCCATGCAGAGCTCCTTCCACCGGGCCCTGCTCTGCACCGCTCCCGCTCGGGCCGTCGCCGCCATGGTCACCTCCTGGGTCTGCGTCCGCCGGGTTGCCGGTCTTGGTTACCTTTGCACACGTGAACAGCGACCAGCAGACCGACGCCGCGCGGCCCGAGCCGGTGTCCGGCCCGGCCTGGGGCTTCGGACTGGCCACGTTCGCCGGCACCGAGGGCGAGGGCGGGGTGCTGGACACCTGGTACCCGAACCCGGCGCTCGGGGAGCCCGGCGAGGAGTCGGCGGTGGCGCCGGAGGCCCTCGCCGCCCTGGAGGGGATCGACGAGGTCCGCGGGGTGCGGCTGGCGGTGGTGCGGACCGTCGTCGAGGACCTGCAGATGCCGCCGGAGGACGCCCACGACGTCTGGCTGCGGCTGCACCTGCTCAGCAGCCGCCTGGTGCGGCCGCGCAGCATCAACCTGGATGGCATCTTCGGCAGGCTCACCAATGTGGTGTGGACCAGCGCGGGGCCGTGCGCGGTGGAGGGCTTCGAGCACACCCGCCTGCGGCTGCGGGCTGCGGGCTGCGCGGTCAGCGTGTACGGCGTCGACAAGTTCCCGCGGATGACCGACTACGTGATCCCCTCCGGGGTGCGGATCGCCGACGCTGACCGGGTCCGGCTGGGCGCGCACCTGGCCGAGGGCAGCACCGTGATGCACGAGGGCTTCGTCAACTTCAACGCGGGCACGCTCGGCACCTCCATGGTCGAGGGCCGGATCAGCTCCGGGGTGGTCGTCGCCGACGGCTCCGACGTGGGCGGCGGCGCCTCGATCATGGGCACCCTGTCCGGGGGTGGCAAGCAGGTGATCTCGCTGGGCCGGCGGTGCCTGGTCGGCGCCAACGCCGGCATCGGCATCTCGCTCGGCGACGACTGCGTGGTCGAGGCCGGCTGCTACGTGACGGCCGGCACGAAGGTCACCGTCCTGGACATGGACAGCAAGCCGAAGCTGATCAAGGCGGCGGAGCTGTCCGGCGCCAGCAACGTCCTGTTCCGCCGGAACTCGGTCTCGGGAGCGCTCGAGGCGGTGCCGTGGAGGGGCGAGGGCATCACGCTTAACGCCGATCTCCATGCCAACGAGTGAGTCCGGCCGCGTCCGGCGCGCCCTGGTCACCCTGATCGCGGTGATCGCGGTGGTCGCCGGCGTCGGCGTCGCGATCAACCGCGGGGTGGGCCCGCTGCCCAACCCGGAGGGCTGCAGCGCCCACGTCGCCGGCCGGGTCGTGGACCTGAGCACCGAGCAGGCCCAGAACGCCTCGGTGATCGCCGCGATCGGAGTACGACGCGGGCTGCCGGCCCGCGCGGTCTCGATCGCGCTCGCGACCGCCTACCAGGAGAGCAAGCTGGTCAACCTCGACCATGGCGACCGGGACTCGCTGGGCCTGTTCCAGCAGCGGCCCTCGCAGGGCTGGGGCACGGCCCGCCAGATCCAGAACCCCTACTACGCGGCCAACCGGTTCTACGACGAGCTGGTCAAGGTGCACGGCTACGAGCGCATGCGGATCACCGACGCGGCTCAGCAGGTGCAGCGCTCGGGGTACCCGGACGCCTACAGCGCCCACGCCGAGGACGCCCGGGCACTCGCCTCGGCGCTCACCGGCTACAGCCCCGCCGAGTTCAGCTGCGTGGTGCGCCGCGCGAGCGCCGCGCCCGCCCCGAGCTCGGGGTCACGGGCCCGGGAGGTGCGGCGGGACCTGGTGCATGCGTTCGGCCGGATCCCGGTGCGGGCGCACGACCGGGAGGTCGACGTACGGGTCGGCGGGCAGCAGGTGCATGGCTGGGCGGTCGCGCACTACCTGGTCGCCCAGGCCGACCGGCTCGGCGTGACCGAGGTCGCCTTCGACGGCCGGGTGTGGACGGCCGGCGACCCCTCGCAGCGCGGCTGGCGCCAGGCTCCCCCGTCCACCAGCCCGGCTCACCGGGTCCGGGCTACCGTCGCCAGGTAAAACTTCGGGCCCACGACACCCGGAGGCGCGACAGGGCCGCGATCGGTCATTGACTGCGCAACCATGGCACTCCATGCTGAACTCACACATTAGGGACCGGGGGTTCCAGCATCAACGGTTTCGAGGGGCTGGGGGGTGGCCGATGAGCAGCGACTCGACGATCTACACGATCGGGACCGCGCTGAACCGCGCCCGCGACAACGACATCCCGGTGCGGGTGCTCGTGGAGGGCGAGTGGCTCTCCGGCCGGGTGGTCGCGGTGGACGGCTTCGGCGTCGTGCTGCACTGCGAGGACCTCGAGCACGCGGTGGTGCGGATGGAGAGCGTGGCCGCGGTGCGGGTGCTGAGCCCCGCACCGGGCCGGGCTCCCATCGAGGTCGGCGTCAGGCCGATGCCGGGCCCGCGGCCCGCCTGGGACTAGTGCCCGCGGGGCGAGGTCAGCCGGCCGACAGCCGTCGCGCCGCCTCGGCGACCCGTTCGTCGGTTGCGGTGAACGCGACCCGGACGTGCTCGGCTCCGGTCGGGCCGTAGAACTCCCCGGGCGCGACCAGGATGCCCCGGTCGGCCAGCCAGGCCACCGAATCCCAGCACGGCTCACCGCGGCTCGCCCAGAGGTACAGCGAGCCCTGCGAGTGGTCGATGCGGAAGCCGGCGGCCTCCAGGGCCTGCTTGAGGGTGGTACGACGGGCCGCGTAGCGGGCGTGCTGCTCGTCGACGTGCCGGTCGTCCTCGAGGGCAGCGCGCATCGCCACCTGTTGCGGGCCCGGCATCTGCAGGCCGAGGTTCTTGCGCACGGCAAGCAGCTCGGCGACCACGGCGGGGTCGCCGGCGACGAACGCGCAGCGGTAGCCGGCCAGGTTCGAGCGCTTGGACAGCGAGTGCACCGCGAGGATGCCGGTGTGGTCGCCGTCGCACACGTCGGGGTGCAGCACGCTGAGCGGCCGCTCCCCCTCCCAGGTCATCTCCAGGTAGCACTCGTCGGAGACCAGCAGGGCGCCGCGCTCCCGGCACCAGGAGACCACCTTGCGCAGGTGCTCCACCGGGAGCACCTTGCCTGTGGGGTTCGACGGGGAGTTCACCCAGACCAGCGAGACGCGGGCCGGCCCGACCGAGGTGAGCGCGTCGGTGGCGACCGCCCGGGCACCGGCCAGCCGCGCACCGACCTCGTAGGTCGGGTAGGCCAACGCCGGGTAGACGATCGTGTCGCCGTCGGCCAGGCCGAGATGGCCGGGCAGCGAGGCGATCAGCTCCTTGGAGCCGATCACCGGCAGCACCGCCTCGGCGCTGAGGCCGGTCACCCCGAAGCGCCGGGACAGCCAACCCACGCAGGCCTCCCGGGTGTCCTGCCGGCCCGCGGTGGTCGGGTACCCGGGCGAGTCGGCAGCGTCCTGCAGCGCCTGCTGCACGACCCGGGGCGTCGGGTCGACCGGCGTGCCGACCGACAGGTCGACGATGCCCCCGTCGTACGCCCTGGCCTTCGCGGCCGCGGCCGCGAGATGGTCCCAGGGAAAGGCGGGCAGCCGCTCGGAGACGCGACGCGCCGCCCACCACGGGGCGGGCGGCGCGCTCATGCCGTGAGCGGGCGGGTCAGGCCTCGGCACCGTTCTGGGGGTACGGCAGCGCTTCGATGAGCGCGTGGTCCTTGTCGATCACGCCCAGCTTCGCGGCACCGCCGGGAGAGCCGAGGTCCTCGAAGAAGTCCACGTTGGCGTTGTAGTAGTCCTTCCACTGCTCCGGAGTGTCGTCCTCGTAGAAGATCGCCTCCACCGGGCAGACCGGCTCGCACGCGCCGCAGTCCACGCACTCGTCAGGGTGGATGTAGAGCATCCGCTTGCCCTCGTAAATGCAGTCCACCGGGCACTCGTCCACGCAGGCGCGGTCCTTGATGTCCACACACGGCTGGGCGATGACGTACGTCACCTTGCGTCCTCCTCGTTGGTCTGTGGCTCACAGCCTAGTATCACGGGCGGGTCCAACGCGCCCGGCCCCCGTCCATCCAGCGAAAGTACGCACAGGTGAGTACCCGCCACGGTCTCGGTCCACACTGTGTCGGCCAGCGCGTCGTGGTGCGCCGCGTGCTGCACGGCGTACGCGGGCCGTCGGGCGGGCCGGCCATGACCGACCTGCTGGGCATCATGGAGTCCTGGTCGGACGAGGCCACCACGGTGCGCGGGGAGTCCGGGGAGCTGACCACCATCGCGCTGGCCGACATCGTCACCGGCAAGCCGGTGCCGCCGAAGCCGTCGGTGCGGCTGCGGGCGAGCCCGGAGGAGGCGGAGCGGCGCGCGGTCGGCTCGTGGCCGCCGCTGGTGTCCGAGCCGCTCGGCGAGTGGCTGCTGCGCGCGTCGGACGGGTTCAGCTCCCGGGCGAACTCGGTGCTCGCCGTCGGCGACCCGGGACGTCCGTTCGCCGATGCGCTGCGGGCGGTGCGAGCCTTCTACGACGACCGTTCCCTGCCGGCCTGGGCGCAGGTGGTCAGCGGCTCCGAGGTGGACCGGTCGTTCGTGGACGCGGGCTGGGTGCCGGCCCGTCCGGGCGAGGCGGACACCGTGTTCTCCCTGGCGTCCGTGGCGACCGCCTCCCGCGCCGTACGCCGTTCCGCACGCGTCGACGTGCCCGTGGAGGTGAGTACGACGCCGGACCCGGCCTGGCTCGCCGACGACACCCGTGCCGCGTCGTGCTCCCTGGCCGCGGCCGGTGTGCTGGAGGGCCCGGAGCAGGTCGGCTTCGCCTCGGTTCGCGAAGCCGACACCGTGCTGGCCAAGGGCCGGATCGGCTGCGGGCACGACAACGACTGGGCCGGGATCACCGACGTCTGGGTGGACCCCGCGCGCCGCCGCGAGGGGCTGGCGCTGGTCGTGCTCGGCCGGCTGCTCGGCTGGGCGGCCGAGCGCGGGGTGAGCACGGTGTACCTGCAGGTGCGCGGGGACAACGAACCGGCGCTGGCGCTCTACGAGCGGCTCGGGTTCATGCCGCACCACGCCTACCGGTACCTCGTCCCGGAAGCTTGAGCCCCTCAGACGCCGCTGCGGTCCAGCGCCCGCCTGAGCCAGCGGCGCTGCTCCGGGACCTGCACACGCGCCGGCGGCAGCGCGGCCACGCGCTGCATGCCGACCAGCGCGGGGTCGGCCTGGACGACCAGGTGCAGGGTCAGGAAGTGGCTGCGGTCGGCGCGCACGGTGGCCGCCTGGAGCTCGACGTGCCCGTCCTCGACCAGGAAGGAGTGCCCCTCCCAGCCCTGGTAGCGCAGCTCGGCGGCCCAGGCCCGGGTCAGCGTGTCGACGATGTCCGCCTCGGGGTGGTCCGGTGAGTAGGTGCACAGCCCGGCAACCAGTCGGTCGGGGTCGTCGGTGGCCTCGATCTCGACGTCGGCGAAGGTGCCGCTGGTCGCCAGCACGGCGCGCAGCCGTTCCACCGCAGCGGCGCGCGGCGCCTGCGGGGCGGGCGCGACGTTGAGCTGGAGGCCGCCGCGCAAGGTCTGGAACGAGATCAGGTCCATGTCACCCATCCTGCTGACAGGCGGTCCAAGCGCAGGGAACACAACCGCAACAGGTTGGGAACCGTCTGGCCACAAGGTCAGCCGAGGCAGCCGACCGGTGCGGACGGGTCGGCCGGCCCCGGTCGGTCGAAGGCGTCGAGCACCCAGGCGATCGCCTGCCGGTCCATCGGGATGAGCAGGTGGTCGACGTGGTCGGCCGGGCAGCGGTCCTGCAGGAGGATGTTCACGCTGTGCGGACCCGGCTGGAGGAACGCGGAGGTGTAGGGGACCACCACCTCGTCGTACTGCGTCTCGACCTGGGTGTAGTCGACGGGCCCGGGTGTCTCGTCGGGGTGGTTGAGGTCCTCCAGGAACGCCGACCCGGCGCGCTGCTGGTCGCAGGCCCGGCACAGCGGGCCGGCACCGAACGCGTCGTTGACGTGCGTGCCGTGGTTGGACGGGGCCAGCCCGACCAGGTCCTCCACGTGCCGGCGGCCACCGAGGTACTTGATGTAGTAGCGCGGCATCAGCCCGCCCTGGGAGTGCCCGACCATCTCCACCCTTGTCGCCCCGGTCGCGGCGAGCACCCGGTTCACGAACCGGCGCAGCTGGTGCGCGGAGCGCTGGATGCGGCCGGTGCCGCGGTTGCCGTAGTCGAGGGCGTACACGCAGTAGCCGTCCCGCTTCAGGGCCAGCGAGAGGCTGTCCAGCAGCGACTTCTGGTCCCCGAACGTGCCGTGCACGATCACCGCCGGGTCCGGTCGCCGCGCGGTCGGCCGGCAGGACCAGTCGTTGGCGCCGGCGGGCGGCAGGCCCAGCGTCGGATAGTCGTACGACGGGCCTGCGGCCGCGGGCGACGCCGTGCCGAGGACGACGGCGAGCAGAACCGCGGCCAGGACGGCGAGCGTGGATCTCATGCACCGCCCAACGAGCCCTCGGCCCGCTGGTTACTGCCCCGGGCGGCGCCTCGGCCGACGAGGGAGGAGACCAGCAGCGCGACGAGGACCAGCCCCACCCCGATCAGCGCGTACCCCTCAAGGTCGGCAGCGACCACGAAGTCGCCCTCTGGCCGGCCGACGAGCACGTAGGTGAGCACGAGCAGCCAGCCCAGGCAGTACGACGCGGCGCCCCGGCCGGTCGCGGTGAACCGGCGCAGCACCCACGCCACGTAGATGCTGGTGACCGCCACCAGCACCAGCCCGGCCGGGAACCCGCCCAGCAGGTCCCGGTGCACCGCCAAGGACGCCACCCCGACCGCCACGCCGAGCACCAGCGCGACGACGTGGCCGAGCACCCGCCTCACTCGAGGCCGGCGAACAGGTCGGTCTCGAGACCCTGGTCGTTGGTCGGTCCCAAGCGTCCCTTGGCCAGCCGGTAGAACTCGGTCCCCCACACCCAGCTGCCCAGGTTGTTGCTCAGCGCGAAGAACGGGCCGTCGACGGTGATCTGGGTGGCGTGCGCGCGCATAGCGGCCATCTTCGCCTCGACGAAGTCGCCCGCCTCGATGACCGCGGACAGCAGCCGGTCCGGCGTCACGAACCGGCCGAGCTCACCCTCGGGGTCCAGGCCCTCGAACGCGGTGTCGTCCCCGGACGCGCGCAGCCGGCGCAGCCCCTCCCGCATCCGCGACTCGCTCATCGCCGACCAGTAGATCTTGGCGATGTCCCAGGCGGGCCCGAGATCCTCGCGGTACGACGGGACGGCCGCCAGCGACGCGGCGTACGTCGCCACCCGGTGCGCCTGGATGTGGTCCGGGTGCCCGTAGCCGCCGAACTCGTCGTAGGTGACCAGCAGCTGGGGGCGCACCTCGCGGATCACCTCGACCAGGTGGTCGGCCGCCTCGCGCAGGTCGGCCCTCCAGAACGTGCCGTCCTTGACGTCCTCGCCGGCGACCGCGTGGCCGTCGGCGTGCCAGACCATGCCGGAGTCGCGGTAGCGGCCCGCGCCGCCGAGAAACCGGTGGTCGGTGACGCCGAGCTCCTTCATCGCCTGGGACAGCTCGTTGATCCGGTGCTCGCCGAGCCGGTCCTCCTTGTCGGAGGCGAGGTGCTCCAGCTCGGGCACCAGCACCTCCCCCTCCTCGCCGAGCGTGCAGGTGACCAGGGTGACCTGGGTGCCCTGAGCGACGTACTTCGCCATCGTGGCGCCGTTCTGGATGGACTCGTCGTCGGGGTGGGCGTGCACGAGCAACATGCGCTGGTCCATCCGCCCACTCTATTGCCCCCCGGCAGCGGCCTCAGGTCTGCTCCAGCAGCAGAGCGTGCAACGAGTCCAGGAACGGCCGGTCCGGCTCCAGCCAGTCCACGGAGCCGAGCTCCTCGGGGCCGAGCCACCGCAGCGCGTCGTGCTCGTGGGGAACGGGGTCCCCGGCGTCCAGCCGGGCCAGCACCACCTTGAGCGAGAGCCCGGGCCGGATCGGCTGCAGGCCGTCGAGGGTGCCGGTCACGGTGATCGCGCAGCCGAGCTCCTCGCGCACCTCACGGACCGCCGCCTCGGCGGCGCTCTCCCCCGGTTCCACCTTCCCGCCGGGCAGCTCCCAGCGGCCGGCCGCCTCGGCCGGAGAGGTACGACGGGCCGCCAGCAGGCGCCCCTGGGACAGGACCGCGACGCCGACCACGACGCGAGGTGTCATCGACCCAGCGGTGCCCGCGCCAGCTGCCGGGACTGGGCGACCAGCCGGCCGCTCGAGTCCCACACCTCGGCGTCCTCCTCGAGGAACCCGCCGGCGAAGTGCGAGGTGGAGATGCGCACCCGCAGCCATCCGGGGGCGGGCACCGCGCGCACGTAGGCGGTCAGCTCCAGGGTCGGCGTCCAGCCCATCACCCCGAGGTCGAAGGACACCGGAGGCAGCGCGTCCACGGCGAGCAGCAGCATCAGCGGATCCGGCTCACGACCGTCGGCCAGGCGCAGCCAGCCCTGCAGCATCCCGCGGCCGGACGGCTTCCCGAGCGCCCAGCCGACGCAGTCGGGGTCCAGCCGCAGGTCGAGCCGCTCCAGGATGGTGGCCATCGACCGGAAGTCGTCGGGCGCCAGGTCCGAGGGCACGCAGCGATCCGGAGGCGGCAGGTCGGGTGCGTTGGTGGCGGTGTGCACGTCCGCGGGCAGGCCGCCGAGGTCGCCGTACGTCGCAGTGGCCCGGATCCGCTCCACCTCGACGCCCTCCTCCACCTGGCACAGAGACGCCGTCCCGGTCGACATGCTGCGCCCCCGGCGCAGCACGTCGGTGTGGACGGTGGCCGGACCGGGCCGGCTGGCGGACAGGTAGAAGGCGCTGATCGCCAGCGGGTCCGGGTGCTGGTGCGCGGAGAAGGTGTCGCGCAGCGCGTGACCGAGCATGGCCAGCAGCAGGCCGCCGTTGATGCCGGCCGCGATCTGCCAGCCCGGGTCGAGGTGCCCGTCGTACCCGCCCTGCTCGTCTGGTCGAGGCGCGAGGGCGATGCCGCGGTCGAACTCGGACGTCTGCTGCGTGAGGTCCACCCGGTGACCCTACTGGGCGGGTCGTACGGTCAATGGGAAGCCGTCAGTCGAGCGGCTGGCGCTGGGCCGGGATGCGGGCCTTCTGGGCGACCAGGTGCACGGTGACGTAGTGCCCGGTGGTGGACTCCCGGGTGGCCGCCTCGAACTCGACGTGGTCCTCGTCGACGATCACCGAGTGCGCCTCCCACAACGGGTAGCGCAGCCGATCGCTCCAGACCCGCTCGATGTAGGCGGCGATGTCGTCCTCGGTGACGCCCTCCCGGAAGTGGCACAGGCCCACGACCAGCTGGTTGGGGTCCTCGGTGGCGCCGACCTCCACGTCCTCGAACAGCCCGCTGTCGGCCAGCACCTCCTGCAGCGTGGCGCCCATCGCGGCCAGGTCGGCGTCCGAGCCCGGGAAGGCGTTGCTCTGGACGGCCTTGCGCAGGGTGTGGAAGTGCAGCAGCTCCATGCCGCCATCATGGAGTCCCGGAGTGGCGCCGAGTAGCCACGGTTTGGTAAAGGTCCGGGGATCAAAGCACACAAAACCGGACTTTATAGCCCGAAACGAAAGTCAAATTTTCGGTCGAATCGCGCTCAGTCGGCGCTTGTCTGGGCTAAAGATCCTCCGTTCGAGGGACAGACCGGACATTTCATCCTCTACGATCCCAGCAGGACAAGGGGAGAGATGCCGGGGGGCACGGAAATGGAGATCAACGGGCCTAGTCGTGTGCACGTGGGGGTGGTGGACGACCATCATTTGATGGTCGCCGGCGCGCGTGCGCTGATGTCGGCGAAGAACTCGCCGGCGGTGTTCTCGGCGGGGGCGAGCACGGTCGACGCTCTGCTGCGCACCGGCGCCAGGTTCGACGTGGTGCTGCTCGACGTACGCCTGTCGGACGGCTCCACCGCCGAGGAGAACGTCATCAAGCTGACCGACAAGGGGCTGCCGGTGCTGCTGCACGCCGACCGTCAGCACCGCGAGGCGGCGCCGGTGCTGCACCGCACCCAAGCGCGTGGGCTGGTGTGGAAGAACGACACCGCCCGCCAGCTGCTCGACGCGCTCGTCGCGGTCGCGCACGGGGAGCGCTGGGGCAAGGTGCCCAAGCCGTCGGTGGAGCTGACACCGCGGGAGACCGAGGTGCTGCTGCTGTACGTCACCGGCATGAAGTACGCCGCGTGCGCGGCCGCGCTCGACCCACCGGTGAGCGTCGAGTCGGTGAAGACCTACCTGACCCGGGTCAGACGGCGCTACGCCGAGGCGGGTCGGCCGGCGAGCACCCGGATGGAGCTGCGCCAACGAGCGCTGGAGGACGGGCTGCTGCCGCTCGACCTGTGAGGCCGGTGCAGGATGGCCTGCATGAACTTCACCCCACGAAACTGCTCGCTCCGCTCGCACTTCCGCGGCGGCCCCGAATGAGCATCGCCGTCGACCGCATCCGCAGCAGCTTCCCGGCCCTCTCCCAAGGGGTCGCCTACTTCGACGGCCCCGGCGGCACCCAGACGCCGCGTGAGGTCGCCGACGCGATCGCAGCCACGATGACCGCCGGGATCTCCAACCACGGCACGGTCACCGCGGCCGAGCGACGGGCGGAGGAGACGATCGTCGCCGCGCGCACCGCGGTCGCCGACCTGCTCGGCTGCCCGGCCGACGGCGTGGTGTTCACCCGCTCGGCCACCCAGGCCGCCTACGACGTGTCCCGGGCGCTGGCCAAGCAGTGGGGCCGCGGCGACGAGGTGGTGGCCAGCCGGCTGGACCACGACGCCAACATCCGCCCATGGGTGCAGGCGGCCGAGGCGTCCGGCGCCACGCTGCGCTGGATCGAGTTCGACCGCGACACCGCCGAGCTGACCGTGGACGACGTGGCCGCGCAGCTGTCCCCGCGCACCCGGCTGGTCGCGCTCACCGGCGCCTCCAACCTGCTCGGCAGCCGCCCGGACATCGCGGCGGTCGCCGAGGCGGTGCACGCGGTGCCCGGCGCGCTGCTGTACGTCGACGGGGTGCACCTGACCCCGCACGCGCCCATCGACGTCGCGGAGCTCGGCGCGGACTTCTACGCCTGCTCGCCCTACAAGTTCTTCGGCCCCCACCACGGGGTGGTGGTGGCGGACCCGGCCCTGCTCGAGGAGCTGCACCCGGACAAGCTGCTGCCGTCCAGCGACGCGGTGCCCGAGCGCTTCGAGCTGGGCACGCTGCCCTACGAGCTGCTGTCCGGAACGACCGCCGCCGTGGACTTCATCGCCGGCCTCGCCGAGCCCGAGGGCAGCCGGCGGCAGCGGGTGCTCACCTCGATGCGCGCCGTGGAGGAGCACGAGGACGAGCTGTTCGCCCACCTGCTCGACGGGCTCTCCGGGATCGACGGCGTGACCCTGCACGGCTCCCCGAAGCGGCGCACCCCGACCGCGCTGTTCTCGGTCGCCGGGCACACCGGCCAGCAGGTCTACGAGCACCTGGCCGGGCTGGACGTGAACGCCCCGGCCAGCAGCTTCTACGCCCTCGAGGCGTCGCGCTGGATCGGCCTGGGCGACGACGGCGCGGTGCGCGCCGGGCTCGCGCCGTACACCTCCACCGAGGACGTCGACCGGCTGGTCGCCGGTGTCGCCACGCTGGCCGGCCGATGAGGGGCGTGCTGGTCACCGGTGCCTCCCGGGGCATCGGCGCGGCGGTCGCCCGCGCGTTCGCGGACCTCGGCGACCGGGTCGCGGTGCACTACGGGTCGTCGGAGGCGCTGGCGGAGAAGGTGGTGGCGTCCCTGTCCGGCGACGGCCACACCGTCGTACAGGCCGACATCACCGATCCGGAGGCGGTACGCCGGATGGTCGACACGGCTGCGGAAGAGCTCGGCCGGCTCGACGTGCTGGTCAACAACGCGGGGGTGTTCATCGCCCAGCCGCCGATGGAGACCGACTACGCCGAGTGGCAGTCCACCTGGACGCAGACCCTGGCCACCAACCTGACCGGCGCCGCGAACGCGACGTTCTGCGCCATCCCGCACCTGGTCGCGGCCGGCGGCGGCGCAGTGGTGAACGTCTCCAGCCGCGGCGCTTTCCGCGGCGAGCCGCGCAACCCTGCCTACGGCGCCTCGAAGGCCGGCCTGAACGCGTTCGGCCAGTCGATGGCCGTCGCGCTCGCGCCGCACGGCATCACCGTGGGCACGGTGGCGCCCGGCTTCGTGCAGACCGAGATGGCCCGCGAGACGCTCACCGGTCCCGGCGGGGACGCGGTGCGCGCGCAGTCACCGTTCGGGCGGGTGGCCCGTCCCGAGGAGGTCGCCGCCGCGGTGGTCTGGCTGGCCTCCCCGGAGGCCCGGTTCTCCACCGGCACCATCATCGACGTGAACGGCGCGTCCTACCTGCGCTAGAGCCTGACCAGCCCGGTGACGGCGAGCACCAGCTCGCCGGCCTCGTCCGAGGCCGGCAGGTCGACCTCGGCGGTGATCCGCCAGTCGTGGAAACCCTCGGGGTCGTCCAGGATCTGCTGGACCCGCCAGCGGCCGGGCTCCTTGTCGACCAGGAGCAGGTGCGGGCCGCGGGCGTCCGCGCCCAGCCCGACCGTGTCGTGCTCGGCGAAGTATTCCTTGCCGGCGGCGGCCCAGTCCTCCTCCGACAGGTGGCCGGACAGCTCTGCCAGCTCGGCCCACGCGTGGCGCCCGACCAGCTGGACGCGCTGGAACATCGCGTTGCGCACCAGGACGCGGAAGGCGCGCTCGTTGGCGCTCAGCGCCGGGGGCGTTGTCGGCACTCGCGACGGCGGCTCGTCGGCCGGCCGATCCGGGTCGACCAGCTGCTCCCACTCGTCGAGCAGGCTGGAGTCGGTCTGCCGCACCATCTCGCCCAGCCACTCCTCGAGGTCGGCGAGCTCGTCGGTGCGCGCGCTGTCCGGGACCGTCTGCCGCAGCGCCTTGTAGGCGTCGGACAGGTAGCGCAGCACCAGCCCCTCGGAGCGGGCCAGCCCGTAGAACGCGACCAGCTCCGCGAACGTCATCGCGCGCTCGGCCATGTCCCGGGCGACCGACTTGGGCGACAGCGCGGTCTCGCCCACCCAGGGGTGGCTGCGCCGGTAGATCTCGTAGGTCGCCTCCAGCAGCTCGGCGAGCGGCTTCGGCCACGCCACGTCCTCGAGCAGCTCCATCCGCTCGTCGTACTCCACCCCGTCGGCCTTCATCTCCGCGACGGCCTCGCCGCGGGCCCGGTGCTGCTGGGCGACGAGCACCGGCCGCGGGTCCTCGAGGGTGGCCTCCACCACCGACAGCACGTCGAGGGCGTGGGTGGGCGACTCCGGGTCGAGTACGTCGAAGGTGGCCAGGGCGTACGTCGACAGCGGCTGGTTGAGGGCGAAGTCGGCGGGCAGGTCGTCGGTCAGCCGGTACCGGCCGTCCTCGCCCCGGTTGACGACCCCGGCCGCGACCAGGCTGCGCAGGATGGCGACCGCGCGCCGGACCAGCCGCACCTGGCTGCGGCCGTCCTCGTGGTTGTCGCGCAGCAGCCGGCGCATCACCTCCACGGGGTCATCGGGCCGGGCCAGCACGTTGAGCAGCATCGCGTGGCTGACCCGCATCCGGGACCGCAGCGGCTCCGGCTCGGCGGCGACCAGCCTCTCGAAGGTGGCCTCCGACCAGGACACCGTGCCCTCCGGCGGCTTCTTGCGCTGCACCTTGCGTCGCTTCTTCGGGTCGTCGCCGGCCTTGGCGAGCGCCTTCTGGTTCTCGATGACGTGCTCGGGGGCCTGCACCACCACGGCACCGGCACTGTCGAACCCGGCCCGTCCGGCGCGGCCGGCGATCTGGTGGAACTCCCTCGCCTTGAGCACCCGCTGGCGCGCCCCGTCGTACTTGGTGAGGGCGGTGAGCACCACCGTGCGGATCGGCACGTTGATGCCCACGCCGAGAGTGTCGGTGCCGCAGATGACCTTCAGCAGCCCGGCCTGCGCCAGCTGCTCGACGAGCCGGCGGTACTTCGGCAGCATCCCGGCGTGGTGCACGCCGATCCCGTGCCGGACCAGCCGGGACAGGGTGCGCCCGAACCCGCGGCTGAACCGGAAGCCGCCGATGGCCTCGGCGATCGCGTCCTTCTCCCCGCGGCTGCAGACGTTCAGGCTGGTCAGCGCCTGGGCCCGCTCCAGGGCCGCGGCCTGGGTGAAGTGCACCACGTAGACGGGGGCCTGGTGCGTGGTCAGCAGCTCCTCAAGGGTCTCGTGCAGCGGAGTCAGCGCCCAGGAGTAGCTCAGCGGCACCGGCCGCTGGGCGGAGCTGACCAGGGCGGTGCTGCGGCCGGTGCGGCGGGTGAGGTCGTCGCGGAACCGGGTGACGTCGCCGAGGGTGGCCGACATCAGCAGAAACTGCGCCTGCGGCAGCTCGAGCAGCGGCACCTGCCAGGCCCAGCCGCGGGAGGGGTCGGCGTAGAAGTGGAACTCGTCCATCACCACCTGGCCGACGTCGGCGTGGCCGCCCTGGCGCAGCGCGATGTTGGCCAGCACCTCGGCCGTGCAGCAGATCACCGGGGCGTCCCGGTTCACGCTCGCGTCGCCGGTGAGCATTCCGACCGCCTCCGGGCCGAAGACGTCGCACAGCGCGAAGAACTTCTCGCTGACGAGGGCCTTGATCGGCGCGGTGTAGAAGGTGCGGCGTCCCTGGGCGAGGGCGGCGAAGTGCGCGCCGGTGGCCACCAGGCTCTTCCCCGATCCGGTGGGCGTGGACAGGATCACGTTCGACCCGGTCATCACCTCGAGGAGGGCCTCCTCCTGCGCTGGGTACAGCGTCAGCCCGGCGTCGCGTGCCCAACCCTCGAACGCGTCGTACAGCTCCTCAGGCTCGACGTCCCCGCGCCCGGTGCGGGGCGGCAGCAGATCGGCGAGGGACATGTCGCCCGTATGTTGTCACACCGGCGGACGGGTCACTTCCCGCCGGCGGTGTCCACGATCCGCTGGGCGATCACGCGCA
>DASTWW010000183.1:0-6967 GCA_035765755.1 Nocardioidaceae bacterium
GCGCAGGTCGGCGAGGGCACCAGCGTCTGGGAGCTGGCGCAGATCCGGGAGAACGCCAGCCTGGGCAGCAGCTGCGTGGTCGGCCGCGGGGCGTACGTCGGCCCCGGCGTGCGGATCGGGGACCGCTGCAAGCTGCAGAACCACGCGCTGGTCTACGAGCCGGCCACCCTCGCGGACGGGGTGTTCGTGGGGCCGGCGGCGGTGCTCACCAACGACGAGTACCCCCGCTCGGTGGACCCCTCAGGCAACCTCAAGCGCGCCTCGGACTGGCAGGCGGTGGGCGTTGATGTCGCCGAGGGCGCCTCGCTCGGGGCCCGGTCGGTGTGCGTGGCGCCGGTTCGGGTCGGCCGATGGGCGATGGTGGCCGCCGGCGCGGTGGTGACCAAGGACGTGCCCGACTTCGCGCTGGTGGTCGGGGTGCCGGCCCGGCAGATCGGCTGGGTCGGCAGGGCCGGCCGCCGGCTCGTCCAGGACAGCCTCAGCGACTCCGGCGAGCGCACCTGGAAGTGTCCGGAGACCGGCGCCCTCTACCGGGAAACCTCCTCCGGCCTCACCGAGGCCTGAGTCTTACCGATATCGGTGCGCCTACCGCGACGCATGGGTCGCGATATCGACACGACATCGGTGCGTCTACCGCGACGTATGGGTCGCGATATCGACACGACATCGGTACGTCTACCGCGACGCATAGGTCGCGATATCGACACGATGTCGGTAAGACAGTTCAGCCGCGGTGGATCCGGGGCGTGTAGCGGGTCCGCATGATCGAGGTGCCCGGCGCGACGTCGGCGTACAGGTAGGACGGGTTCCGCCAGGAGTCGGTGGTGACCGCGTCGAACTGGAACCTGACCCAGTCGGGGGTGCCCAGGCAGGTGGCCGGCACGGTGATGACCGCCCGCGCGTTCGCGTAGTCGAGGTGGTGCGTCACCCCGCACTCCGGCCGCCGCTCCAGCTTCGCCGTGCCACCCCAGTTGCCCTTCTGCGCCCTCACGATCAGGTCGCGGGTGGTCCCGCCGGGCAGCTTGAAGCTGCCGCCGACGGCGAGCAGCGGCTCGCTGTGGTCGAGCGCGCGGAACTGCTCGACGACCCGGATGGTGGCGCCTCGGTAGCGCAGGCTGTAGCGCTTCAGATCGGCGTCGACCTGGCCGGCGGCCCGGTGCTGCGAGAACGTCGCCGCGTCGAGCTTGTGCACGTCGTGCCCGGGGTCGGAGCCGCGCAGGGTCTGCGCACTGGCGGGCGCCGCGAGGACCAGGGGTACGGCGAGCAAGGTCAGCGTCGGTACGACGGAGCGGCACACCATCTTGGCGAGATTCACAGGGAGACCCTAGGCGGGAGCGCGGCCCGATCACCCGGCTTTGCCGAACCGTTATCCCGGACTCGGCTCACGCCGAAGCGGTAGGTTCTGGGGCCATGTCGACCGACAGCGTTGAATGCAAGGGACTCCGGCTCGGGGTGGCCGGGGCGGGCGCGACGGGTGGCTACCTCGCCGCCGCACTGGCCAATGCCGGGTTCGACGTCACGCTGCTGGCCCGCGGCAGCACGGCGGAAGCCGTCGCCCGCGACGGGATCACGGTGCGCGGCCCCGGCGAGCGCCGGCTGCACGCCCGGCCCACCCGCACGGTCGTCGCCGGGCAGGCCGTCGACCCGGTCGACGTCACGCTGTTCTGCGTCAAGGCCTACGACACCGCCCAGGCGGCCGAGGACATCGCGGCTCTGGTCGGCGACCGGGGGCTGGTCCTGTGCCTGCAGAACGGCATCGCGAACGAGGAGGTGCTGGCCTCCGTCTACGGCAGCGACCGGATCCTCTCCGGCGTGCTGTACATCGGCGCCGAGCGCGCCGAGCCCGCGGTGATCGACTGCCGGACGGGGGCGCGCATCATCTTCGGCAGCTACGACGGGCAGCCGAACGAGCTGCTCGGCAGCGTGCAGAGCGCGCTGTGCGAGGCCGGCGTCGACTGCACCCTCGAGGAGTCGATCCGGGCCGCGAAGTGGCAGAAGTTCCTGTTCAACTGCGGCCTGAACCCCCTCACCGCGCTCACCGGCCAGCGGCTGGGCCAGATCCGTTCGGTCCCCGCCGGCCGGCGGCTGTTCGAGGCGCTGGTCGACGAGGCCTTGGCGGCCGCTGTGGCGTCCGGCGCGCCGCTGCCGCCCGAGGCCCGCAGCACCACGATGGCGACCGCGGACCGCATGGACATCAGCTCATCGATGGCCGAGGACCTGGCGGCGGGCCGGCCGATGGAGCTGGATGCGTTCACCGGGCACGTCCTGCGGCTGGCGGACGCGCACGGCGTTCCCGCACCGCACACGTCCGTCGTACACGCGCTCCTCCAGGTCGCGGACGCCCGCGGCTGAGCGCACGGGACGACTGATCAGGGGCACTCCGACGAGGGAGCGCTGGAACCGAGCACGGTCGAGCCGCCCAGCAGCACCTCGTGCGACGGAGCGAGGGCGCCCACCACGTCGTACACCGGCGACGGCAGGCAGCTCTCCTGGGTGAGCAGCAGCGGGCTGCCGTGCGCCGCGGCGGCCGGCACGCCGGCCAGGGCGTCCGGGAAGTCGGTGCCGACCGCGAAGTACACCTGCTGCGCGCTGCTCCAACCGGTCGAGGCGACCGCCGCGGAGGTGGCGTAGCGGTCCGTGCCGGCGAGCCGGGTCACGGTCGCCCCGGGCAGCCGCTGCTTGACCTGGGAGACCACCGCGCTGCTCAGTGCGCCGGGTCCACCCAGGACGACCACCTTGGACGGGGACAGGGAGGTCAGCTCGCGGCCGACTGAGCGGGGCAGCCCGTCCGGCCGGGCGAGCAGGATCGGCGCCCCCCGGTGCGCGGCGAGCGCGCCGCCGGAGAGCGCGTCGGGGTAGTTGAGCCCGGACGCGAGGTAGACCGTCCCGGCCGAGGACCAGAACCGCTTCGCGGTCAGCATCCCGGTGGCGTAGCGGTTCGAGCCGCCCAGCCGCACGACCGTGCCGGCGTACTGGTCGGCGACGTTGGCCACGTGGTCGGACACCGCGGCCGGGCCGCCGACGACGTAGACGGTGGCCGGGTGCAGCCGCTGCAGCTCGTCCGCGGTGGCCGCGGGCAGCCGGCGCGGCTTGGTGAGCAGCACCGGACCGTGCTGGCGGACGGCCGCCGGGCCGGCCGAGAGCGCGTCGGGGAAGGCCAGCCCGGAGGACAGGAAGACCGCGGAGACCGGAGCGCTGAACGTGCTGTCGGCGATGGCCGCGGCCGTCTCGAACCGGTTCGACCCGGCCAGCCTGCTGGTCGTCGGCGCCGGCGGCTGGCTGGCTGCCGCCTTGTCCATCACGTTCCTGACCTGCTTGCGCATCCCGCCGTTGTGGATCCAGTCGTAGGCGAGCTGCCCCGGGCACGCGGTCGCGGTCGACGGGTTGAAGCCGTCCAGGTTCACGTCGCGGTGGCCGGAGATCCTGCGCATCTTGATGCCGTTGATCGTCAACGTGCCGAACGGCCGGTGCCCGAACAGCGACAGCCGCCAGGCGCTCAGGTGCACCACGGCCCGCTTCAGGGCGGGGGGCGGCGCGACCTTCTGGAAGTTGCCGATCATCGCGATGCCGGTGGTGTACAGGTTGACGTCCCAGTTCCCGGCGTGCGCGCCGCGGACCTGCTTGTCGATGCCGCCGCGCCGGCCTTCATAGATGGTGCCGAACCTGTCGACCAGGAAGTTGTAGCCGACGTCGCACCAGCCCATCTGCTGCACGTGGTACATCTGGATCGCCCGCACGATCCCGGGCGCCTGCTTGGCGGTGTAGTCGTTGGAGTTCACGGTGTGGTGGATGACGACGCCGCGCATGTTCTTCGCGTAGCGCGGCTTCGAGCAGTAGGGCAGCTTCGTCATCGAGCCCCACTCCGCGCGAGTCACGATGTCCGGCTCCGCGACGCCGCCCGTCGTGGTGGAGGCCGCCGCGGGGTGCAGCGCGATCCGGCCCGCCGGCTGTGCCAGTCCGGTGCCGCCGTCGATCACGGCGACCTTGACGTCGGCGGGCACCCGCCCGTCGGCGGACAGCAGCCGCACGCCCACCCCGGTCGCCGGCCCGACCCAGATCGGGTCGGTGCCCTCCCGGGCGCCCGGCGCGGTCGACGCGGTGTCGGTGTCCACCGCGACGTCCTGCCAGCCCGACCAGCCGCCGTGCCCGTGCGTGCGGATCTGCACGGTCAGCCCGTCGGTCGGGGAGCCGCCGTCCCAGGTCACCCCGACCACGCCGAACTGGCGGGTCGGCGTCTCGGGAAGCCGGGCCACCACCTGCGAGTGGCCGTGCGCAACCCGGGCCGACCTGCCCACGGCGGGGACCTTCAAGGTGACGTCGGAGGTCCGCGGACCCCCGGACGACAGCGTCGCCCGGGTGCCGGACTGCAGCCCGGCGAGTGGCAGTCCCACCAGCAGCAGGCCCCCGAGCAGCGTGAGGAGGGCACCACCGGTGGCGACGCGTCTGAAGGTTGAGCACAGACGGGCAAGCAAAGCAACTCCGAGATGGACGACGTCTGGGGCTGGTGTGACCTAAGGGGCCATTGTGCGCCCGCACGATCGCACATGTCTGCTGAACTCCAAAGTCCGCCCGGATTGGGCCCGAGTTGGAACGTTTTCTACAGTTGCCAAATGCGTTAGTCGTGACTAACGTATTCCGGGTGCCCGACGCGCTCTCTGCCGCTGCGGAGCCCACCAGGCGCCGCATCCTGCAGCTGCTGGCGTCCGGGCCGCGCACGGTCAACGACCTGGCCGCGAACTTCTCGGTGACCCGGTCCGCGATCTCCCAGCACCTCGGCGTGCTCGCCGAGGTGGGGCTGGTCAGCAACCGCAAGGAGGGCCGGCAGCGGATCTACTCGGTCGAGCCCACCGGGATAGCCACGCTGCGTGCCGAGATCGAACGCTTCTGGACCGACGAGCTGGATCTGCTGGTCGCCGACGCGAACCGGCTCGCGCACGACCGCGACCGCCGGGAGGACCACAGGCCGGCGCCCACCGATCCCCCACACACCGATTTCTCACAGGCCTCACAGGCCGATTCCTCATAGGGAGCACCACGATGAATGCCGAGAAGACCGTCTACCTTCCGGTGACGCCCGACCAGGCGTTCGCCCTGGTCACCGAGCCCGAGCGCCTGCGTCGCTGGCAGACCGTGTCCGCGCGCGTCGACCTGCGTGCCGGTGGCCAGTACCGCTGGACCGTCGTACCCGGCCACGTCGCCGCGGGCACCTTCACCGAGGTGGAGCCCGGACGCCGGGTGGTGTTCGGGTGGGGCTGGGAAGGCTCTGCCGACCTGCCGCCTGACGCCTCGACGGTCACGGTCACCATCGCGCCCGCCGACGGCGGCTGTCTGGTCCGGTTGACCCACGAGGGGCTCACCGAGCAGCAGCGCGCCGGCCACCAGGAGGGTTGGAACCACTTCTTCGAGCGGCTCGAGCGGGCCGCCGCCACCGGGGAAGCCGGACCCGACGAGTGGGCCGCGGCTCCCCAGAGCCTCGACCGACTCACCTGCGCGGACGCCACCCTGGCGGTGTGCCAGAACGTGCTGCGCGGCATCACCGACACGGACCTGACCAGGAACACCCCGTGCACCGAGTTCAACGTCGGCCAGCTCGCCGACCACCTGATCGGCTCGATGGTCGGCCTCGGGGCGATGGCCGGCGGCCTCATCACACCGCCGGACTCCGGGTCCGTCGAGGACCGGGTCGCATCGGCTTCCCAGCAGGCGCTCGAGGCGTGGCAGCGGCGCGGTCTGGCCGGCACCGTCAGCGCCGGCCGGCTGGAGATGCCGGCCGAGATCGCCGCGAACATCCTCTCGATCGAGTTCCTGGTCCATGCCTGGGACTTCGCGACGGCCACCGGCCAGAAGGTGACCGTCTCCGACGAGGTCACCGGCTATGTGCTCGAGCTCGCCAAGCAGGTGATCGGCCCCCAGCAGCGCAGCGACGGGTCGTTCGCCGACGCGTTCGAGGTCGGCCCCGACGTCGATGTCCTCGAACGCCTCATCGCCTTCTCCGGCCGCACCGCGGCCTGAGTTCCCACACCCCTACGAAGGAGCAGCTCATGTCCAAGTTCATCTTGCTCTACCGAGGCCCCGCGACCCCCATGGACCAGATCACCCCGGAGGTGTCCGAGCAGATCGGCCAGGCCTGGCAGGCATGGATCGGCAAGGTCGGCTCGGCGATGGTCGAGATCGGCGCGCCGTTCGCCGGCGGTACGGCGGTTCGCGGGGACGGCTCGACCGGGCCGGCGAGCGACCTCAACGGCTACACGATCGTCGAGACAACCGACATCGACGGAGCCAGGGCGCTGTGCGACGGGCACCCGTTCCTCAGCGACGGCACCGACAAGTTCGCGGTCGAGGTCTACCCCCTGGTGCCGATCCAGATGTAGCCCTGTCTCCACGAGACGCCAGCCGACAGACTGGAACCGTTCAGCCGCCGATGACCACCCGTCGTACGCCTTCCCACCGTGCGGGGTCGGTGACCCGCCGGCCGTCGACGAGCACCTTCACGTTGGGCAGGTCGGCGGGCGTCAGCGAGGAGTACGCCGCGTGGTCGGCCTGCACCACGGCCGCATCCACGTCCTCGCCCTGGTGGGCAGGCAGCCCCAGCGCGGTGAGCTCCGCGGGGCTGTAGAGCGGGTCGGAGACCAGCACGGTCGCCCCGCGCCGCTGCAGCTCGGCGACGGTCGGGAACACCCCGGAGAACGCGGTCTCCTTGACCCCGCCGCGGTAGGACGCGCCGAGCACCAGCACCTTGGCGCCGGCCAGCTCGCCGTACGCCGCGGCCAGCAGGTCGACCGCGTAGGACGGCATTGCCGCGTTCGCCTCGCGCGCGGAGCGGACGACGGTGGCCGACGGGTCGTTCCAGAGGTAGATCTGCGGGTAGATCGGGATGCAGTGCCCGCCGACCGCGATGCCGGGCCGGTGGATGTGGCTGTAGGGCTGGCTGTTGCAGGCCTCGATCACCTTCACCACGTCGACGTCG
>DASTWW010000184.1:0-20417 GCA_035765755.1 Nocardioidaceae bacterium
TACCCCCGTCATCGAGCTACCCCCGCCTGCCGGCTGGGGGCATCAGGACTCGGCCAGCGCTTCGGACTGAGAGCCGTGGATCGCGAACACCTTGGCCAGGCCGGTGATCCGGAAGATCTTGAGCAGGCGCTCCTGGGTGCAGATCAGTCGCATCGAGCCGTCGTGCGAGCGCACCTTCTTCAGCCCACCCACGAGCACGCCGAGCCCCGTGGAGTCGAGGAAGTCCACCTTCTCCATGTCGATGACCAGGTGGTAGTTGCCGTCGCCGACGAGTTCGGTGATCTTGTCGCGGAGCCGGGGCGCGGTGTAGACGTCGATCTCTCCGCCAACCTCGATGATGGTGTGACCATCCTCGTGCCGCGTTTCGAGTGACAGGTCCACGTGGCTCTCCTCAGTGCTCCGGGCGTGGTGCGACATCGGGCGCCCCCGTCGCGTTTCGCCCCTGCATTCAATCATGCCTGGCGGCAGTGTGCAGGTCACGTCCCCGAGACGGCTCGCCAAAAAACGGGTCGGGACTGTTTGCGAGACTGCGTCCGTGACGTCGCGTCAGCCTACCCCCGACCCGGGGATCCTGGAACGGTTGGCCGCCCCGGCCCACCGGCAGGACCGGCTCACGCACGTGGAGGTGGTCCCGGCGCGCCGGGCCCGGTACGCCGACTGGCCTGGCTTCGTGCGCCCCGAGCTGGTCGCCGCCTGGCAGGCCCGTGGCATCGAGCGTCCGTGGAGCCACCAGGCCGAGGTGGCGGGGGCCGCTCACGAGGGCCGGCACGTCGTGGTCTCGACGGGTACGGCGTCGGGCAAGTCGCTCGGCTACCTGATGCCGGCCCTGTCCGTCGTACTCGAAGCCCGCAAGCGCGGCGGGCGACGGGGCGCGACCGTGCTGTACCTGTCGCCCACCAAGGCGCTGGCCCAGGACCAGCTCGCCGGGCTGCACGCGCTGCTCCCCGGGGAGGGCGGTCCGGAGGTCCGGGCGGCGACCCACGACGGGGACTCCTCGCGGGAGGAGCGCGACTGGGCCCGCGAGCACGGGGAGTACCTCCTCACCAACCCGGACATGCTGCACCGCTCGATGCTGCCCGGCCACGCCCGGTGGGCCCGGTTCTTCTCGATGCTGCGCTATGTCGTGGTCGACGAGTGCCACCACTACCGCGGCGTCTTCGGGGCGCACGTGGCGATGGTGCTGCGACGACTGCGCCGGATCTGTCAGGAGTACGGCGCGGAGCCGACCTTCGTGCTCGCGTCGGCCACGGTTGCCGACGCCGACGTGTTCGCCACCCGGCTGACCGGCCTGCCCGTGGAGGCGGTGACCAAGGACGGCTCGCCGCGAGGCCGGCTGACGCTGGCGTTGTGGGAGCCGCCGTTCGTCTCCCACCAGGGCGAGCACGGCGCGCCGGTGCGCCGGTCGGCCACCGCGGAGACCGCGGACCTGCTCGCCGACCTGGTGACCGAGCAGGTCCGCACCCTGGCGTTCGTCCGGTCCCGCCGCGGCACCGAGACAGTGGCGCTGACCACGCGGCGGCTGCTCGACGAGGTGGACCCGGGGCTGGGCCAGCGGGTCGCCGCCTACCGCGGCGGTTACCTGCCCGAGGACCGGCGGGCCCTGGAACGCGCGCTGCGCAGCGGCGAGCTGCTGGGCCTGGCGGCCACCAACGCGCTCGAGCTGGGCATCGACATCTCCGGCCTGGACGCCGTGCTGGTCGCCGGCTTCCCGGGGACCAGGGCGGCGCTGTGGCAGCAGGTCGGCCGGGCCGGCCGCGGAGCCCGGGACGCGCTCGGGGTGTTCATCGCCCGCGACGACCCGCTGGACACCTACCTGGTCACTCACCCTTCCGCCCTGCTCGGGGCTCCGGTGGAGGCCAGCGTGTTCGACCCGGACAACCCGTACGTGCTGGGCCCGCACCTGTGTGCGGCCGCCGAGGAGCTGCCGCTCAGCGAGGAGGACCTCGCGCTCTTCGGGCCGCAGGCCCGCGAGGGGGTGGACGCGCTCACCCGCGCCGGGATGCTCCGGCATCGCCCGCGCGGCTGGTTCTGGACCGACCGGCGACGGGCCAGCGACCTGGCCGACATCCGCTCCTCCGGAGGGCGGCCGATCCGCCTGGTCGAGGAGGCGACCGGACGGATCCTCGGCACCGTCGACGCGGCCTCGGCCCACGCGACGGTGCATCCGGGGGCGGTGTACGTGCACCAGGGCGGCAGCTACCTGGTCGACTCCCTCGACCTGGACGAGGACGTGGCGCACGTGCACCTCGAGGACCCGGGCTTCACGACCTTCGCCCGCGAGGTGACCGACATCGCGGTGGTCGGCGAGGACCAGCACCGCGACTGGGGACCGGCCGGGGTCAACCTGGGAAGGGTCCGGGTGACCCGGCGCGTCGTGTCGTTCCTGCGCCGCAAGGTGCCCTCCGGTGAGGTGCTGTCGGAGGAGCCGCTGGACCTGCCCGAGCAGACCCTCGAGACCGTCGCGGCCTGGTGGACCCTCCCCTCCGACGTACTCGAGGACACCGGGCTGCCCGCCGTCGACCTGCCCGGCGCCGCGCACGCCGCCGAGCACGCGTCGATCGGCCTGCTTCCGCTGTTCGCGACCTGTGACCGCTGGGACATCGGCGGGGTGTCGACCGCGGTGCACCCGGACACCGGGCAGCTCACCGTGTTCGTGTACGACGGGCATCCCGGCGGAGCCGGGTTCGCCGAGCGCGGCTTCGGGGCGGCCACCTCGTGGCTGGCCGCTACCCGAGAGGCCATCGCCTCCTGCCGCTGCGAGGACGGCTGCCCGTCGTGCGTGCAGTCGCCCAAGTGCGGCAACGGCAACGAGCCGCTGCACAAGGCCGGTGCCGTCCGGCTGCTCGACGCGCTGCTCGCCCGCGCTCCGCGCTGAGCCCGCCGCGACCCCCGCCCCAACGGGGGCTCCGCAGAGCGACGTCGAGGGTCAGCCGGGACCTGCCCGCGCACGGTCCTGGACGTCGGTGATGCTCAGGGCGTGGATCGGCACCGACACCTCCACCTCGACCACGTCACCGTCTACCTGGCAGGAGACGACCTGCGCGCGGTTGTCCCGGGCGGTCGCCGCAGCGGCAGCACACCCCGGATCGCCACGCTGCACGGCCGCCGCTCCGGCGAGCGCGGCCAGATCGGCGGCCGACGCCGCGCGGCGCTTGGCCACCAGCACCCCGCCGAGCCCGGCGGCCAGCGCGCCGGCCAGACCGAGCACCACCAGCAGCACCACGGCCAGCACCGTGGCGCTGCCCCGCGTCGAACGGTCGAGCCGGCTCACGGCGACTCCGCGGCGGCGACCGACCGAGCGTGCACCGTCACGCCGGGCAGAAAGCCCAGCAGACCGCCGGGCCCCCGCACCGGTGCGGTGACCTCGACCACCACGCCGCCGCCGCCCTGCCGGCTGAGCTGGATGCTGGCGCCGTCCGGCGCGACCCGCCTGCCCCAGGCCACCGCGGTCGCGGCCGGGTCCCCGCGGGCGGCGGCCCGGGCAGCTTCGCGCGCAGCGTCGACCACCCGCACCTGCGCGGCCGCCAGCGAGATCACCCAGACCAGGGCAAGCACGAACGCGACCAGGACCGGCAGCACGACCGCGGTCTCGGCGGTGACGGCGCCGCGCTGCAGGCGCCGGGTCGCGCCCCATGCACGCCGGGTCGCAACCGGGTTGGTCACCCGGGGAGCGGGCAGCCCCCTACCCTCTCCCCGGGTGGTCAGGGGAACAGGCACGGTCAGGCGAGCCCGATCATGCCGAGGAAGAACCCGAAGATCTTCTTCAGCAGCGCCTGCCCCCAGTCGCTCATCAGCAGCCGGAGCAGGATCGCGCCGAACCCGCAGCCCGCGGCGGTGACCACGGCATACTCCGCCGTGGTCGCGCCGATCTGGTTGCGCAGCCGGGCCTGTGGTGACTTGGTCATGTGTACCTCCGTGTCAGTCCGGCGGCGCTGCCGCCGGTGTGTGCGTGCCCCGACTCTGTCCTCGACACAGGGGTACGGCGAGCGGCAGTCACGAACCTGTAGACAGAGCCGGATCCCCTTGTTCTGTGGGCGTTTCCTGGCCCGAGGCGGTCACGGGACTGACGGAGAGATGAGACAGTCACACAGTCACGGAGAAAGGAACCGGGACACCGCCCCCGCGACCAGCGGCACCACCCCGACCAGCACGAACGCCGGCAGCAGGCACAGCCCCAGCGGTGCCGCCGCCTTGACCGCGACGGACCTGGCCCGGCTCTCCACCTCCGTCTGAGAGGTACGACGGAGGTCATCGGCCAGCCGGGCCATCGCCTCTGCCACCGACGCGCCGGTGCGCACCGCACGCGCGAGCGTCCGGCCGAGCGGGCCGAGCCCGGTGTGTCCGGACAGCTCCCCCCACACCGTGACGGGGTCGGCGCCGAGCCGCAGCCTGGCCACCACCGTGAGCAGCTCCTCGCGCATCGGTGCGTCGACGGCGGCGGCCACCCGGGCCAGCGCCTCCTCCGGGGAGGCGCCGACCGCCAGACAGCCGGCCATCAGGTCCACGACCAGCGGCAGCTGACGAACGAGCGCCTCCCGGCGCCGCAACACCGCACGCCACTCCAGGCTGCCGGCCCAGCGCCAGGCTGCTGCACAGGCGACCGGGGCGAGCAGCAGTCCAGCGACGTGTCCCACGAGAAGCGCGGTCGTCACACCGGCCGCCGCGGCGGCCAGCGGCCGGTGCGGCCGCGCTCGAGCACCCGGTCCCACGGGAGCCGGACGATGGGGTGCGCGCGGCAGCCCGGGCCGTGACCGGAACAGGCAGGCCGCGGCGGCGGCCGCGCAGACCACGACCAGCCCCTCCGACGTACTCACCTGCTCTGCACCTGCGCAGCGATGCGGTCCACCCAGGCCAAGCCTGTCAGCGCGAGCGCCACGCCCGCAGCCAGACACACCAGCCCGGGACCGGTGTCGAGCAGGTACCCCCACGGGTCGCCGCCCATCCCGGCACCCATCGCCAACGACACGACGGGCAGCAGAGCCACCAGCCACGCGGTCGCGCGGGCGGACGCCAGCTCGCCGGCGACCAGCGCCCGGGTGCTGTGCTGGTGGCGGACCGACTCGGCGACCCGGGTCGCGGCGGCCGCCAGTCCGGCTCCCGAACCGGCAGACACCTGCCAGGCCGCGGCCAGGTCCCGCAGCCGCTCCGCGCCCGACCGGTCGGCCACCCGGCGCAGCGCGACCGGCACGTCCGCGCCGAGCCGAGCTGCCGCCGCCACCGGGGCGAGCTCGGGCCAGGTGTCCGCGCAGTGCTCAACGCCGCGCAACGGCGGCTGCCCGGCGCGCAGCTCCCCGGCGAGTGCCTCGCAGAGCTCCACCACGCGACGCTCTTGGTCCGCGGCGCCGCGTGCCGCTCTGGTCCGCGCGAGCAGCCTGCCCACCCCGACCAGCCCGGCCGCCACGATCAGCACCAGCGTCAGGCTCTGCCCGTGCAGCCACACCGCCACCGCGCCGCAGCACCCGACGACGAGCAGACCGGCACGTCCGCGACGGACCGGCGGGCTGAGGACCGGACGGTGGGGGACGAGCAGCGCCGCACTCACCGCGGCAAGCGCGAGGACGGCCAGGATCATCGGCGGAGCTTCTCGATCAGGGTCGCGGCCCCGTCGTGCTCCACCATCCCGCCGTCGGCCCGGAAGCTGACCGCCGGCACGGTGCTCACCAGGCCGGAGCCGCCGCGCGTGAGCACCGCGATCTCCTGGACGCGCCGTCGCCCGTCGCCGTCGCGTCCGAGGTGGACCACGGCGTCGACCGCGGCGGCCAGCTGGCTGTGCGCCGCCGCCTGGGACAGGCCAGCGGTCATGGCCAGCGCCTCGATCCTGGCCGGCACGTCCGTAGCCGAGTTGGCGTGCACGGTTCCGCAGCCGCCCTCGTGCCCGGTGTTCAGCGCGGCCAGCAGGTCGGTCACCTCGGCGCCCCGCACCTCGCCGACCACCAGCCGGTCGGGCCGCATCCGCAGCGACTGGCGGACCAGCACCTGCATGGACACCGCGCCGGCGCCCTCGACGTTCGGCGGCCGGGACTCGAGCGCCACGACATGCGGGTGGTCGGGCCGCAGCTCGCTGGCGTCCTCGACCAGCACGATCCGGTGCTCGGGATCGACCAGGGACAGCAGCGCGGCCAGCAGCGTGGTCTTGCCGGTGCCCGTGCCGCCGCTGACCAGGAACGCCAGCCGGTGCGCCACGATGTCGGCCACCAGGGCCGCGCCGTCCCGGGTCAGCGTGCCCAGGTCGACCAGCTCCCCAAGGGTGAACCCGCGGGCGCGCGGCACCCGCAGCGACAGCAGGGTGCCGGGCCGCGCGAGCGGTGCCAGCACGGCGTGGAAGCGGGTCCCGTCGGCGAGGCGTACGTCGACGTACGGCGTGGCGTCGTCGAGGCGCCGGCCGGCCGAGCTCGCCAGCCGCTGCGCGAGCCGGCGCACCGCCTGGTCGTCGGGGAAGGTGACCTCGGTCTGCTCCAGCCCGTCGCCGCGGTCGACGTACACCCGGTCCGGCCCGTTGACCAGCACGTCGGTGACGCCCTCGGTGCGCAGCAGCGGCTCGAGGGGCCCGGCGCCGAGCACATCGCGGCGCAGCGCGTCGACCACGGCGAGCACGGTGGCGTCGCCCACGGGCCGGCCCCGGCGCCGGAGTGCCCGGCCGACCACCAGCGGGGTCAGCTCTGCGCCGTCACGGGCGAGCTGCTCCCGGACGTCCTCTACGGCGCCGGTGGGCACCAGCGGCTCGGCGGGCACCGGGGTCACCGGCCGGGAACCGGGCCGGGAAGCAGCCGCTGCAGCACGCTGCGGGCAGCCGCGGCGCAGGGCCCGCGGCCGTGGTGGACCGGCCCGAGCCCGAGGTCCAACCACTCCGCGAGCTTGCGATGCTCGGCCATGGCGGCCAGCAGCGGCAGGTCGAGCAGGCCGGCCAGCTCCTCGGCGGGCACCGCGCCCCGACCGCGGACCACCAGGAACGGCTCCCCTGCCAGGTCCCGGATCCGGCCGAGCATCCGGGCCGCCGCGGCCGCAGCGGGCAGGTCCGCCCGGGAGACCAGCACCAGGCTGTCGCAGGCCGACATCAGCCAGGACGTCACCTCGTCGAGACGCCGCGGCACGTCGAGCACCACCACCCGGTGCCCGCGCTGCGCCGCGAGCAGCACCTCGCGCGCCGTACCGACGTCCAGGCTGCACCGCTGGTGGGCCGGCCAGGCCAGCACCGCCAGGTCACCGCGGCGGGGCAACGCCTCGCGGAGCGACCGGGACCCGAGCCGGCCGCCGGCGCCGAGCAGCGCGTCCCACCGGATGCCGGACTGCTCCTCCAGGCCCACCACCCGCTCGACCCCGCCGCCGAGCGGGTCGGCGTCGAGGAGCAGCGTGGCGCCGTCGGCCGCGGCGGTAGCGGCGAGCGCGCAGGCGAACGTGGTGGCGCCAGCGCCCCCGCAGCCGCCCACCACGCCGATCGTGATGGCCCGGCCGGTGGCGCCGTCCGCGGCGTCGCTGAGCAGCTCGACCAGCCAGGGGTCGGCGGCCGGCAGCTCGAGCACGCTGGCCGCCCCCAGCGCCACTGCGCGACGGAACAGCGCGTCGGGTGCGGCGCCGGCGGCGACCACGTGCACCTGGTCGCGCCGGGCCGGCCGCCGGTCGGCGAGCGCGGCCGCCTGGTCGGCTCCGACCAGCACCACCCCGGCGCTCGGCCAGGCCCGCAGGGCCGCCCCGCTGTCAGCAGCAACCTCGGGGATGACTCCTGCCGCAGCGGACAGCCTCAGCAGGTCGTCGAGGAGCTGCTCCTCGGCGGTGACCACCAGCACGGCGGTTGCCGGCGCGGGAGGGCGGGCGGGTACGGCGGAGGACAGGGACATGCCGCGACCTTGGCTGCGCCCGGGCTGGTCCACCAGGGGGCAGAGCGCACGTTGCGGACAACATCGGCGAGCGGGACGCCGTGGAGAAAAGCTGGCGAAATCGAAGGGACAACCTGGAGAAATGGGGCGGTCCCCGGTCGGGGGGGATGACCGGGGACCGCGAGGTCCGAACTCGGGGGGAGAGCCGGACCGGGCCAGCGACGGGGGGAATGTCGCTGGGACCGTGGGCCCCGAAGCGGAGCGGCGGCCAGATTACACTGGCCATGCCACCCCTTCGGGGTACAGGGACCAGCCTAACGCGTTCTGCAGACTTTGTCCTCACATCTATGCTGTGGTCCGCACATCCTTGCATGGAAGGTTCGTCGATGGCCTCGACCATGCCGCTCCCGCCGGCCACCCGGCGCGCGGCCGCGTTCTTCGACCTGGACAAGACGATCATCGCCAAGTCGAGCACGCTCGCGTTCAGCCGCTCCTTCTATGCCGGCGGGCTGATATCCCGGGGCTCGGTGCTGCGCAGCGCATACGCCCAGTTCATGTACCTGGTCGGCGGCGCGGACCACGACCAGATGGAGAAGATGCGCGAGTTCCTCTCCAAGCTTTCGACCGGCTGGGACGTGGCCACGGTGCAGAGCATCGTGGCCGACGCGCTGCACAACATCGTCGACCCGCTGGTCTTCGACGAGGCGGTTTCGCTGATGGAGGAGCACCGGATGGCCGGCCGGGATGTGATCATCGTCTCCGCCTCCGGGACCGAGGTGGTCGAGCCGATCGGCGAGATGCTCGGCGCGGACGGCGTGATCGCCACCCGGATGGAGGTCGAGGACGGCAAGTACACCGGGGAGATCGACTTCTACGCCTACGCCGAGAACAAGGCGACCGCGATCCGAGAGCTGGCCGAGCGGCGCGGCTACGACCTCGAGCGCAGCTTCGCCTACAGCGACTCGATCACCGACGTCCACATGCTCGAGGTGGTCGGGCACCCCTACGCGGTGAACCCGGACAAGGAGCTGCGCCGGCAGGCGATGGCCCGGAAGTGGCCGGTGCTGTACTTCGCCCGGCCGGTCACCCTGCGCAGCCGGATGCGGCTGCCCGCCTCCAAGCCGACGCTGGCCGCCCTCGCCCTCGCGACCGCGCTGGCGGTCGGGGCGATGGTGTACGCCGGAGCGCGCCGGCGGTCCGACCGGCCCTGACGCCGTACGGCGTCCCAGCCCATAGGACGACCTGGTCCGTACGACGGACGGGCGCTGCTGTCGGCAACGGTGTGGACCAGGGGACGTTGGGCCCTTGCCCGTCCTGCGCCGGACGGCGTAGAAAGGGACCATAAGTAAAGACCCGCACATGAGCCCGGAACCCACGCGGCGATCTGCCCTTCTGAATTGGGAGTTGTCCGCGGCGTCGGATTCGGCACCACGGCAACATCACGGTGCGCGCTTGGTAACCCCGGTTCATGTGCCAGCGGCGGCACCTCCGGTTTCGGCTAGGGGTGCCGCTCGCATGCCGGATCCCACCCCTCGCCGTACCGACATCATGTCGAAAACGCGACCCATACGTCGCGCTAGCCGTACCGACATCGTGTCGGATCAGGGGCGGACGGGGCTCGCCTCGGCACCCGCGGCATAGGCCTGCGCTGCGTACAGCAGGTAGGAGTGCACCCCCGCCGGCCCGCCGTCGCGGTAACCGCGAAGGTTCGACTCGTACTCCCGGCGCAGCCGGAGGTGGCCTGCTTCCGGCACGGTCAACGAGGTGGGGTCGACGCCGCGGGCGACCAGGACCAGCCGCTCGGCGGCGCGAGCGACGATCCCGTTGTGCGAAGTGAACGGGGAGACGGTCACCACCTCGGCGTGCACCACCGCGGCGACCAATAGAGCCGGCGCGCGGGTGTCCGCCACCAGCAGATCGGCCAGCGCGGTGAGCCGGCGCGCCGAGTCGGCGTCCCGTGGCCGGCCCAGGTCCTGATCGGCGACCTGGCCCTTGCCGGCGAGCGTGTGGATCCGGGCCAGCGCCTGCAGCGGGGACCGGGTGAGCACCGGCGTCAGGCCGAGCAGCTCCGCGCTGACCCGGGCGGCCGCCTGGGCCACCTCGTCGCCGGCTCCGGCGCGCAGCTCCTCCAGCGTGGAGGCCGACCCCTCGAGCGCGGCGCTGGCCTGCGCTCCGCGAAGCAGCGACTCGCCCGTCAGGTCGGGCGTGCTGCGGCGCAGCCCGCGGTCGCGCAGCAGCGCGTCGATGCCGTCGCGCGCGGCGGCCATCGCCGAACCGACACCCTCGAGCGCGGCCAGCCGGGCCAGCGGGTCGTTGTTCTCGGGCACTCGCGCAGGCTAGCCCAGCCGGGTCGGCGCATCGGCAGGGCGACCGGGACACCAAGGCGGAAAAGTGGCGGAAATCGGCTCCTGCGCGGCCCGGGTCGGCGTCGGTTGCCGCCACTATCGGGGTGTGGCGCGTCGGGCGGAAGAGCCGGCCGGTTGTCGTCATGACCCGCGCAGCTGGCAGGTCCCGGAGCGTTGAGTGGTCGCTCGCGCAGCGGTGAGTGGTCGCTTGCGCAGCGGTGAGTGGTCGCTTGCGCAGCAAGCACGATCAAGAAACTGTCGGGGCGGGCGGCCAGGATGTTCGGGTGACCGCACAGACAGACAAACCGTTGGAAGGCAAGGTCGCGCTCGTCGCGGGAGCGACGCGAGGAGCCGGACGGGCGATCGCCGTCGAGCTGGCCCGGGCCGGCGCGTTCGTGTACGCCACCGGCCGCAGCAGTCGCACCGCCGGCCCGTCCGAGATCGACCGCCCCGAGACCATCGAGGACACCGGCGACCTCATCGACGCCGCGGGCGGCAAGGGCGCGGCGCTGCGCGTGGACCACCTGGATGCCGAGCAGGTCGCCGACCTGGTGGCGCGCATCGACTCCGAGCAGGGACGCCTGGACCTGCTGGTCAACGACATCTTCGGCGGCGACCGGTACGCCGAGTTCGACAAGCCGCTGTGGGAGCACGACCTGGCCGGCGGGCTGCGGATGCTCCGGATGGGCATCGACACGCACCTGATCACCAGCGTGAAAGCCCTGCCGCTGCTGCTGCGCACCGGCCACGGCCTCGTGGTGGAGATGACCGACGGCACCGCGGAGTACAACGAGGACTACCGGCGCGGGGTCGGGTTCTACTACGACCTGGTCAAGGCCGCCGTCGGCCGGATCACCCTCGGCCTCACCGCCGAGCTCGCCGACACCGACCTCACCGCGGTAGCCGTCACGCCGGGGTGGCTGCGCTCGGAGCACATGCTGGAGCAGTTCGGGGTCACCGAGGATAACTGGCGCGACGCCGCGGTCGGCGAGCTCGCACACTTCTGCATCTCGGAGTCTCCGACGTACGTCGGACGGGGCATCGCCGCGCTGGCCGCCGACCCGACCCTTCACCGGTACGCCGGCCGCACCCTCACCAGCGCGGAGCTGGCCCGCACCTACGGCGTCACGGACACCGACGGCAGCCGGCCGGATTGCTGGCGCTACGTCGTCGAGGTACAGGACGCGGACCGGCCGGCCACCGAGGTCGGCTACCGCTAGGCAAGCTGGACAACCGTTGACGTCGACCGACCGTCAGAAGAGCGTGAAGACTGTCGCTGCGCTGGCGCTGGCGTGCATCGCCCTGGCGGTGGGCGGCTGCTCGTCCTCGACACAGCCGGGCGCGGCGTCGGGCTGCTACCCCTCGCGGCTGCGGGTGAGCGACGCGCAGGTCAGCGCGGGTGGCCGGCTGACCGTGTCCAGTCCGCCGTTCCGGTGCCAGGCGCGCTACCCGGCCGGCAAGACGTACACCCTGAGACTCCTCCGGATGGGGCGGGCGGCGCCGGTCGAGGTGCGCGGGTGGCTGCGCATGACCGGCGGGCCGTCCAACGCGTCGCAGCCCGGGATTCCCGGCACGGTGTCCTTCGTCGATCGCGCCACGGGAGACCGGTACGCCGCGACTGCGACTGCCGATGGTTCCTTCACCGTCACCGTGCCATCAGGCTGGTACATGGTCACCGGAACCAGTCCCCTGTTCATGGACGGCCAGGGTTCCTGCGGCACCGCCGTCCCCACCGTCGTACCCGCGTCCGGCCTAGCCGGCGTCGTCGTGGCCTGCTCCCGCAAGTGAGCCCGGTCGAATCCCGTGGGGCTGATCAACGCTGCGCGAGCGACCACTCAACGGTCAGGCGGGGCCGCGGTCGCGCACGTCGGCGACGTGGCTCATCGCCTCGCGGAGCTCCCGGAGCCAGTCGTCCTCGTGCTGGCCGACCAGGCGTACGCACCAGGCCAGCGCCTCCGACCGGGACCGAGCCACGCCGGCCTCGACCAGGGTGTCCAGCACCCGCCGCTGCGGCTGCTTGAGCCGGGTCATCACCGGCGCCGAGACGTGCGTGAACAGCTCCTCGCGGTCGCCGACGTGCACGCCCCACGACACCTTGCGGCCGAACCGGTGCTCGGCCTCCCGGGCGATGGAGATCCGGTGGTCACGTGTCTCCTCCCGGAACGCCTTGGCCCGACCGGCCCGGGCCTCCGCGGTCTCCACCTCGGAGGCGCCGCCCGGGACGTCGGGCAGGGTGAGCATCACCGTGACCTCTTCGCGGTCCACGGTGATCGACGGTGACTCGCTCTGCCACTCGTCGGGGAGCCGTCCGGAGAACCAGCCGCGGACCCGCTCCATCGCGTCGTCTGTAATCATGTAATAATCGTTGCTCGGTGCGGCCTCCGATGCAAGAGGGTTGATAGCCTCGCCACCGATGAGCATCCCCATGAGCCGGCTCCTCGCCGGAGGCGCCGGATGACCGAGCAGACGCCCGAGGAGGTCCGGGCCGCGCGGTCCTTCGACCAGGTGTCGGACGCCTACGCACGGGCCCGTCCCTCGTACCCCCGGGAGGCGGCCGCCTGGCTCGCAGAAGGTACGACGGACGTGGTGCTCGAGCTGGCCGCCGGCACCGGCAAGCTCACCGAGCAGCTGGTCGCGCTCGGTCACCAGGTAATCGCCAGCGAGCCCTCCCCGCAGATGCTGGCCCACCTGTCCCGGAAGCTGCCGGACGTCGCGACCCTGCAGGCGCCGGCCGAGGACATCCCGCTGCGCGCGGCGTCGGCGGGACTCGTGGTGGCCGCCCAGGCCTACCACTGGTTCGACACCGAGCGGGCGCTTCCCGAGATCGCCCGGGTGCTCCGACCAGGTGGTGCGTTCGCGGCGGTCTGGAACCTGCGCGACGAGCGGATTCCCTGGGTGCGGCGGCTGGGCACGCTGATCGGCACCCAGGAGCAGAACAACGACCCGACCGCGGAAATCGACGCCTCCGGCCTGTTCGAGAAAGTGCAGACCGCCACCTTCCGGTTCTGGCAGCCACTCGACCAGCAGTCGCTGCGCGACCTGGTCTCCTCCCGCTCCAACGTGGCCACCATGCCGCAGGCCCAGCGCGAGCATCTGCTGCGCAAGGTGGACGCGCTGTACGAGGAGTACGGCCGGGGCGCGGACGGGATGCTGCTGCCCTACCTCACCAAGTGCTACCGGGCCGTCGTCCGGGCAGAGGCCGCAGGCGGCCCCGAGCACGACAACGTGACCCGGTCGCGTCACGATCCGAGCCGCTCCCAGGAGCCGCCGGTCGGGCCCGACCGGCTCGAGACCGACGAGCTGCTCATCGACTTCCGCTGACCGACCGGGCCGACGGGGCCGACCGGGCCGACCGGGCCGACCGGGCCGTCAAGCGGGTGACCGGCCACCGCCGGTCACCCGCCTGACGAGCCGGAGATCAGAGCCCGAGCTCGGCCTCCTCGACCTCGGCCTCGCGCGCGGACGCGTCCACGTGTCCCCTCACCGCTGCGGGGTCCAACCGCACGGCGTAGGCGATCGCGTAGATGATCGCCGAGAACACGAGCATCACCAGGATGCCGATGCCGAAGCCGATCACGCCCTTGCCGCCGCCGTAGCTACCCAGCCAGGACACGATGGTCAGCCCGCCCAGCCAGGGCAGCAGCCACGAGGCACCGGCACGCCACTCCATGGCCGGCCGGTCCTTGCCGGTCACCTCGAAGACGACGAGCAGTGCCAGCCCGAGCAGCACGCTGACCATCAGCTTCCAGACGATGTCCCAACCCGACCAGAACACGATCAGGTTCGAGGACCAGAACGCCAGGAACGGGATCGTGTGCCCGCCGGGCAGCCGGAACGGCCGTTCCTGGTCCGGCAGCTGGCGGCGCATCGCGGCCAGCACCAGCGGCCCGGAGCCGAAGGACAGCACGGTAGCCGAGGTGATGAAACCGACCAGCTGCTGCCAGGACGGGAACGGCAGGAAGATGATCAGGCCCACGATGAACGTCACGATCAGGCTGACCAGCGGGACACCGCGGGTGGTGGTCTTCGACAGCGCCTTGGGCGCGTTGCCGTTGCGGCCCATCGCGTAGGAGATCCGCGACGTGATCGTGGTGTAGATCAGGCCGGTGTCACCCGGGGACACGATCGCGTCGATGTAGAGCAGCACGGCCAGCCAGCCCAGCCCGAGGATGGTGGCGAGCGCCGCCAGCGGACCGAAGTCGTTGGTGAAGTTCAGGTTCCCCCAGCTGCCCGACTTGCTCAGGATGCTCGGGTCCAGCGAGCCGATGAACGCGGTCTGCAGCAGGATGTAGATGATGCCGGTCAGGATCACCGAGCCGACCACCGCGATGGGAACGTTCCGCCTCGGGTTGTCGGTCTCGCCGGCTAGCTCGATGCCCTGCCGGAAACCGAGGTAGGAGAACACGATCCCGGACGTCGCGATCGCGGTGAACACCCCGTGCCAGCCCTCGGGCCGGAAGCCGAGCGAGGTGAAGTTCGAGCCGTGGAAGGCGGTCACGAAGAAGGCGACCACCACCAGCGAGATGATGCCCAGCTTCCACCACACCAGCACGTTGTTGACGCGGGCGAACCAGCGGACGCCGATGTAGTTGATCACCACGAACAGCGCGAGGCCGGCGGCCGCGACGCCGTACCCGAGCGGGGTCAGGGTGTGCACGCTGCTGCCGTCGGCGAGCGTCTTCTCGACGGTGAGCGGGGCGTACTTGGTGGCGTACTGCAGCGCCCCCTCGACCTCGATCGGGGCGACGGTGGCGGCGGCCAGCCAGGTGATCCACCCGGTGGTGTAGCTCGCGAACGAGCCGAAGGACATGTGCGGGAACCGGACCACGCCACCGGACAACGGGAACATCGTGCCGAGCTCGGCGTACACCAGTCCGATCAACAGGATCATCACCGCGCCGATGGCCCACGAGATGATCGCGGCCGGACCGGCCTGCTGCGAGGCGGTCAAGGCGCCGAAGAGCCAGCCGGAACCGATGATGGAGCCGACGCTGGCGAACAGCAGGCCAACGGTTCCGACGTGGCGGCGCAGCCTCCGATTCTCCTGGTCGGGTGTGCGGCCCGTGTCGGTCGTGCCGATCGTGGACATGATTCTTGACCTCCTGGGTCTGGATCAGAGCGCACGAGGGCTCGCACGCCAACCCACGTATTTACACTCGGATCGAGGCAAATGGGTAGGCCCACGCCTCGTCCTCCCGGTTCCGGAGTTCCCCCAAGGGGTGCGGATTATCACTGGTCTGGGCCGCTGACCACTACGCTGAGCCCATGGTCACGCGGTTCCGCTGGTTCCGTCCCGGCCATCTGGGCACCGAGGCGGACCGGGCCACGTTCCGGACCTTGCACACCGCGTCCCTGGCCACCCCCGGACTGCGCGGCGGCCTCACCGGACCGTCCGCGGAACGGTCGCTGCGCTATCTGCGCAGCCTGCTCGGCGCACCGGCCGCCGCGATGACCGACACCGAGCGGCTGCTCGCCTGGGACGGCCGGCACCACCACCACGCCGACCAGGTGCCCGGGCTGGCCAAGTCGGTGGTCGCCGACGGCGGAACCGCGGTGCTGGGCCGACAGGAGATCGCCTGCGGTGACGCGTCCTGCGGGCTGCGGCACGTGGTGGTCAGCCCGCTCACCGTGGACGAGCGGGTGGTCGGCACCCTGCAGGTGTTCACCACCTGGACCTCGGCCAGCCTGGTCCGGGCGACCAACGAGGTGGCCCGCTGGGTGTCCGGCCAGCTCGAGCTCGCCGAGCTGGACGCCTCCCGGACCCGGCTGATGGAGGCCGAGGTGCGGGCGCTGCGCGCCCAGATCAGCCCGCACTTCATCTACAACTCGCTGACCGCTATCGCGTCGTTCGTCCGGACCGACCCGGAACGTGCCCGCGAGCTGCTGCTGGAGTTTGCCGACTTCACCCGCTACTCCTTCCGCCGGCACGGCGAGTTCACCACCCTCGACGAAGAGCTGCGCTCGGTCGAGCGGTACCTGGTGCTGGAGAAGGCCCGGTTCGGCGACCGGCTCAACCTGACCCTGCGGGTGGCGCCCGAGGTGCTGCCCGTGGCGCTGCCGTTCCTGTGCCTGCAGCCGCTGGTGGAGAACGCGGTACGCCACGGCCTCGAGGGCAAGCCCGGTCCGGGACGGGTCACCATCATCGCCGAGGACCACGACCGGGAGGCGGTGATCTCGGTGGAGGACGACGGCGTCGGGGAGGATCCGGAGCGGGTACGACGGGCGCTGGCCGGTGACGGTTCACCCGACTCCATCGGCCTCGGAAACGTCGACGAACGGCTACGCTCCACCTACGGTGACGACTACGGCCTCGTCGTCGAGACGGCCCCTGGCGCAGGCACGAAGGTGACGGTGCGGGTGCCCAAGTTCGCTCCCGGAGTGCACGCATGACCCAGCCCAGCAGGACGAGCACCGGGGCCTTGCGCGTGCTGGTCGTCGATGACGAGCGGCCGGCCCTCGACGAGCTCGACTTTCTGCTCGGCCAGGACGAGCGGGTGGCCGCCGTGCTCACCTGCGACTCGGCCGCGGAGGCGTTGCGCCGGCTGCAGTCGGAAGAGGTCGACGCGGTTTTCATGGACATCGCGATGCCCGGCCTCGACGGGCTCGAGCTGGCCAAGGTGCTCTCCCAGTTCAAGACCCCGCCGCCGGTGGTGTTCGTGACCGCGCACGACGAGCACGCGGTCGACGCCTTCGACCTGAACGCGGTCGACTACGTGCTCAAGCCGGTGCGGGACGCCCGGCTGGCCGAGGCGGTGCGGCGAGTCGTCGACGCGCGCGGCGGCGCGCGCCCGGCTTCCGACGACAACATCGCCGTCGAGCTGGGCGGCGTGACCCGGTTCGTGTCCCGGGCCGAGGTGCGCTACGTCGAGGCCCAGGGCGACTACGCCCGGCTGCACACCCACGACGGCAGCCACCTGCTGCGGGTTCCGCTGACCTCGCTGGAGGAGGAGTGGCGCGACGCCGGGTTCGTGCGCATCCACCGCTCGCTGCTGGTGGCGCTCGGGCACATCGAGGAGGTACGCATGGACGCCGGCCGGTGCACGGTGCTGGTCGACGGCACCGAGCTGTCGGTGAGCCGCCGGCACACCCGCGAGCTGCGTGACCTGCTGGTACGACGGACGCGCCCGGGCGCGACATGACCACCTCACAACACTGCTCGCTGCGCTCGCACCGGCGCGGGGACCCCGGATGAGCCACGGCGCCGCCCCGCCCCGACGTGAAAGGGTCACCGGCCCCCGCCGCGCGGCGGGCCGGTCCCGGCGGATGTCGGTGCCCTCGGAGATCGACGCCCGCACCCCACTCGGCGAGGTGTACATGCAGTCGCTGGTGCGCAGCCAGCTGCGGCTGGCCGTCGGGGTGGTGCTGCTGCTCGCGTGCACCCTCGGCGCGCTGCCGCTGCTGTTCTGGCTGTTCCCGGCGCTGACCCGGCTGCACGTGCTCGGCATCCCGCTGCCGTGGTTCCTGCTCGGCTTCGTGGCCTACCCGTTCCTGCTCGTCGTGGGCCGGTTCTACGTGCGCCGCGCGGAGCGCAACGAGCGCGCCTTCACCGACCTGGTGGACCCGCAGTGATCCCCATCGCCGGCGTGGTCGCGGTGATGGTGGTGACCGCGGCGACCCTGGCGATCGGAGCCTTCGGGCTGCGGGTGTCGCGGACCACCAGCGACTTCTACGTCGCGTCCCGGTCGGTCGGGCCGGTGGCGAACGCGTCCGCGATCGGCGGGGAGTACCTTTCCGCGGCATCCTTCCTGGGCGTGGCCGGGCTGATCCTGGCCCGCGGCGCCGACTCGCTGTGGTACCCGGTCGGCTGGACCGCCGGCTACCTGATCCTGCTGGTGTTCGTGGCCGCGCCGCTGCGCCGCTCCGGCGCCTACACGCTCCCCGACTTCGCGCACCTGCGCGTCGAGTCGCTGCACACCCGCCGGGCGGCCAGCGTGCTGGTGGTGCTGATCGGGGTGCTCTACCTGGTGCCGCAGTTCCAGGGCGCCGGGCTGACCCTGCGCGCGCTCACCGGGGCACCGAGCTGGGTCGGCGCGGTGGTGGTCGCCGTCGTGGTGCTGCTGAACGTGGTGGCCGGCGGCATGCGAAGCATCACCTTGGTGCAGGCCTTCCAGTACTGGCTGAAGCTGGTCGCGCTGCTGCTTCCCATCTCGTTCTTCCTCGTCGTCTGGGACGGGCAGGGCAGTCCCGGGACCGGGCGGCTGCAGGTGACCGAATGGGTGGAGCCGCTGACCGGCCCCCATGCGCTGTACCTGACCTACTCGCTGATCCTGGCCACGTTCCTCGGCACGATGGGCCTGCCGCACGTGGTGGTGCGGTTCTACACCAACCGCGACGGCCGGGCCGCCCGTCGTACCACCGTGGCGGTGCTGGGGCTGCTGAGCTGCTTCTACCTGCTCCCCCCGTTGTACGGCGTGCTGGGGCGCATCTACGCGTTCGACCTGGTGCGCGACGGGCGCACCGACTCGGTGGTCCTGGAGCTGCCCAGCCGGGTGATCGGCGGGCCGCTCGGCGACTTCTTCACCGCGCTGCTGGGAGCCGGCGCGTTCGCGGCGTTCCTGTCCACCTCCTCCGGGCTGGTGGTGTCGGTGGCCGGCGTGGTCAGCCAGGACCTGCTCAGCCACCGGTTCGACGGCGTGGCCGCGTTCCGGATGGCCGCGACGCTGGCCGCCACGGTCACCCTCGGGTTGACGCTGGTGTCGTCCGGCCTCGCTGTCGCCCACGCGGTCGAGCTCGCGTTCGCGGTCGCCGCGTCCACGTTCTGCCCGCTGCTGCTGCTCGGCATCTGGTGGCGCGGGCTGACCGCACCGGGCGCGCTGGCCGGCCTGGTCGCCGGCGGCGGGCTGTCCAGCGCGGCGGTCACCGCCACCATGTTCGGGGTGAGCGCGCAGGGCTGGTTCGGCGCCGTGCTGACCCAGCCCGCGCTGGTGACCGTCCCGTTGTCGTTCACGGTGATGGTCGCCGGCTCCCTGCTCACCCGCGCCCAGCTGCCGCGACACCTGTCGCAGACAATGGTGCGGCTGCACGCCCCTGAGCACCTCAGCCTCGACCGCGGCAGCTACCACCCGGAGAAGACGACCGTTCGTCGGCGAAAGCGACCGTCCGGCGCGGTGTGACCTGTCGCACAGCGACGATGTGACCGCGCTCACCGACTGGCCACGCGGCGCTCCTTCACGCCGATGTGCCCGGTTCCTAACGTCTGGCGTAACCGCACATGCGGAGACGCGTCCCTGCACGCGCCGAGACAAAGGAGTCACCTATGACAACGACGGAAGCGCCCGAGACGCGACCGCAGACCGCGTTCGTGCCCGGTGCACACCTCGCTGACCCGGCTGCCCTCGGCCTGGGCGGCTTCGCACTCACCACCTTCGTGCTCAGCGTGACCAACGCCGGTTGGATGAGTGCCGAGGCGGTGGTGTTCGGCCTCGCGCTTGCCTACGGCGGGCTGGCCCAGCTGCTGGCCGGGATGTGGGAGTTCGCGAAGGGCAACACCTTCGGCGCCACGGCGTTCTCGTCGTACGGCGCGTTCTGGCTCTCCTTCTGGTACCTCACCGGCCACACCGACCTGTCCGGGCTGTCCACCAGCCAGATCGACACCGGCGTCGCCTGGTACCTGCTGGCGTGGGGCATCTTCACGCTGTACATGACGGTGGGTGCGACGCACACCAACAGCGCAGTCCTGACGGTCTTCGTGCTGCTGACCATCACCTACTTCGTCCTCGCCGCCGGCGACTTCACCGGCTCGTCCTTCCTCGGGCACCTGGGCGGGTACATCGGGATCGCCACGGCCCTCGCCGCGTGGTACGCCTCGTTCGCGACGGTTGCCAACTGGTCCTTCAAGCGCACGGTGCTGCCGGTGGGTCCGCGGGCCTAGGCCTTGATCTCCGAGGTCGCCGGGTGGTGGAGTGAGACCGCCCGGCACCTCGGGGTTCTCGTCAGGGGCGGAGATCAGGCCCGCACCGGGGCGGAGAGATTGAGGCCCGCGCCGGAGGCGCGAATAGAGGAGAGAGATATGAGCGAAGCAACCCTGTCAAACCTGCTCCGGGAGAACCGCCGGTTCGACCCGCCGGAGGAACTCGCCGCCCATGCGAACGTCACCGCGCGGGACTACGACGAGGCAACCGAGGACCGGCTCGCGTACTGGGCAAAGCAGGCCGAGCGGATCACCTGGGCGGAGCCCTTCAAGGAGGTGCTGGACTGGAGCAACCCGCCCTTCGCGAAGTGGTACGTCGGCGGCAAGCTCAACGCGGCGTACAACTGC
>DASTWW010000185.1:0-18213 GCA_035765755.1 Nocardioidaceae bacterium
GGCTTCTGGCCGCACCCGGCGAGCAGGAGCGCTGCTGCGCCGGCAATTGCGGCGATCTTCGTCGCGTGACGCAAGGTTGCCTCCTCCGTATGCCAACGCACCCTGCTGGCGCGCAGACCAAGGGTCACCCTATTACGCGGAAGCGTCCGTCACGGGGATCCTGCAAGGTTTCCAGACGAGTTGTTATCGGCCGGTTACCGGGCCTGTTCGGACCCGCCCTCGGTGGGGGACAGCGCCCCGAGCGCGGTGGCTGCGAGCACCTCGGCGGCGACCGAGATCGCGCCCTCGTCGACGACCAGGTCGCCCTGGTGGAGGTCGTAGGTCGGGCCACCCGGCGTCCGGGTGCCCAGCCGCCCCATCGCGCCCGGCACCGACTCGAGGTACCACGCGAAGTCCTCCCCGCCGAGGCTCTGCGAGGTCGGCACCGCTCCCTCCGCACCGAGCACGTCCCGCACCGCCGAGGACAGCGTCGCGGTCGCCGCCGGGTCGTTGACCACCGGCGGCACTCCGCGCACGTAGCCGATCTCGGCGCCCACGCCGTACGGCGCGACGATCTGGGCCACCAGCTCGCGGACCAGGTCCTCCGCCTCGGCCCAGGCGACCGCATCCAGCATTCGCACGGTGCCGGTGGCCTCGCCGACCGAGGGCACCACGTTCATCGCCGAGCCGGCGCGCACCGAGCCCCACACCACGCTGGCGCCGGCCCGCGGGTCCAGCCTGCGCGAGAGCGCCCCCGGCAGGTCGGTGACCAGCTTGGCGAGGGCGAAGGTGAGGTCCTCGGTCAGGTGCGGCCGCGAGGTGTGCCCACCCCGGCCGGTCAACCGGACGGTGAGGGCGTCGGCGGCGCCGGTGATGGGCCCCTCGCGCAGGCCGACCTGTCCCACGTCGAGCCCGGGGTCGCAGTGCAGGGAGAACACCTGGGCCACTCCGTCGAGAGCGCCGGCGGCGATCACCTCCAGGGCACCGCCCGGCATCACCTCCTCGGCGGGCTGGAACAGCAGCCGGACCCGTCCGGGCAGCTCATCGGCGCGGTGCAGCTTCGCGAGCGCGAGGGCGGCACCGACCAGTCCCGCGGTGTGCACGTCGTGGCCGCACGCGTGCGCCACACCGGGGCGGTCGCTCGCCCACGGGGCGGCGGTCCGGTCGTCGACGGGGAGGGCGTCCAGGTCGGCGCGGAGCGCGACCGCTGGTCCCTCGCCTGTCCCGAGCTCTGCGACCAGGCCGCTCTTGCCGAACAGCTGGAGCCCGATGCCCGCCGCCTCGAGGCGCTCGGCGACCACAGCCGTGGTGCGCTCCTCCTGCCAGGCCAGTTCCGGGTGCGCGTGCAGGTCCCGGCGCAGCTCCACGAGCTCGGGAAGGTGGGCCGCCACGGCCGCGCGGATATCGGGAACGTGGGATGCCGGCACGGCACCACAGGCTACCGGAGCAGGCAGATCAAAACGCGTCGGGCGGGGAGTAGACGCCCCACACCTCGCGGAGCGCGTCGCAGACCTCCCCGACCGTGGCGCTGGCGCGCAGCGCCTCCTTCATCGGGTACAGCACGTTGTCGGCGCCCTCCGCTGCCTTCTTCAGCAGCGCAAGGGAACGGTGCACCTCGTCGGAGTCACGCTTCGCCCGCAGCTTGGCCAGCCGTTCGGCCTGCTGCGCCTCGATCGCCGGGTCGACGCGCAGCGGCTCGTAGGGCTCCTCCTCGTCGACGGTGAACCGGTTCTGGCCGACCACGACACGCTCTCCCGCGTCGATGTCCTTGGCGATCTGGTAGGCGGCCTTCTCGATCTCGTTCTTCTGGAAGCCCTTCTCGATGGCGGAAACCGCCCCACCGAGGTCCTCGACCTGGCCCATCAGCGCGCGCGCCTCGGCCTCCAGTCCGTCGGTGAGCGACTCGATCGCGTAGGAGCCGGCGAACGGGTCGACCGTCTTTGTCACGTCGGTCTCGTAGGCCAGCACCTGCTGGGTGCGCAGCGCGAGCCGGGCCGCCTTCTCGGTGGGCAGCGCGATCGCCTCGTCGTAGGAGTTGGTGTGCAGCGACTGGGTGCCGCCGAGCACCGCGGCCAGGGCCTGGACGGCGACCCGGACCAGGTTCACCTCCGGCTGCTGCGCGGTCAGCTGCACGCCGGCGGTCTGGGTGTGGAAGCGCAGCATCTGCGACTTGGGGTTGGTGGCGCCGAACTCGTCACGCATCAGCTGCGCCCAGATCCGCCGGGCGGCCCGAAACTTCGCGACCTCCTCCAGGATCGTGGTGCGGGAGACGAAGAAGAACGACAGCCGAGCGCCGAAGTCGTCGACGTCCATCCCGGCGGCCACCGCGGCGCGGACGTACTCCACGCCGTCGGCCAGCGTGAATGCGATCTCCTGCGCGGGCGTGGCGCCCGCCTCGGCCATGTGGTAGCCGGAGATCGAGATGGTGTTCCAGCGCGGCACCTCGGCCTTGCAGTAGGCGAACGTGTCGGTGACCAGGCGCAGCGAGTGCTTGGGCGGGTAGATGTAGGTGCCGCGAGCGATGTACTCCTTGAGCACGTCGTTCTGGATGGTCCCGGTGATCTGCTCCCCGCTGACCCCGTTCTCCTCTGCGACCAGCTGGTACATCAGCAGCAGCAGCGCGGCGGGAGCGTTGATGGTCATCGACGTCGACACCTTGTCCAGCGGGATGCCGTCGAAGAGCACCCGCATGTCCTCGATCGAGTCGATGGCCACCCCCACCTTGCCGACCTCGCCGTGCGCGAGCGGCGAGTCCGAGTCGTGGCCCATCTGGGTGGGCAGGTCGAAGGCGACGGAGAGGCCGCCGGTGCCGTGCGCGACGAGCTGCTTGTAGCGCTGGTTGGACTCCTTGGCGGTGCCGAACCCGGCGTACTGCCGCATCGTCCACGGCCGGCCGGTGTACATCGTCGGGTAGACGCCGCGCGTGAACGGGAAGCTGCCGGGCTCGCCGAGCTGTGCCGCGGGGTCAAAGCCGTCCAGCGCGCCGGGGCCGTAGACGGCCTCGAACGGCAGCCCCGACTCGGTGCTGACGCCCGGATGCTCCGGCGCCTGACCGGGGGCCTTCTCCGCGTTCCTCGACGTCGGCTCGCTCATAGTCCGCAAGCGTACGGCGCGGCGCGATCCCGTCGCATCGTGAGGTGGGTTACTCCTCACCCTCTCGCGCGTGAGCCACGCCACACGGAGGCGCCGTCGACGTAACTGAACTCACAGCCAGAGGGGTCAGAGCACCCGTTTTGCGCCGATAGAGTTCTTGAGGTTGTGCGCAGCCGTCGACAAATGGGCTTCGCCCACATGGCACGGAAAGGACTCCCTTGGCCAGCTCTTCAGCGGGGACGCTCTACCGGGGCCGCGAAGGAATGTGGTCGTGGGTCGCGCACCGCATCACCGGCATCCTGGTCTTCTTCTTCCTCTTCGCGCACGTCGTCGACACCGCGATGGTGCGCATCTCCCCCGCCGCCTACAACAGCGCGGTGGACACCTACAAGAACCCGGTCGTCGGCCTGATGGAAGTCGGCCTGGTCGCCGCGGTCGTCTACCACGCCCTCAACGGCGTCCGGGTGCTGCTGGTCGACTTCTGGTCGCGCGGGCCGCGGCTGCAGCGGCAGATGAGCTACGGCGTGGTGGCGCTCTGGGTCCTGCTGATGGTGCCGTTCGCCGTGCGCCACCTGATGAACGTGTTCGGAGGCTGAGCGATGGCAGTCCAGACCAGACCGGAGCAGGCCGGCGGCCGGCCGCGCATCGCTGCCCCCCGCACGCCGTACGTCTCCCGCCGGGGCGGCAACTTCGAGCTGAACTCCTGGCTGTTCATGCGCGGGTCCGGGGTGCTGCTCCTGGTCCTCGTCTTCGGTCACCTGTTCGTGAACCTGATGCTGGGCAAGGGCATCAGCGCGATCGACTTCGCGTTCGTGGCCGGCAAGTGGGCCAACCCGTTCTGGCAGGTGTGGGACCTGGCGATGCTCTGGCTCGCCGAGCTGCACGGTGTGAACGGGCTGCGCACCGTGATCAACGACTACGCGACCAACCCGACGACCCGGTTCGCGCTGAAGACGCTCCTGTACTTCTCCGCCCTGGTGGTGATCGTGCTCGGCACGCTGGTGATCTTCACCTTCGACCCGTGCATCGACCCGCACTCGACGCTGGCCGTCTGCCAGAACCACTAGGACACCGGCACCGCATCTTCGAAAAGGGACTGCAAGGCACATGGTTCAAGAGCACAAGTACGACGTGATCATCGTCGGTGCTGGCGGCGCCGGCATGCGGGCGGCGCTGGAGTCCAGCACCCGGGCCCGGACCGCCGTGCTCACCAAGCTCTACCCCACCCGGTCGCACACCGGCGCCGCGCAGGGCGGCATGTGTGCCGCGCTGGCCAACGTCGAGGACGACAACTGGGAGTGGCACACCTTCGACACCGTCAAGGGCGGTGACTACCTGGTCGACCAGGACGCCGCTGAGGTGATGGCACGCGAGGCCATCGACGCGGTGCTCGACCTGGAGAAGATGGGGCTGCCGTTCAACCGCACCCCCGAGGGCCGCATCGACCAGCGCCGGTTCGGTGGGCACACCCGCAACCACGGCGAGGCGGCGGTGCGCCGCTCCTGCTTCGCCGCGGACCGCACCGGGCACATGATCCTGCAGACGCTCTACCAGCAGTGCGTCAAGCAGGACGTCGAGTTCTACAACGAGTTCTACGTCCTCGACCTGATCACGAAGGAGACGGCCGGCGGCGTCACCATCGCGGGTGTGGTGGCCTACGAGCTGGCCACCGGCGAGCTCCACGTGTTCTCCGCCAAGGCCGTCATCCTGGCCACCGGCGGCTTCGGCAAGGTGTTCCGGACGACCTCCAACGCACACACGCTCACCGGTGACGGGATGGGCATCGTCTGGCGCAAGGGCCTGCCGCTGGAGGACATGGAGTTCTTCCAGTTCCACCCCACCGGCCTCGCCGGGCTCGGCGTGCTGCTCTCCGAGGCCGCTCGCGGCGAGGGAGGGGTGCTCCGCAACAGCGAGAACGAACGCTTCATGGAGCGCTACGCCCCGGTCATGAAGGACCTGGCCTCCCGCGACGTGGTGGCGCGGGCGATGTCCAACGAGGTTCGCGAGGGCCGCGGTGCCGGGCCGGAGAAGGCCTACGTCTACCTCGACCTGACCCACCTGCCCCGCGAGCAGATCGACGCCAAGCTGCCCGACATCACCGAGTTCGCGCGCACCTACCTCGGCGTCGAGCCCTACACCGAGATGATCCCTGTGTTCCCGACCGCGCACTACGCGATGGGCGGGGTGCCCACCAACATCAAGGGAGAGGTGCTCCGCGACAACGACACCGTGGTGCCGGGCTTGTACGCCGCCGGCGAGGTGGCCTGTGTGTCGGTGCACGGCGCGAACCGGCTCGGCACGAACTCGCTGCTCGACATCAACGTGTTCGGACGCCGCGCCGGGATCCACGCCGCCGAGTTCGCTGCGGGCGCCGAGTTCCGCGAGCTGCCCGAGAACCCCGAGGCGACGGTGGTCTCGATGGTCGAGTCGCTGCGCAGCTCCACCGGCTCGGAGCGGGTGGCCGCGATCCGGCAGCAGCTGCAGGCGACCATGGACGTCAACGCCCAGGTCTACCGCGACGAGGGCTCGCTCAAGCAGGCGCAGACCGACATCGAGAACCTCAAGGCGCGTTACGTCAACGTCTCGGTGCAGGACAAGGGACGCCGGTTCAACACCGACCTGCTCGAAGCGGTCGAGCTCGGCTTCCTGCTCGACCTCGCGGAGGTGCTCGTCACCTCTGCGCTGGCCCGCACCGAGTCCCGCGGCGGGCACTTCCGCGAGGACTACCCGAAGCGCGACGACGTGAACTTCATGCAGCACACGATGGCCTACCGCGAGCAGGACGGCGACGCCACGTCGTACCGCATCCGGCTGGACTACAAGCCGGTCGTGGAGACGCGCTACAAGCCGATGGAGCGGAAGTACTGATGGACGTCACCGTCAAGATCCTGCGCTACAACCCGGAGGTCTCCGAGGAGTCCCGCTGGGAGACCTACCAGGTCACCGCCGAGCCCACCGACCGGGTGCTGGACGCGCTGCACAAGGTCAAGTGGGACCTGGACGGGTCGCTGACGTTCCGACGTTCGTGCGCCCACGGCGTCTGCGGCTCCGACGCGATGCGGATCAACGGCAAGAACCGGCTGGCGTGCAAGACCCTGCTCAAGGACGTCAACCCCGGCGAGCCGATCACCGTGGAGCCGATCAAGGGGCTGCCGGTGCTCAAGGACCTCGTGGTCGACATGGAGCCGTTCTTCGACGCCTACCGCTCGGTGATGCCGTTCCTGGTCACCTCGGGCAACGAGCCGACCCGGGAGCGGCTGCAGTCCCAGGAGGAGCGGGAGCGGTTCGACGACACCACCAAGTGCATCCTGTGCGCGGCCTGCACCACGTCGTGCCCGGTGTACTGGACCGACGGTCAGTACTTCGGCCCGCAGGCCATCGTCGGCGCCCACCGGTTCATCTTCGACAGCCGGGACGAGGCCACCGACCAGCGGCTGGAGATCCTCAACGACCGCGAGGGCGTGTGGCGCTGCCGAACCACCTTCAACTGCACCGAGGCCTGCCCCCGGGGCATCGAGGTCACCAAGGCGATCCAGGAAGTGAAGCGGGCGCTGATCTTCCGCCGCTAGCGGGCGGCCCTCCAGGCCTTGAGGCCGAGCCGGCCGAGGACCCCGGCGATCAGGGTGTTCACCACGATCAGCGTGATGTGCGCCACCCAGTAGCCGGTGGGTCGTTCCTCGCCGGCCGCGTGGGCGCGGTAGAGGTTTTTCGCGAAGTTGCCGTAGCTGAACAGGTTCCAGGCGGCGATGGCGAGCAGGAGGACGGCGTGCTTGCGTTGGAACTTCACGAGCCCATCCTGCCCGGTGGCCGGAAGCGGCCGATGACCGGGTCAGGACACGGCACACTCGCTCAGGAACCCGAACAGCGCACGGCGGAACTCCTCGGGCCGCTCCACGTGCGGTGAGTGGCCGGCGCCCTGGACCACGACCTCCTCGCAGTCGCCGCCCGCGTCGCGGTAGCGATCCAGCACCCGGCGGGTCTGCGCGACCATCGGCTGCGGGGGCATCTCCTGCTCGCCCGGCCAGCCCTCGAGCTGTCCCATCCGGCCGAGCACGGCGAGGTCCAGCATCGAGGCGTCGGAGACGATCCGGTCCTCGGCTCCGCGGACCCACAGCACGGGCGGCTTGGGCCGTGCGTCGACGATGCCGCTGAGGTCGCAGTGCACCGGGGCCATCGCGTTCAGCACCCCACGACCGCCGGGGGCAACCCCCGGCCAGTGCGCGGAGACGACGCTGTCCCCGGGGTAGGAGCCCTCGCCCACCGCCGTGGACACCATCGAGGCGACGTAGGCGTCCTCCCGGTCACCGGCGGTCGTCCCGGAGAAGTAGACCGCGTTCATCACCCCCCGCGGGGAGGCGGGGTCGTCGCCCAGGTCGCCCTCGGCGATCCGTCTCACGAACTCCGGGTTCACCGTGCCGGCACCCGAGCCGGCGCCGTCGGGCCAGACCAGCCGGCCGTCCTCCCCCGTCGTACCTCCGAAGCCGTACGGCGAGACCGGGTTGACCAGCGTGAGGCCGGCGACCCGGTCCGCGTGATCGATGACGTACTGCATCGCCACACCTCCGCCCATGCTCCAGCCCACCAGGTGCACCCGGTGCAGGCTCAGCGCCTCGATGAGCGCATGCACGTCGTCGGCGAAGTCCCGCAGCCCCCTGGTCGCGTCCACCGGCAGCGGCTCGGTGTCCCCGAAGCCACGCAGGTCGGGAGCCAACCCCCGGAAACCGTCCGGCAGCGCAAGCAGGGTGTCCTCCCAGAACACCGACGAGGACACGTTGCCGTGCAGCAGCAGCACCGGCTCGCCGCCACGGCCGTCGTGGCGAACACAGGTGCGCAGCCGCCGGGTGGCGACCAGGTCGCACTTGACGCGGGCCAGGGTCACCGGGTCACCTCCGTGAGCAGCTTGGCGACCGCCGCCGCCCCGGTCGTGCCGAGCAGCAGCGTGTAGTGGTTCACGTCCTCGAGGTGCCGGACCTCGAGGTTCGGGTAGCGGCGGGCGTACTCCGCGGTCAGGTCCGGCGGGTAGAGCCCGCCCGGCTCGGCGAGCAGCCCGAACCCGGCGCGCAGGAAGATCGTGCCCTGCGGCGCCCGGCGCACCCGGGCGTCGATGCCGTCCGGGTCCAGCTGGTCGCGAGTGTCGTCCTCGAGGGCGGCCAGCGCGACGCTGGAGCGCAGCTCGGGCGGCTCGCCGACCAGGTCGTAGCTCAGGTAGTCCTCCACGGCCGGGCTCCAGTCCTCGTGCAGCGCCGGGTGCGGCCGCCAGAAGTCCAGGTAGTCGGCCTCGGAGGCGAACGTCATGGTCAGCCGCTGGGCGGCCGGCCCGAGCGTCGCGTTCAGCGCCTCCTCGGGCGTGGTGCCGGCCGGTGGTGGGGGCAGCGGGAGGCCGCCGTCGAGCAGCACCAGCGCGGCGGTCCGGTCCGGGTGGTTGTCGGCGAACGCGGCGGCCACGAACCCGCCCATGGAGTGCCCGGCGACCACCGCGGCGTCGAGGTCCAGGTGGTCCAGGACGGCGAGCAGGTCCTCGGCGTGCCGGACCATCCCGGCCTCGCCCTCCAACGCGGCGCTTCTTCCGCGGCCTCGCAGGTCCGGGGCCACCACGGTGACCTCGGCCCGCTCGGCCACCAGTGCCCAGGTGCGGTGGTTCGCGGTGACGCCGTGCGCGGCGACCACCACCGGCGCCGCCGGATCCGCGGCCGTCCACCGACCCACCCGCAGGTCGCCGCCCGGGACGGGCACGTCGAAGCTGTCGTAGGAGCTCACCGGGCGGTCCATCCGCCGTCGATCGGCAACGAGGCGCCGTTGACGAACGAGCCCGCCGGGGAGCACAGGTACGCGGCCAGCTCCGCGACCTCCTCCGGCTCGACGAGCCGCTTGATCGACGGCTCGGTGAGCATCACCTTCTCCACCACCTCCGCCTCGGGGATGCCGTGGATGCGCGCCTGGTCGGCGATCTGCTTCTCCACCAGCGGGGTGCGCACGTAGCCGGGGTTGATGCAGTTCGAGGTGACGCCGCGGCCGCCGCCCTCCAGCGCGATGACCTTCGACAGGCCCTCGAGGCCGTGCTTGGCCGCGACGTAGGCGGACTTGTACGGCGAGGCGACCAGCCCGTGTGCCGAGGAGATGTTCACCACCCGGCCGAAACCGCGGGAGTACATGTGCGGCAGCGCAGCCCGCACCAGCAGGAACGGGGACTCCAGCATCAGCCGGAGGATGAACCCGAAACGCTCGGGCGGGAATTCCTCGACGGGCGCGACGTGCTGCACGCCCGCGTTGTTGACCAGCACGTCCACCTCGAGGCGCTGCCCGGCCAGCGCCGCGGTGTCGGCGAGGTCGACCACCCAGGCTTCGCCGCCGATCTCGTCGGCGACCGCCTTCGCGGCGTCCGCGTCCACGTCGGTGACCACCACCGTGGCGCCCGCCGCGGCCAGCCGCACCGCGCAGGCCCGGCCGATGCCGCTGGCCCCACCTGTGACCAGCGCGGTCCGGCCGGTGAGGTCGGCGGTGCCCGGGCTGCTGCCCGTCTCCGTTGCGTCCGCCATCGCGTCGTCTCCTCTCACTGGTTGCTGTCCTCGTCGTCGTGGTCGGCCCCGAGCCCCCGCCGCACGAAGCGCATCATCTCCTCGAAGACGCCCTGCGGAATCTGCCGCTTGTCGTCCCAGAGCACGTAGCGCATGCCGATCAGCTCGCCGGTGCCCATCAGCGCCCAGGCCACCACCACTGGGTCGAGGTCAGCGACCTCGCCGGCCTCCTTGGCGCGGGTCAGCCCCTCGACGTACCCCTCCACGATGCGCTGGTAGTGCAGCCGCAGCGTGTGCGGCGACACGAACTCCGCCTGGCGGATGATCCGGTAGAGCGCCGGGTGCTCCCCGGTGAACCGGAAGAACGCCTCGAAGCCGCGCCGCTCGGCGTCGGAGCGGCTGGTGCCCTGCGAGGACGCCTCGGCCATCGCCTGCCGCACCCGGTGGTTGAGGTCGAGCACCACCTCGTCGAAGATTTCCTGCTTGCTGGCGAAGTAGATGTAGAACGTGCCCTGCGCGACGCCGGCGGCCTCGGTGATCTTCACGATGGACGCGTCGTGGTAGCCGCGCTCGGCGAACACCTGCTCGGCCGCCTCCAGCAGCCGGCGCCGCGTGTTGCTGCCGCGGTCGGTGCGCGGCACCCGGTCCTGGTTGCTCAACGTCCCTCCCCCTCTCTGTTCCCCAGCTCACCGCGCAACGCGGGCCGGTCGATCTTGCCCGACCCGGTCAGCGGCAGCGCGTCGACCACGACGACCCGCCGAGGCACCTTGAAGCCGGCCAGGTGCTGCCGGACTCCGGCCCGGACCTGCTCGGGATCGAGGGTCACGCCCTCGCGGGGCACCACGAAGGCGATGCCGACCTCGCCCCAGCGCTCGTCCGGGACGCCGACGACGGCCGCGGCGGCGACGTCGGCGTCGCGCAGCAGCGCCTGCTCCACCTCGCCGGGGTAGACGTTCTCGCCGCCGCTGATGTACATCGCGGTGGAGCGGCCGACCATCCGGTAGCCGCCGTCCGGACCGCGCTCCGCGATGTCGCCGGTGGCCAGCCATCCGCCGGCGAGCGCACGCGCCGTCTCCTCGGGCCGGCCCCAGTAGCCCGCGAACACGTTGGGCCCGCGGACCACCAGCTCGCCCCGGTCGGCGTCGGTGGGCTGCCCGGTGACCGGGTCGCGCAGCGCCACCTCGACCCCGGGGTAGGGCAGCATGCCGCCGCCCTGCTCGGCCTGGCACAGCACGTTCGGGCCGGCCTCGGTCAACCCGTAGCCGGCCACGAGCGGGACCCCGCGCGCGGCCCAGGCGGCCAGCACCCGCTCGGCGATCGGTGCCCCGCCGACCAGGGCCAGTCGCAGGCTGGACAGGTCGGTGGCGGCGAAGCCGGGCCGCTCCGCGAGCATCTGGTACGACGTGGGGACGCCCATCGTCATGGTGACCCGCTCCTCGGCGACCCGGGCCAGGACCGTCTCGGGGTCGAACGCCGGCTCGACGACCACCCGTGCTCCGGTGAGCCAGCCGAGGAGCGGTTGCACGTTCCAGGCCGCGACGTGGAACTGCGGCAGCACGACAAGCACCACGTCTTGGGGACTCATCGCGATCCGCCCGTCCAGCGACCGGTTGGTCCACCAGCAGCTTGCGTGGCTGAGCAGGATGCCCTTCGGCGTGCCGGTGCTGCCGGAGCTGTAGAGCAGCAGCACGGGATCGTCGAGCATGGCCCGGCCGGCGGCACCCTCCGCGCGAGCCCGGAGGTCCGGCAGCTCGGTCTCGATCCCGTCGGCGCCGATCAGGACGGTCGGCGGCGGGTCGTCGAGGCGGGCAGCCGCCGCGTGCACGGCGCTCCGGTAGGCGGCGTCCGTGGCGACCAGGGCGGGCCGGGCGTCGTCGAGCATCGCCGCCAGCTCCGTCGTACCCGCCCGCCAGGACAGCGGCACCAGCACCAGGCCGGCCTTGGCGCAGCCGAAGAACGCCACCACGTGGTCGGCGCTGTTCGCGGTCACCGTGGCCAGCCGGTCCCCGCGCCCCATTCCGGCGGCGCGCAGCCGGTCGGCGAGCAGCGTGGACCGCTCCTCGAGGTCGGCGTAGCTGAGCCGGCCAGTCGGGTCCTGGACCGCGACGCGCTGGTCACCGTGCCGGGCGCCGTGCGCCGGCCACTCACCGACGAGCAGAGGTCCGTTCATCCGGGTGAGGGTCATGCTCGGGCCCGCTTCCGGGCGGGCAGCCGCATCCGTGAGCCAGCCGGCCGGCCGTCGGGCCGGACCAGCGAGGCGACCCCGCCGGGCAGGAACAGCACCACCAGCACGAACAGCACGCCGAGGATGAACAGCGGCTGGGACAGCGGGACGCGCGCCACCGCCGGCAGCGCGGCGACCGTGTCGGAGCCGGCGAGGGCGCCGAGCCGCTGGTCGAGCAGCGTGTAGGCGAACCCGCCGAGCAGCGCGCCCCAGCGCACCCCGGAGCCGCCGAGCACCACCATCACCAGCAGGGCCAGGGTGAACTCGGGAGTGGTGACGTCGGCGGTGGCCCCGCCGACCAGCAGCACGTACACCACACCGCACAACGTAGCCAGCGTGGACCCGGTCACGAACGCGAGCAGCTTGAACGTGTAGGTGCGCACGCCGAGCACCGCGATGCGCTGCTCGTTCTCCCGGATCGCCGCCCACACGTGGCCGGCCGCGGAGGTGGTGGTCAGCCGGACCACGAGGTAGACCACCGCGGCGAGGGCGAGGGCCAGCCAGTACACGTTGCGGGTGTTCACCACGCCGACGAGCGCGTCCGGGAGCCGGGACACGTCCAGGCCGAGCCCCTGCTCACCGCCGGTGACGCGCAGCGGGTCCTGCACCACCAGCACCGAGCCGGCCTGCGCGAACGCAAGCGTGACCATCGCGAAGGCTATGCCGCGCACCCGGAGGCTGACCGCGCCGGCCAGCACCGAGAGCACCAGCCCGCAGCCCAGGGCGAGCAGCACCGCCGGCACCGGTGCCCAGTGCCAGACGCTGAGCGCGATGGTGGTGGCGTAGACGCCGACGGCGAAGTACAGCGCGTGCCCGAACGAGAGAAGCCCGGTGAACCCGAACAGCAGGTCGTAGCTGAGCGCGAGCGCCGCGAACACCAGGCAGATCGCGAGCAGCTGCAGCGTCCCCGGGGAGGCGAACTCGCCGGGCAGCACGCCTGGGACGGTGAGCGCGGAAAACGGCAGCAGGGCGAGCACCACCACCAGCGCGACGCCGCCGAGCAGCTGGGCCCGCCTCACAGCGCCCTCCCGAGCAGTCCCTGCGGCCGCACCAGCAGCACCACCGCGAGCAGCAGTACGACGGACAGGTCACCGATCCCGCTCGCGGCGTAGTAGTTGGTGAACTGTTGGACCAGCCCCACCACCGCCGCGGCGAGCGCGGAGCCGGGCACCGACCCGAGACCGCCGATCACCACCACGATGAACGCGTAAATGAGCAGCGACGAGCCGAGGCCAGGGGTGACCGACCCGAAGTACACCCCGGCCAGCGCCCCCGCGAGGCCGGCCGCGGCGCCGCCGAGCGTGAACACGAGTGTGAACGCCCGTCGTACGTCGATGCCGAGCGCGGTGACCATCGCCCGGTTCTCCACGCCGGCGCGGACCACCAGCCCGTAGCGGGTGCGGCGCAGGAAGAGCACGAACAGGCCGAGCACGACCAGCCCGACCAGCACGGTGACCACCCGGCCGTGCGGGATGGACGCGCCGGCCACGCTGCTGGTGTCGGTCATCCACGACGGCACCGGGTAGACCTTGGGGTCGGTGCCCCAGATCCCGCTGAGCAGCGCCACGATCGCCAGCGCCAGACCGACGGTGACCAGCACCTGGGCCACCTCCCGCTCGTAGAGAGGCCGCACCAGCACCAGCTCGACGACCGCCGCGAGCACCGCGCTGCCGACCGTGCCCGCGACCACCGCGACCAGCATCCGGGCGGTGGCCGGGCCACCGACGTGCACCGACGCCCACCAGCCGAGGTATGCGCCGACACCGAGCACCGCCCCGTGCGCGAAGTTCAGCACCCGCATCAGCCCGAAGATCAGCGACAGACCGGAGGCGATCAGGAAGTACAACGCTCCGAGCCCGAGGCCGGTGACGATCAGCACGATGACGGTGCTCACTGGTGGGCTCCCGTCTCCGCGGAGACGCCGAGCAGCCGCCGGGTCAGCGCCTCGTCCTCCAGCAGCACGGCGGCGTCGCCGTCGTGCACCACCCGGCCCTGGTTGAGCACGACGGCGTGGTGGGCCAGCCGGCCCACCACGCCCAGGTTCTGCTCGACGAGCAGCACCGGGACCGTCTCCGCGACCTGCTCCAGCACCCGGGCCACCTCGCCCACCACCTGCGGGGCGAGGCCCTTGGTCGGCTCGTCGACGAGCAGCAGCCGGTTCTCGGCGAGAAGCACCCGGGCCAGCGCGACCATCTGCTGCTGACCGCCGGACAGCGTCCCCGCCTGCTGCCCGAGCCGGGTGCGCAGGTCGGGGAACAGCTCGAACACCACGTCGTACCTCGGCTCCGCGGTGCCCCGCTCTGCCAGGCGCAGGTTCTCCGCGACGGTGAGCCCGGCGAACACCTCGCGGTCCTCCGGGACGTAGCCGACCCCGCGCCGCACGATCCGGTGGGTGGGCAGCCCGTCGAGGCTCTGCTCATCGAGGTGCACCGAGCCGGTGCGCGGCCGCAGTCCCATCACGGCGAGCAGCGTGGTGGTCTTGCCGACGCCGTTGCGGCCGAGCAGCGCGGTGACGCCGGTCGGCGCCACGTCGAAGGAGACCCCGTGCAGGATCTGGGACCCGGCGATGCGCACCTGTACGTCGGACAGCCGCAGCACCGGCTCCCCGGCCACCACGCCCCCCGTCACAGGGCTGGTCCCAGGGCCGGTCACAGGGCCGGTCACAGGGGCTCCCCGAGGTAGGCCGACTGCACGGCCGGGTCGGCCATCACCGCGTCGGGGGTGTCGCAAGCAAGCAGGCGGCCGTGGTGCATCACCGCAATCCGGTCCGCGAGCCCGAGGATCACCTCCATGTGGTGCTCGACCATCAACACGGTGATGCCCTGGTCCGCATGCAGGTCGCGGATCAGCGCGACCACCTCGGGGACGTCCTCCATGCCGAGGCCGGCCATCGGCTCGTCGAGCAGCAGCACCTGCGGCCGGCCGGCCAGCACGATGGCGATCTCCACCTTGCGCTTCTCCCCGTGCGAGAGCGAGCCCGCCGGAGCGTCGGTCTGCGCGGTGAGACCGACCCGCTCCAGGCAGTCCCGTGCCGTGTCCAGCAGCCGGCCCCCACTCCCGGCCGGCGGCCCCCACAGACGGGCACCCGCACCGGCCTCCGCGGCGAGCCGGACGTTCTCGACCGCGCTGAGCGCCGGGAAGACGCTCGAGGTCTGGAACGTCCGGCCCAGCCCGGCCCTGGCCCGGGCGTGCGGCGGGAGCCGGGTGATGTCCGCCTCCGCCATCCGCACCGAGCCGCTGCTGGGCAGCGCCACCCCGGAGAGCAGGTTGAACAACGTGGTCTTGCCCGCGCCGTTCGGCCCGATCACCCCGAGGAACTCGCCGGCGGCCACGTGGAGGCTCACGTCGTCGAGGATGCGCACCCCGCCGATGGAGTACGACAGCCCCTGCACCTCCAGCGTGGTGCCGGCCCGGGTCCGCGTGTCCCTGGTCATCGAGAGCCGCTCGTCATCGGGCTCAGTGGGAAGCCTCCGGAGGCGCGACCTGGTCGGCCGGCACGGTCTTCACCAGCTGCGGGACGAAGCTGTCGCCCTGCTTGACGAGCTTAGCGACGTACATGGGCTGCAGCATCGCATGGTCACTGGCCCGCACCGTCTCGTCCCCCTTGGGCGCCTGGAAGGTCCACCCCTCGAGCGCCTTCACCATCCCGTCGACGTCGTCGCCACCGGCCTGCTGCACCGCGTGCACGATCATCTGCGCGGCCACGAAGCCGTCCGGGGTGAACAGGTCGGCGTTCGAGCCGGCCTTCTGCACCGCGTCGACCATCGCCTTGTTCACGTCGTTCTCCGGCGCCTGCGGGAAGTAGTAGGACAGGAAGTCGATCTTGTCGGTGGCCGGCCCGTAGAGGCCGTACGTCGCGGTGGTGGCCAGCCCGGTCACCACGGTGCTGGAGTCGAACAGGCCTTGCTGGTCGAGGGTCTGCCACATCGCCCCGGTGGTGTCGCCGGCCCAGGCCACGAACAGCAGGTCCGGGTGCTTCTGCTTGGCCTGCAGCGCGAACGGGGTGAAGTCCTTGGCCGACAGCGGCACCATGACCTGGTCGACGTTGGCACCCTCGCCGCCGAGGACGGTCTTCACGGCCTCGGCGTTGGCCTGGCCGAACGCGTAGTCCTGGGCGAACACGACCACCTTCTTGCCCGAGACGCTGCCGATCGCAGCGGCCGCGGTCTCCACGTCCTGCCAGGTCTGCCGGCCGGACCGGAAGGTGTACTTGTTCACGCCGGTGATTGCGTCGGCGGCGGCGGGGCCGGAGACGTAGAGCACCTTGTTCTGCTCGGCCAGTGGCGCCAGCTGCAGCGCGATGCCCGAGTCGACGGTGCCAGCGATGACCTTGTAGCCCTTGCCGACCAGGTCCTTGAACTGCGACACCGCGGTGTCCGGCTGGCCCTGGTCGTCGACGTACGTCACGTCGATCTTGGTGCCGTCCACCTCGCCGGTGCCGCCGGTGGCATAGTCGAGCCCGGCCTTGAAGCCGTCGAGGTACTCCGCGGTGTACGCCGCGAGGGGGCCGGTCTTCGAGGTGAGCACCGCCACCTTCACCGAACCGCCCGAGCCCAAGTCGGTGCTGCTCGTGCCGGTGGCGCACCCCGCGACGCCCAGGCACAGCGCGGCCATCCCCGCGGTGAGCGCGGCGAGACGTGATCGGGACATAGCCGACCCTCCTTGGTGAGAATATGAGAGGTGATTCACCTCAAACTTTCGGGCCCGCGGCGTCGCTTGTCAAGGCCCCGCGCTCGCCGCGGCCATACTGGCTGGCATGTCCGGCTGCTGCGACAACGAGGACTACCAGTCCGTGTTCACCGAGCGCTCTGCCCGACGGGTGGCCAAGCGCTACGGCAAGGCCGGCCTGAACCCAACGGCGCAACGCATCGTCGAGTTCGCCGCCGGCCACGGGATCCAGGACGCCACGGTGCTGGAGATCGGTGGCGGCATCGGCGAGATCCAGGTCGAGCTGCTGCGCCGCGGGGCCGCGCACGTGACCAACCTGGAGATCTCGCACAACTACGAGGAAGAGGCGGGTCGGCTGCTGGAGCGGTCCGGGATGGCCGACCGGGTGACCCGGCGCTTCCTGGACATCGCCCGGTCACCGGACCAGGTAGAGCCTGCCGACGTGGTGGTCCTGCACCGGGTGGTCTGCTGCTACCCCGACTACCAGGCGCTGCTCTCGGCCGCGGCCGCCCATGCCCGGCGGGTGCTGGTCTACAGCCACCCCGCCGAGGTGCTGTCCAACAAGGCGGCGATCGGGACCGAGAACCTCCTGCGCCGGCTCCAGGGGAACGCGTTTCGCGCGTTCGTGCATCCGCCCGAGGCGATGGTCGCGGCCGCCGAGAGCGCGGGGCTCACCGCGTCGTACCGTCACCAGGTCTGGAGCCGGACTTGGAAGTGGGACGTCGTCGGGCTGGTGCGCTGAGTCAGCGCAGCGCGAGCGCGGCCTGCACGAGCGCGGCGTGGGTCAGCGCCTGGGGGTAGTTGCCGAGCTGCTCCCCGGTGGCGGGGTCGGCCTCCTCGGCGAGCAGGCCGAGCGGCCCGCCGTACTCCAGCAGCTGCGCGAACAGCTCGGCCGCCTCCTCCCGGCGGCCGGTGCAGGCCAGCGCCTGCACCAGCCAGAACGAGCACGGCAGGAACGCGCCCTCCCCGCCGGGCAGCCCGTCCTCGCCGGGCGGGTAACGGTAGAGCAGCGGGCCGCCGGCCGACAGCCGCTCCCGAATCGCGTCCACGGTCCCGCGCACCCGCTCCGAGCGAGGGTCCTCGACGCCGACCAGCGGCAGCACCAGCACGGCGGCATCCAGGCCCGGATCACCGTAGGCCCGGGTGTAGCTGCCCAGGGCCGGATCGAAGCCGAGGTCGCGCACCTGGGCGCCGACCGCCTCCCGTGCGGCCAGCCAGCTCGCGGCCTGCTGGCGCGGCAACCGGTGCGTGGCGGCGATTCGCAGCGCCCTGTCCAGGGCCAACCAGGCCATCAGCTTGGAGTGCACGTGGTGCGCCGGAGCGTCGCGGCGCTCCCAGATGCCGGCGTCCGGCTCCTGCCAGCGGCGGGCGACCAGGTCGGCGAAGCCGCGCACCGCCCGCCAGGTCTCCGGGTACAGCGGGTGGCCGGCCCGGACCAGCACCCAGGCGGCATCCACCACCCAGCCGTACCCGTCGAGCTGGTGCTGGCCGGCGGCGGCGTTCCCGACCCGCACCGGTGTGCTGCCGGCGTAGCCGGGCCAGCCGGCCAGCCGCCGCTCGGGGGTCGGGTGTCGCCCGTCGAGGGTGAACAGTACCGGGAGCCGGGGCCGCTGCAGCCGGCTGGCGTGCAGCAGCCACCACAGGAAGCCGCGCGCCTCCTCCACCTTGCCGACGCCCAGGAAGGCCGCGACGCCGATGCTGGCGTCCCGCGGCCAGGCGTAGCGGTAGTCCCAG
>DASTWW010000186.1:0-32621 GCA_035765755.1 Nocardioidaceae bacterium
GGTGCTCGGGAAGATGGCGGTGATCCTGCTGAAGTCCGCCGGCGCCAAGGTGCAGGACTACACCAACATCCCCGGCAGCTCCTCTGCCCGCGCGGCCCAGCTCCAGGGCGAGGTGGGCATGGAGTGGGAGTACACCGGCACCGCCTGGATCGCCTACCTGGGCCACGACAACGGCATCCCGAACAAGACCAAGCAGTACGAAGCGGTGCGCAAGGAGGACCTGCGCAAGAACAACCTGGTCTGGCTGCCCCCGGCGCCGATGAACGACACCTACGGCTTCGCGACCACTGCGAAGACGGCGGCGCGGCTGCACCTCAGCAAGCTCTCCCAGATCAAGGACCTGCCGGTCAAGGAGCGCACGTTCTGCGTGGAGTCGGAGTTCAAGAACCGCAACGACGGCTTCCAGCCGATGCTCAAGGCCTACGGGCTCAAGTTCGGCTCCTCGGTGCCGAGCGGCAACGTGAAGACCCTCGACACCGGGGCGATCTACGCCGCCACCGCGCAGGGACAGTGCAACTTCGGGGAGATCTTCACCACCGACGGCCGCATCCAGGCGCTGAACCTGAAGGTGCTGCAGGACGACCGGCACTTCTTCCCCAACTACAGCATGTGCCCGGTGGTCCGGAAGCCGCTCTACGAGGCCTACCCCCAGATGCGGAAGCTGTTCGAGACAGTTGCCGCGAAGCTGGACAACAACACGCTGCGCCGGCTCAACGCCGACGTGGACGTGCACGGCATGAAGCCCGCCGACGTCGCCATGCAGTTCCTGCGGAGCCAAGGGTTCGTCAGCTAGCCCGGCGCTGACCCGAGTAGCGCGGGTCCCGACACCGGCTGGTCTGGTCAGGCCCCGATCGGCGCGGCCGCGGCGCTCACACTGGATTTTGAGCGCACACTGAACCGGACGGAGCCCGGCTACGTGTCCTGGGTAGGAGGACAGGTGACCAGTACCCAGGCTGAGCTGATGCAGGCGCTGCACGACGAGTACGCGTCCGCCCTGTGGGCGTACGCCGTGCGGCTGACCGGCGACCACGCCCATGCCCAGGACGTGGTGCAGGAGACGCTGCTACGCGCCTGGCGCAACCAGAAGGTGATGTCCCAACAGGCCGGGTCGTTGCGCGCCTGGCTGTTCACCGTCGCCCGTCACATCGTCATCGACGACTGGCGGGCCCGCCGCGTGCGGCCGGAGTTCTCCACGGCAGAGCCGCCGGAGCCGGCCGCCGAGGACGATGAGGTCGATGCGATGCTCCAGTCCTGGGTGGTCGCCGACGCCGTCGGGACGCTGTCGGCCGAGCACCGCGACGTACTCCTGGAGACGTACTACCGCGGCCGCTCGGTCGCCGAGGCCGCGCGCCGGCTCGGGGTCCCGGAAGGCACCGTGAAGTCCCGCACGCACTACGCTCTTCGAGCACTGCGTCTCGCCCTGGAGGAGAGAGGAGTCGGAACAGCATGAGCACCGCGAGCTTCGACCCCTTCCGCCACCACGACGCGGCCTACGTGCTCGGCTCCCTCTCGCCCGAGGACCGGGCCGAGTTCGAGGAGCACCTGTCCGAGTGCCCGAGCTGCGCCACGTCCGTGCGCGAGCTGGCCGGGATGCCCGGCCTGCTGGCCCACGTCGACGTCGACGCATTCACCGAACCGGAGCCGGCTCCGGTCCCGGACACCCTGCTGCCCCGCCTCCTCACAGAGGTACGACGGACCCGCCGTCGGCGGTTGTCGATCGGGGTGGCTGTCGCGGCCGCGGCGGCGGCGGTCGTGGTGGGCGGGACAGTCGCCGTGCCGCAGATCCTGGACCGGCCCAGCGAGACCGGGGTCGCGATGACCCAGGTGACCCGCACCCCGCTGCAGGCCCGGCTGACCATGGACAACGTGGCCTGGGGCACCAAGCTCACCCTGACCTGCACCTACGACGCCCCCGTCTACGGCGGCGAGGTGCCGTCCTACGCCCTGCTGATCCACACCAAGGACGGGCGCACCGAGCACGTCGCCACCTGGCGGGCGGTGCCGGACAAGACCACGGTGCTGAACGCGGCCACCGAGGCACGGCCCGCCGACATCGCCTCAGTGGAGGTGCGCACGATCAGCGGGCTGCCGGTACTCCGCCTGGCCGGCTGAGCGGCGCGACGCCCACCACGTCCCGAGCAGCGCGAGCCCACCGAGGATGGCGACCAGCTCGGCGGCAGCAGCGGTCAGCTCGCTGGTGCCCCGGAAGGACTCCTGCAGGCCGAGCAGCCCGACCGTGGCCGAGATGATGAACGCGCCCAGCGTGGAGGCGCCGAAGCCGACCGCGGCCAGCGCGGGCAGCCAGTGCCGCCAGGTGAGGACGAGCACGCCGATGGCCAGCCCGCCCACGGCGTTGAGCAGGAACAGCGGCCCGATCGTGGGGATCTCGGAGAAGCTGTCGAAGAACCAGAGCTTGAAGTGCACGGCGGCGGACACGAAGACGGCGGCCGCGGTGAGGACACGAAGGATCATGACCACACCACGGCACCGGAGCGCCGGCGGTTCAGCGGGGGACGGCCGGTCCGGTCAGCGCCGGGGCAGCCGCAGCCCCAGCAGCCCGGCCACCGCGACCACCGCGGCACCGAGCCCGAACGCGGCGCCGTAGGAGCCCTGGTCCACCAGCCATCCGGCGAGCACCGGACCGATCACGGCACCGAGGTCGCTGGCCATGTTGAACACCGCCACCACGGTGCCGCTGCGCCGGCCCGCCACGTCCCCGACCAGCGCCCCCGGGACGGTGCCCAGGAACGCCGACCCGGCCCCGAACACGCACATCGCCACCATCACCAGCCACAGGCTGCCGCCGTAGCCGAGCAGCACCAGCCCGATCGCGGACACCAACGCGCCGACCAGCAGCATCGGCCGACGGCCGACCGTGTCAGTCCACCGGCCGACCGGCAGCATCAGCACGGTCTGGATGAGCGCGCTGACCAGGAACGCGATGCCCGCCCACCAGTCCGGCTCGCCGAGCCCGTGCACGATCAGCAGCGGCACGACCGTACTGCGCATGCCGAACACCGCGAGGCCGACGGCCAGGTTGGTGGTCAGGGCGGCCTGGTACTCCCGGGTGCGCAGCACCGAGGCGAGCGTCGGCTCCGGAGCGGGCGGCTCGGTGTCCGGTTCCGGAGCGGCCGGTCCGACCTCGCCGGTAGGCGCCGCGCCGTACGCCGGCTCTTCGTCGTACGACGGAGGTTGCTGGTCGCGCAGGAACACCAGGGCCACCACGCCGGCGAGGGTGAGTGTGCCGGCGTACAGGAAGAACGGGGCCCGCAGCGAGATGGCCAGCACGGCGCCGCCGAACGCCGGCCCGACGATGCCGCCGAGCAGGAACCCGGAGCGGTAGACGCTCATCGCCTGGCCGCGCATCCGCTTCCCGGCGACGCGCAGCACCTGGCTGACCGCGGCCACCCCGAAGACCGCGGAGCCGACCCCCCCGATGCCGCGCAGCACCAGCAGCTGGTCGTAGCTCTGGGAGAGCCCGGCCAGCAGGCTGGACACCGCCACCACGGCGATGCCCAGCGCGAGCCCGAGCCGCTCTCCGAGCCAGTCCACCAGCCGGCCGGCGCCGAGCCCGGAGATCAGCCGCAGCAGCGCGAACGCGGACACCACCGCGCCTGCGGCGGCCGCGCTTACCCCGAACTGCTTGGCGAACAGCGGGATCGCCGGTGCCACCACGCCGAACCCGAGCGCCACGCAGAACGCCACCGCGGACATCGTGACCACGTCGCGCGGCATCCCCTGAGGCAGGCCCCGGGAGAGCACGCGAGTCAGCGGGGTCACGGTTCGGGGCGGCACGGGGATCATCGTGCCATCCGGTGGGGGCGCTCAGGGCAGCCGCGGGTACTCCGACGCGACCTCGGCGCCGACCAGGAACGCGTTCGCGGACAGGTACACGAAGAAGATGAACGCCGCAGCCGCGCCGAGCGACCCGTACACCGCGTCGTAGTGCGCGAAGTGGTCCAGGTAGAACGCAAACCCCTCCTTGAGCAGCTGGAAGGCCAGTGCGCCCACCAGCGCACCCGGCCAGGTCCGCGACCAGTGGGTGTCCGCGGCCGGCACCACCGAGTAGAAGAACGCGAACAGGCCAAACGCGAGCAGCGCCGGCACCACGAAGCCGACCAGCCAGCCCGCCGCGGACGCCAGCGGTCCGAGCGGGCCGAGGGCGTCGGCCGCGGCCTGGCTGCCGGACCGGGCCAGCCGCACCGCGAGGGTCAGCCCGAACGACAGGCCGAGCACCACCGCGGCGACCGCCACCAGGCCCAGGTCGAGCAGCTTGCCGCGCAGCAGGCTGCGCCGTCGCTCGGTGTCCCATGCCCGGGTCAGCGCCCGGCGGGTCGCGCTCATCATCCCGGTGGCGGCCACCACGAGGCCGAGCAGCCCGAGGATGCCGAGGGCCTGGCTGCCGGCCTGCATCTGGCCGAGCAGGTGGCGCACGGAGGCTTGGGCGTGGTCGGAGAGGGGGATGTAGGTGGTGACCGTGGTCAGCACCTGCTGGCGCAACGTCTGCTGGTCGGCGGCCAGTCCCGCGATCGAGAGCAGCAGGATCAGGAGCGGAAAGATCGAGAGCAGCACGTGGTACGAGATCGCCGCGGCGAGCTGGGGTCCGTCGTCGTCCAGGAACTCCGCGGCGGATCGTCGTACCAGCAGCAGCACCCGGGCCGGGAGCGGCCCGAGCCGGTCCAGCAGCCGCCGTACGACGGGAGAGCGGGAGCGTGTGGCGGCCATCGCCCGCCATTGTCGCAGTGGACGGAGGATGATGAGCAGATGGTGAGCCGACTCCTGGTCATCCCCTGCACCGGGGAGCCGACGCTGAGGGCGCTGCTCGACGAGCAGGGCATCGTCGTTCCCGACCGGGTGGGCTGCCAGGCCACGGTGGAGATGGTGGAGTCGATCCTTGCGCGTGAGGGATGGCAGTACCACAGCCGGCTGGTCACCGGCGCGTGGGAGGCGCGCTTCGTGAAGCTCGGTGGCCGGCTGCCGCCGATCAGCGAGCTGAGCCTCGGACCCGACGGCACGCTCGACTTCGGCGCCAGTCCGCTGTACGGCCCCTGGCACGTGTCCCGGGAGGTGGCCCGGGAGTGCGGGCCACAGGTGGCGGTGATCTCCAACGGCGACGCCACCTGCCTGGTCACCGAGCAGACCGGGTACGACGAGTGGCACGAGTGCCTCACCGGGCGACCGGTGCCCGCCGACCGCAGCGACCGGGAGTGGATCCCCGTCCAGGAGCAGACCGCACCCGTCAGCGTCACGGTGCAGCGCCCGCTGCCGACGCCCGAGGATGCCCTCGAGGAGGCGCTTGCCGGAGGGCGGGGGCACGGACAGGCCGCCATGCAGGTCGGCCGGGCGCTGCAGGCGTTCCGCTGGGGTGGCCCGCCCAAGACCAGTCTGTTCTTGGACGAGGAGCGCTATCACGCGATCGTCCAACGGCTGCGCTGCTACGTGCGGGACACCCCGGTGCCCTCACCGCACCTGGTCTGGGCGCTCGGCCAGGCCGGTGGCGCCCGAGACGACCTGATCGCGCTGGTCGACCGGCTCGAGGCCTGCAACGGCGCCGCCGAGACGCTGGCCATGGCCCGGGTCTTCCTCAGGTAACGCTCCGGGCACGTTCAGCGGAAACGCCAGCCGGTGCGCGCGTTCCGCGTCATCATCTTTCGCGTGCACCCACGAACGTTCCGCTTGCGTGCCCTCGGGGTGGCCGTCGTGGCCATCGCGAGCATCGCCTCCGTGACCACCCAGTCCCAGGTCCAGCCGTCCCACGCGACGGGTTCAGGGACGCAGGCGGTTACGACGGAGCACGGTGTCCGGACGGGCACAGGCGCGGCGCGGGTGGGCCCGGTGGGACGCATCGAGCTGCGCCGGCACCGCGGGACCGTCGTGGGCAACGGAAGGACCCTCTTCCTCGCCAACCGGACCACCTTCCGTCCCCGAAGGATGCAAGTAGCCCTTCCGCCGCGGGTGCGCGCCAGGTCCTGGGTGGTGGTGGACCTGAAGACCGGCCGGGTGCTCGGCAAGCACAACGCCCGCGACAAGCGGCCACAGGCGTCCACGATGAAGCTGCTCACCGCGGTGACCGCGGCGCGCACCATCAACCGACGGATCCCGCACCGGGTGAGCCGGTTCGAGGCGCACCAGACGTGCACGTGCGCGGGCCTGGCACCCGGCCGTTACTACCGCTTCCAGACCCTGATGGCGGGCATGCTGCTGCCGTCGGGCAACGACGCCGCGGAGGCGTTGGCCGGCTCCTACCGGTGGGGACGCGCCGGGTTCTACCGGGCTATGAACCGGACCGCACATCGGCTCGGCGCCCGCGACACCGTGGCCAAGAACGCCTCGGGGCTCACCGCCCGTGGCTCACACTCCTCGGCGCGTGACCTGGTGCTGTTGCTCCGTGCGGCCCTGCGCCGGCCGGCGGTGCGGCACGTGCTCGCGATGCGCTCGGCGCGGATCGCCACCGTGAACGGCCGGCACCGGCACACCGTGTGGCGCGGCACCGACTACGTGAACCTCTATCCGCACGCGCTGGGCAAGAGCGGCTACACCACCCCTGCGGGGAACACTCTCGTGGTGGGCACCTGGATGGGCAGGCACCACATCGCGGTCGCGGTCATGCACGCGCCGTACGGCTTCGTGACCTCCGACGCCCGCAAGCTCACCACCTGGGCTGCCGGCAACTTCCGCGGCCTGCGCGCCGTCGGCGCCCTGCCGCGCTCCTGAAGCTGCCCTCGGGACCGCACGACCGATCCACCGGTCGGCGGTTCCCCAACGTGGGCGATGCCGGCCCTCGCCACCTCCGAACATCGTGGTGGGCATCTGGCTGACCGTCGGGGGACGTCGGCCGTGCCCATGGAGCAGGTGATGGGGGAGATGGTGATGGCTGCGCAGAGCGAGTCACGAGTCATCCCGCGGCAGCCGGGTCCCGGCCATCCGGAGAACCTGGTGGTGCGCGGGTCGCTTCTGCAGCCGGACCGCGCACAGGCCGAAGCGATACGTCGTCGTGGTTCCAGGGCCTGGCCCTACCTCCTCGCGGTCCTCGAGCTGGCCCTCGGCCTCGCGGTGGTTGCGCTATTGCCGCATGGCCGGGCCTCGTGGGCCGTGCCTCTGGTGTGGGTGGCCGTCCTGGCCGTGACCGACTGCTACCACCTGTCTCCCATGAGGAGCACGAACGTCTGGTGGTTCGGCCGGCCCGTGCTGGCGCTGCTGGTGCTCGTCGAGACGGTGAGCCTGGTCGAGCCGCGACTGCGTGCCCAGCTGCTCCCGGCGCTCCTGGCACTCGTCCTGCTCAGCGTGCTTGTCCGGGTGCTCGCTCACGCGTTGGTGCGGGCGGCAGTCCCCGCGCGGGTGCTGCTGGTCGCGGAGGCGACGGCGGTCTCTCGAGCGCTGCTCGAGCCGCGGACACGGGGCCGAGGGGTCACCGAGCTGGTGTGCGTGGCCGTGACCGGTGCAGGCATCTGCCGGGAGCCCGAGGTGCCTGTTGTGCTCCTGGACGATGTGCCCGAGGCGGTGGCGCGGTACTCCGCCGATGCGGTCCTTGTCGTCCCAGGACCCGGCCTCCCACCTGAACGGCTGCGCACGCTGGCCTGGAGCCTGGAGCCGCTGGGGGTGGATCTGCTGGTCTCCACAGGCCTCGTCGACGTGATGACCTCGCGCGCCGCGCTCTGCCATGCCGGCTCGTCTCCGGTGATCCGCGTTCGCCCCACGGCGCTGCGTGGATGGCAGCTCGTCGTCAAAGGCGTGTGGGAACGCGCGTTCGGCGTGCTGGCACTGGTGCTGACGGCACTTCCCCTAGCACTGCTCATGCTGGCGATCCGGCTGGACTCGCCCGGCCCTGCACTGTTCCGTCAGGTCCGTGTCGGTCGCGACGGCAAGTCCTTCACCATGGTGAAGCTTCGCACGATGTTCACGGATGCGGAGTCGAGGTTGACCGATCTGGCGGAGGCCAACGAGGTGGACGGGGGGGTGCTGTTCAAGGTGCGCGCAGACCCGCGAGTCACACGGATCGGTCGCTTCCTGCGCCGCTACTCCCTGGACGAGATTCCCCAGCTCTGGAACGTCGTCTGCGGCGACATGGCACTGGTCGGACCACGGCCGGCGCTGCCGCGCGAGGTCGCCCTCTACGACGAGGTGGCCCGCCGACGGCTCGCCGCGAAGCCCGGGATCACCGGGCTGTGGCAGGTGTCGGGGCGCTCCGAGCTGGCGTGGGCTGCGGGCATCCGGCTGGACGTGCACTACGTCGACAACTGGTCCTTCCTGCTCGACCTCACGATCGTGGTGCGCACCACCCGCGCCATCCTCGGGCACCTCGGGGCCTACTGATCTCACCGTCGGCCGCGCATGTCCCCATTTGGGGGACGGGAGGCTTACGCCACCTGGCGGAGGTCGCAGAACGGCAACGTGGTTAGTGTCTCGAAGCAACGAATCAGTGTCCTGCGCAACCAATCTGCGGTGGACTCACCTTGTTCCTAGGGGCGTCGAGATGACGGCGATGACGAGGGACGGTGCCGACGTCGGCCGACAGCTGCCGCCGAGCCCGGAGCGAGTGTTCCAATCCTCAGACGAGCAGCTGCACGAGGTGCGCGCGAGTGTCGCGGGTCTCTCGCGCGCGGTGCACCTGCTGGTGCACCACGGGACCGTGCTCCCCGAGCGCCGCAAGCGGCGGCTCGAGTCCTTGCTCGTGTCCGAGGTGTCACGTCTCGAGCGTCTGCTGTTCGAGCAGCAGCCACACCAGGACGCAGCGACGGTCGCCGACGTGATCGCACCTGTGGTGGATGCCCGACAGCTGGCGGGTCAGGTGATCGACTGGCGACCTTCGCCGTCGACGGCGCTGTGTGTGCGAGACTTCCTCGCTGAGGCAGTCAACATCCTGCTCGCGAACGCTGCGAAGCATGCGGGCGGATCGCCCACCGCCGTCGAGATCGTGGACGCAGGTGAGGACGTGCAGATCCACGTTTCCGACCGCGGCCCGGGCATCCCACAACCCTTGCGCGACCGCGTCTTCGAGCCCGGCTTTCGCGGTGGCGCGGCCGAGGGCAACGGCCTCGGCCTCGCGGTCGCCCGACGTCTGATGGCGGCCCAGGACGGGTCGGTCCACCTCGCGGACGGCGCCGGCCCCGGTGCGACCTTCGTGCTGTCCTTGCCTCGCCAACGGCGCCCGACATGACGTCGGCGAGTCCTGCTCGCATCGTGATCGTCGAGGACCACTTGCTCTTCGCCGAAGCCTTGGAGACCACACTGGTGCTCAAGGGGTACGACGCGCAGCGGCTACCGCTCATCCCGGGGCAGACCGCCGCTCGGTTGACCGCCACGGTGCTCAGGCTGCGCCCCAGCACCGTCCTTCTGGATCTTGATCTCGGTCATTACGGAAGCGGTCTCCCCGTCATCAAGCCACTCGCGGCGGCCAGGGTCGACGTCATCGTGGTGACTGCGTGCGGTGACCGCGCGCAGTGGGGCGAGGCCATCCTCTCGGGAGCGAGAAAGGTCTTGGCCAAGAACGCTCCCATGACCGATGTGGTGGCGACGATCCGGAGAACGGCCGGGGGACTGCCTCTCATGTCCGACGAGGAGCGCCTGGAGTTGATCCGCGAAGGGCGCCTCCGGCTGTCCGAGGAGCAGAGCGTCCGGGCGCGGCTGGAGCGGTTGACCCCCCGCGAGGCAGAGGTGCTGTCGAAGCTGATGGTGGGCTGCCAGGTCGGCGAGATCGCCCGTGCGTCTTACGTCTCGGAGTCGACGGTGCGCACTCAGGTCAAGTCGATCCTGGCCAAGCTGCAGGTGAGCTCCCAGCTCGCCGCCGTCGGCCTCGCGCACCGCGCGGGCTGGTCACGCGCCATTCCCCCAGACTGATGATGTAGCCCTGCCGTCATTGGCAGATCGTTGATCCGGGTGGCCGGCCGGCACCCCCTTGGCGGCCGGTCACCGCTCTTCGTGACAGGCATCGCGGGTCGGCGACGACCGTCGGTGGGTCACTGCGACGCGCAGGAACCAGCCGCCATCGTCCGTGCTCCGGTCCCCAATACAGGGGATTACCTCATCTGGACGAGTCACTAGCGTCGCTGGCGCGGGGGCGCTGAGGGGGAACCATGAAGGTCGCTGTTCTGGGCTTGGGCTACGTCGGCACGGTCACCGCAGCCGGGCTCGCGGCCCGCGGGCACGACGTGACCGGTGTGGACACCGACCCGTTCAAGGTGAGCTGCATCGCGGCCGGCCGCAGCCCCGTCGTGGAGCCAGGGCTCGACGACCTGGTGCGCCACACGGTGTCGGCGGGAGGGCTCCGCGCGACGAGCCGTATCGCAGACGCCCTGACCGGCGCTGACGTGTCGCTCATCTGTGTGGGCACGCCGTCCGCCTCGAGCGGCGGCACAGACCTGCGTTTCATCGAGCGGGTCGCCGCGGACCTCCGCCAGACGATGGAGTGCGTCACGCCGCCCGCATCGGGCCATCACTCCGTCGTGGTCCGCAGCACCGTGCCACCAGGCACAGTCGCGCACCTCGCCGAGACCTATTTCGCCGACGTCCCGGACGGGTGGCACGTCGGCACTGCCATGTGCCCGGAGTTCCTGCGCGAGGGCAGCAGCGTCGCCGACTTCTACGACCCACCGATGGTGGTGGTCGGCACCGCCGACGAGGACACCTACGCGCAGGTGAGCCGGTTGTTCTCGTTCCTGGACGTGCCCGCGCACCACATTGCGGTGGACACCGCCGAAGCGCTGAAGTACGCCTGCAACGCGTTCCACGCCACCAAGATCTCGTTCGCCAACGAGATCGCCCGGATCTTCCGCAACTACGGCGTCGACTCGCGCGAGGTGATGTCGGCGTTCCTGATGGACGAGAAGCTCAACGTCTCCAAGGCCTACTTGCGCCCCGGGTTCGCCTTCGGTGGCTCCTGCCTGCCCAAGGACCTCAGGGCCCTGCACCATCTTGCGAGGGCCAACAACGTCGACGTGCCGCTCCTGCTCGGCACCACCCTGACCAACGAGATGGTGCTGCGCGACGCGGTCGACCGAGTTCTCGCGGCGCCGGGCACACGCGTCTGCCTGTTCGGGCTCAGCTTCAAGATGGACACCGACGACCTGCGCGAGAGCCCGAACGTCGAGCTGGCCGAGCGGCTGATCGGCAAGGGCTACGACGTCCGGATCTACGACCCGATCATCCGTCCCGAGCGGCTGGTCGGCGCCAACCGGCAGAAGGCCATGACCCGGCTGCCGCACCTCGGACGGCTGCTCGTCTCCTCGCCGGAGGAGGTGATGGAGGAGATCGACATCGCCGTGGTGTCATCGGACGAGCCCTCGGTCGTGGCCGCCCTGCTCGCCGCACCGCCGCCGCGCACCATCGACCTCAACGGCAGGCTCGGGCCCGAGGTCGAGTCGCTTCCCGGCTACGAGGGGATCGGGTGGTGACCACGGAGCTCGATCGCGCCAGGTCACCCGAGGTCGGCCCGGAGGCACGGCCCCGGGTCCTGATCATCATCCAGAACCTGGCGGTTCCGTTCGACCGGCGGGTGTGGCTGGAGAGCCAGTCGTTGCGCGACGCCGGGTATGACGTGACCGTGGTGTGTCCGGCGGGACAGGACTCGGTGCCCCACCGGGTGCTGGACGACATCGAGATCTACACCTACCCGCCGTACGCGCCGGGTGGCTCGGCCGCGGGGTTCGTCGCCGAGTACGCCTACTCCTTCGCCGCGACCGCGCGACTGGTACTCAGGGCCAGGCGGAGTCGCGGCCCCTTCGATGTCATGCAGGCGTGCAACCCGCCCGACATCTTCTGGCCGCTCGCCCGCCTGCTGCGTCGGCGGGACGGGACGCGTTTCGTGTTCGACCACCACGACCTGTGCCCCGAGCTGTACCGCGCGCGCTTCCACGACGCGCGGAGTCCGGCGTACCTGGGACTCGAGCTGCTGGAGCGGATGACGTTCCGCACCGCCGACAGGGTCACCTCGACGAACGAGTCGTACGCCGCGGTCGCCCGCCGTCGGGGCGGCAAGTCCGCCGAGCACGTGACGGTGGTGCGAACCGGCCCCGATCCCGAGCGCATGGCCCGCGGCCCCGAGGCCACCGAGATGCGACGCGGCCGCCGCCACCTGGTCGCCTACCTCGGGGTGATGGGGCCGCAGGACGGCGTCGACCTGGCGATCCAGGCTGCCGCCGAGATCGTCCACGGCTTCAGGCGAGACGACGTCTCCTTCACCTTCATGGGCGGCGGTGACAGCTACCCCGAGCTGGTCGCGCTCCGCGACCAGCTCGGATTGCGCGACTACGTCGAGCTCCCGGGCCGAGTGCCGGACAGCTTCGTCACCGACGTGCTGTCCACGGCCGACCTCGGGTTGTGCCCTGACCCGCTGAACCCCCTCAACGACGTGTCGACGATGAACAAGACGATGGAGTACATGGCCTTCGGGCTACCCGTCGTCGCGTTCGACCTGCGGGAGACGAGGGTGTCGGCCGCCGACGCGGCGGTGTACGTCGAGCCCAACGACGTCGGCCTCTTCGCCCGGGCAGTGGTCGACCTGCTGGATCAACCGCAGCTGCGCTCGAGGATGGGTCGGGCCGGTCGCACGCGGGTCGTGGACGAGCTGGCCTGGGAGCACCAGCAACACGCCTACGTCGAGGTCTTCGCGGACCTGGCGCGTGCCACCACGGATGCGAGGCGCTGACGTCCATGTGCGGAATCGCCGGCGCCTTCCAGCAGCCCGAGGGCAAGATCCTCGCCAGCACGATGATCGAACGCATCGCCCACCGCGGGCCGGATGCGTGCGAGCTTCGGGAGGTTGTCCGACCGCGCTACTCCGTGACCCTCGCGCACGCCCGGCTCTCGATCATCGACCTGACGGCTGCGGCGAACCAGCCGTTCGCGAAGGGCTCGCTGAGCTTGGCCTACAACGGCGAGCTGTACAACTTCGGCGAGCTGCGCAGGGAGCTGGTCGCCGAGGGCGCCACGTTCGCGACCCGCTCCGACACCGAAGTCGTGCTCGAAGCCTGGAGGCACTGGGGCACGTCGGCCCTGGCCCGATTCCGTGGCATGTTCGCCCTGGCCGTCCACGACGCCGAGACCGGTGACCTCACCCTGGCCCGCGACCCTCTCGGGATCAAGCCGCTGTACGTGATGGAGCGCGGTGACGGCGCACTCTTCGCCTCGGAGCTCAAGGCGATCGTGGCGGCGGTCGGCCGGGAGCTGAGGGTCGATCCGACCGGCATGGTGGCATCCGCTCTGTACTACTGGATCCCCCAGGACTTCGACGCGATCGAGGGAGTACAGAAGCTCCCTCCGGGTTCGTGGCGGACCTTTCACGTCGACGGCTCGACCACCGCAGGCACCTACTGGAGTGCTTCCGAGACGGCGTCTCGTGCGGCACACGCGAAGCACCGACCCGACCTGGCCTCGGTGCTGGAGGAGTCGGTCGCCGCCCACCTGGTGGCCGACGTCCCGGTCGCATCGTTCCTCAGCGGCGGCCTGGACTCGAGCATCGTCACCGCCCTGGCCTGCCGCCACGCCCCGGACATCGAGGCATACTCCATCGCGTTCAGTAAGGCGGACAACCGGATCGAGGCCATGCCGGACGACGCGAAGTACGCCAGGCAGATGGCCGATCATCTCGGGATCCGACTGCACGAGATCCAGATCAGTCCCGACATCGTCGACGAGCTGCCGCGCATGGTCGACACGCTCGACGAGCCGATCGGTGACCCAGCGGCGCTGAACACCGAGCTGATGTGCAGGGCCGCGCGCGATGCCGGGGTGAAGGTGCTCCTGTCGGGGATGGGTGCCGACGAGCTCTTCGGTGGCTACCGGAAGCATCTGGCCTGCCTGCTGGCCGGTCACTACCAGCGCGTGCCGCGGACCCTGCGAGAGCGGGTCTTCGGCCCGGCGGTGCACCACCTCCCCGTGATGGTGAGGGGACGTGGGATCAGGCTGACCCGGTGGGCGCAGCGGTTCCTGACCTTCGCCGAGCTCGAGGAGGAGGCGGCGTTCCGGCGGAGCTACACGCTCTTCGACCGCCAGGCGCTGGGGAGCCTGCTCGACCCGGCGCTCGGACCGGCCGTCGACGAGGTGCTGGACGCGCACGCCCGTGTGTACGCCGACACCGACCTCGACGACCACGTGAACCGGATGTGCCTGGCCGACAGCCGGATGTTCATGACCGGACTCAACCTGACCTATACCGACCGGGCGAGCATGGCCGCCTCGTGCGAGGTGCGGGTGCCCTTCGTGGACCCGGTGGTATTCGAGGCGGCGTTCGCCCTGCCCGGCTCGGAGAAGATCCGTGGGCGGACCCAGAAGCTGGCGCTCAAGGACGTGGCCAGGACCTGGCTTCCGGACGCGGTGATCGACCGCCCGAAGGCGTCCTTCGGGGCGCCGTTGCGTGCCTGGGTGACCCATGACCTGGCGCCCATGGTCGACGACGTCCTGGTACGCGGCGAGCTCGTCGGCTCGGGGTTCATCCAACAGGAACCGCTGCTCCGCCTGGTCGCAGAGCAGCGTGGAGGGAAGCGCGACTGGTCCAAGCAGCTGTGGGAGCTGTTGACGCTGGAGATGTGGTACCGCAACGTGCGCGCCGCCGGAGTGGGGAGCCGGTAGTGCGGAGCGGGACTTCCCGTGGGGGTGGCAGATGAAGCAGGTCGCGCAGAACTACCGGTCGGGAGAGCTCACCGTGCTCGACGTCCCGCCGCCGGCGTGCAAGCGCGGCGGGGTCCTCGTGCGGACGACACACTCGCTGATCTCGACCGGCACCGAGCTGATGAAGGTCAGCGAGGCACGACTCTCGTTGCTGGGCAAGGCCAAGGCCCGCCCGGACCAGGTGCGCAAGCTGCTGGACTCGGTTGCCCAGCAGGGTGCGCTGGCGACCTACCAGAAGGCCATGGGCAAGCTCGACAGCTACACGCCGCTGGGGTACTCGCTGTGCGGTGTCGTCGTCGAGGTCGGGGCCGGGGCCGAGGAGTTCGCGGTCGGTGACGTGGTCGCCGCGGCCGGCAACGAGTTCGCGCTCCACGCCGAGCTCAACTGGGTGCCGACGAGCCTCTGCGTCAAGGTGCCCGCCGGGATCGCCTCGGAGCACGCTGCCTTCGCGACCGTAGGGGCGATCGCCATGCAGGGCGTACGCCGCGCAGAGCCGCAGCTGGGCGAGCTTGCGTGCGTGATCGGCCTCGGGCTGATCGGTCAGCTCGTGGTCCGGCTCCTCGTCTCTGCCGGTATCCGGGTCGTCGGCTTCGACACCGTCCCCGAGCGGTGTCGTCTCGCGGAGAAGGGCGGCGCGCTCGTGAGTGCCGCGCCCGACGACGAGGGGGTGCCCGTCGTCGAGCGAGCCGTCGCGCAGGCCACCAGCGGGCTGGGCTGCGACCACATCTTCCTCGCAGCCGGCGGCCGCTCCAACGGCCCGGTCGAGCTGGCCGTGAAGCTGGCGCGCGACCGGGCGCGGGTGGTCGACATCGGCAAGACCCGGCTCGACCTGCCGTGGAACTCCTACTACGAGAAGGAGCTCGACGTCCGGTTCTCCCGGTCCTACGGTCCCGGCCGGTACGACGACACCTACGAGCTTGACGGTATCGACTACCCCGCCGGCTACGTGCGCTGGACCGAGCGCCGCAACCTCCAGTGCTTCCTGGACCTGATCGCAGGTGACCAGCTCGAGGTCGCGTCGCTGGTCTCCGACACCTTCCCGATCGGCGAGGCGGCGACCGCGTACGCCCGACTGGAAGACGGGACGCTGTCGGGCGTCGGCTACCTGCTGGAGTACCCCCGCGCCGCGTCGCCGGTGCGGCAGACGGCCGCCGCGCCGGCTCGGGAGGCCACGGTGCCGACCGTGCCGCGGCCCGGCGAGGTGCGTGTGGGGTTCCTGGGTGCAGGCAGCTACGCGAGCTCGATGTTGCTGCCGCACCTGGCCGCGGACCCGCGCGTCCGGCTGGTGTCGGTGGCGACCACGCGGTCCCTGAGTGCGGTGAACGCGCGCTACAAGTTCGGGTTCGAGCAGGCCGGCACCGACACCGAGGCAGTGCTCGCCGACGACACCCTCGACGCGGTGTTCGTCGTCACCCGGCACGAGAGCCACGCCGACCTCGTGTGTCGGGCGTTGCGGGCCGGGAAGGCGGTCTTCGTCGAGAAGCCGCTGGCGTTGACCCACGAGCAGGTCGAGCGAGTGCTGACCGCCGTGGAGCAGACCGGGAACGACCGGCTGATGGTGGGCTTCAACCGTCGCTTCGCACCGCTGTTCGTCCATCTCCGAGACCACTTCCGCAACCACGACGCAGTCTCGGCCCGCTACCTGGTCAACGCCGGACAGCTCGATCCCGCCAGCTGGTACCTCAAGGCAGGCACCGAGGGATCGCGGTTCGCGGGTGAGGGAGGGCACTTCATCGACTCGCTCACCGCACTGGTCGGTCACGACCCTGTCGAGGTGGTGGGCCAGGCGGGAGCGTCCGGTGACGTCCAGGTCTCGCTGCGCTATCCCGACGGGTCGCTGGGATCGATCGTCTACGCCACCGGAGGACATCGTCGTTTCCCCAAGGAGACCCTCGACGTCACGGGCGGTGGTGTCAACGCGCGCCTGGACAACTTCACCCGCGTCACGGTGTGGTCCCCGCAGGGGCGCACGACCAAGCGGTCCCTGAAGGGCCAGGACAAGGGCCAGCGCGGCGAACTCGTTGCCTTCCTCGGAGCGGTCCGGCGCGGTGAGCCCATGGCGATCCCCCTGGACTCCTTGGTGGCGACGACCAGGGCCACGCTGCGGGCCGAGGCCGCGCCCCTGCGAGGAGTGACACTGTGAGGCGGGCAGGCTGGTACGTCCGGCGGCTGCGGAAGATGACGCCGGAAGAGATGTCAGGTCGGGTTCGGGACCGCGTCCTGCAACACAAGTGGGTGACCCGGCGTGTGCGTCCCGGATCCGGCGCGCCGCCCCCGGCGGGACTGCGGCGCGAGCTCCGCGGTCCCGTGGGTCTCCACCAGGCCGCCCGGGACCCGAAGCCCACCTGGGCCCGGGCGGCCGTCCACTCCGCCGATGACGTGCTGGCGGGCACGTGGCCGCTGCTCGGCATCGTGCGGGATGACCTTGCCGATCCGGACTGGTTCCGCGACCCGCTCACCGGCCGCACCGCTCCCAGGGACGTCCTCTCCTTCTCGGTGAATGCACGCGACGAGTCGGTGACAGGAAACGTCAAGCAGGTCTGGGAGCTCTCGCGTCACCACCACCTCACTCAGCTCGCGGCCGCGTACTGGGTCACGGGCGATGAGCAGTACGCGGAAGCCGTGGACCGGCAGCTGCGGTCCTGGTGGGCACAGAACCCTTTCCTCTCCGGAATCCACTGGACCGGGGGGATCGAGCTCGGCATCCGTCTGGTCTCGTGGGTCTGGATCCGCCGGCTGCTCGCCGACTGGCCGAAGGTGGCGGATCTCTTCGAGCACAACGAGGACTGCCGACGGCAGGTCAGGTGGCACCAGGAGTACCTCGTCGCGTTCCACAGCGAGGGGTCGTCGGGCAACAACCACGCGATCGCCGAGGACGTCGGGCTGCTCGTGGCGTCGTGCGGCCTGCCGTGGTTCGTGGAGAGCGAGGCATGGGGCGGGATTGCCTCGGCGCGGCTGCGCCGTCACCTGGCGGACAACACTGCCGAGGACGGCGTGAACCGTGAGCTCGCCACGGACTACCACCGGTTCGTCACCGAGCTGCTGCTGGTCGCCGCGGTGGAGGCGCGCGCCGTGGGTCGTGACCTCGGCGACCAGGTCTGGCGGACGCTGGCCGCCGGCCTCGACGCGGCCGCGGCCATGGTCGACGTGCGGGGCCGGCCCCCGCGCCAGGGGGACGGTGACGAGGGCAGGGCCCTCGTCGTCGACGGCTGCCTGGATGCGTGGGCCGTGCTGCTCTCAGCCGGTGCGGCGACGATCGGGGCGCTCGGATGGTGGCCCTCGACGCAGACCACGTTGGCGGGACAGCTGCTCGGTGCGCTGGCGGACCGACCACCTGTGCACGACGGGCGACCCGCGAGCCGGCCCCGCTCGTTCCCCGCCTCCGGGATCGCCGTGCTGCGCACGCCCGAGCACGAGCGGCCGGAGATCTGGTGCCGCTGCGACGGGGGGCCGCACGGCTTTTCGTCGATCGCTGCCCACGCGCACGCCGACGCGCTGTCGGTCGAGGTGCGCCACGACGGCGTCGACATCCTCGCCGACCCGGGCACCTACTGCTACCACGGCGAGCCGGAGTGGCGCCGCTACTTTCGCTCAACCCGGGCGCACAACACGGTCCGCATCGATGGACGCGACCAGTCGGTGTCCGGAGGGCCGTTCCTCTGGATGCGCCATGCGCGTACCCAACCGCTGCGGGACGAGGTGACCCCCCAGGGTGAGCAGATCTGGTCGGCCGAGCACGACGGGTACCGCAAGCTGCCGGGCGGCTCGGTGCGCCACCAGCGCGTCGTACGGCTGCGTCCGGACCGGGCGCTGGTGATCGTGGACGTGCTCGCGGCCCGTGGCGGCCACCACGAGCTCGAGCTGTTGCTCCACCTTGGGCCGGATATCACGGCCGAACTCGACGGCGACGACGCCCTGTTGACCTGGCCCATCGCAGGCACAGTGCGTGACGCGACGCTCAGGCTTCCGCGCCAGCTGACCTGGACGGCGCACTGCGGCGAGAGCGCCCCGCCGCTCGGCTGGTACTCGCCGCGCTTCGGGCAGCGCGTGCCGTCCACCACCTTGGTCGGCACCGCACGGATGCACGGCAGCGTGGAGCTGCGCACCGAGCTCCGGTTCCGGGACGACGCGCCGCCGGCCCTGCCGGTCGAGAGGGAACTGAGGTGAGCAACATGGACAATCGCCGTCCCGGCGTCCTGCTGGATCGCGATGGGACCATCATCAAGGACCACGGCTACGTCGGCTCGGTCGGTCGAGTCGAGCTGCTCGACGGGGCGGGCGAGGCAGTCGCCGCTCTCAACGATGCCGGCCTCCCCGTCGCGGTCGCCACGAACCAGGCTGGCGTTGCGCGCGGGTTCTTCACCATCGAGGACGTGCGGGCGGTCCACGACCATCTTGCCGGGCTTCTCGCCCAGCGAGGAGCGCACGTGGATGCGTGGCTGTTCTGCCCGTACCACCCGGACGGTGTGGTCGACGAGTACGCCCGCTGGAGCTCTGACCGGAAACCGGCGCCGGGAATGGCACTCGCCGCTGCCCAGCGGCTCGGCCTGGACCTGGCGAAGTCATGGGTGGTCGGTGACAGCGACTGCGACGTCCGCCTGGCCCGTGCCGTGGGTGCACGGCCGGTTCGGATCGGTCCGCCGACCGGCGACCCCCTCACCGTGGAGGTGCGGGACCTGGCGACGGCTGTCGCGCACATCCTGTCCGAGCATGCGAGCTCGGTGGACGGCGCGCCGCCCGTCTCGTTTCCCCAGGCGCGCTACGAGTCGGCCGACGTGTTCGCCGAGCACTACGCCAGTGAGCTGGGCCATGCTCTCGCGACGGTCGACACGGCCGCGTTCGACCGCGCATCCAAGATCCTGGCCGACGCGTTCGACCGTGACGCGGCGGTGTTCGTGTGCGGGAACGGCGGCTCTGCGTCCATCGCGAACCACCTGCAGTGCGACCACGTCAAGGGCGTTCGTGTCGGCACCGGGCTGCACACGCGGGTCACCAGCCTCGCCTCGAACGTCGAGATCCTGAGCGCCATCGCCAACGACATCGGCTACGACGCGGTCTTCTCCTACCAGCTGGAGTCGATGGCGCGCCCGGGTGACGTGCTCTTCGCCGTCTCGTCCTCCGGCAGGTCAGCGAACATCGTGCGGGCGCTCGCCTGGGCCGAGAGCCACGGCCTCCAGACCATCGCGATGACCGGCTTCGGCGGGGGTGAGGCCCGCAAGATCGCCGGGGTCTCGCTCCACGTCGACGCGCACAACTACGGCGTCGTGGAAGACGCGCACCAGGCCTGTATGCACCTGCTGGCCCAGTACGCCCGACAGTCGAGGATGGCGCCCGATGCGGTCGCGACGACGGTCTTCTGACGGCATGCGCGTCGCGGTCAACCTACTGACCGACGACCCGGGCAACCCGTCGGGAGCGCACTGGTTCTGGACCCGCGTCATCCCGGAGATGGCCGTTCGGATGCGGGACGACGAGCAGCTGAGACTGATGATCAGCCCACGTCTGCGATCCATGCACGACGGCTACCCGGACCGGGTCAGCCACCTGATGTTCCCGTGGTCGAACGAGCACCCTCGGTTGCGCACGCTCAGCGAGCAGCTCTACGCGCCGGTCCGGCTCCCGCTCGACGGGGTGGACGTGTTCAGCACGTTGATCGCCCCCGCGGTGAAGCCGGCTCCGGCCGTCGTGGCGCACTTCAAGACGATGCACGCGTTCACCACTCCCGAGGCCATCCGTCCCCTGGTCCGCTGGTACCGCCAGAAGGGCTATCCCCACACCGCCAAGGTCGCGGACGCGATCATCATCAACTCCGAGAGCCTGCGGGCGGAGGTCGACAGGTACCTCGACGTTGACCCGGCCAAGCTGCACCTGATCCCGGAGGCGGTCGACCACGACCTGTTCCGCCCCGGCGACCCGGACGAGGCGCGGGCGCGCCTCGCTCAGCGGTACGGCATCCGGGGTGCGTTCGTGCTCTTCGTGTCCTCGCTGTGGCCCTACAAGAACTGCGACGGCCTGCTGCGGGCGTTCGCGCGGGCCGACTTGGACGACCATCGGCTGGTCGTGGTCGGACCGGGCCGGGACGTGGCCTACGTCGCCGAGCTGCAGGCGCTGGCCGAGCGGCTGGGGATCGGCACCCGGGTCGACTGGGTCGGCGGGGTGCCTCTGGGGGAGACCGTGCACTTCTACCGGGCGGCGTCGGTCTTCGCCTACCCCTCGCACAACGAGACGTTCGGGCTGCCGATCCTGGAGGCGATGGCCACGGGGTGTCCGGTGGTGACCTCGGACCGCAGCGCCATGCCGGAGACGGCGGGCGGTGCGGCGCTGCTGGCAGACCCGCTCGACCCGGACAGCATCGCGTCCGCGCTGGAAGAGGCGTGCGGGCCCGAGGCCACCCTGCTGCGCAAGCTCGGCCTCGAGCGCGCGCGGAGCTTCACCTGGGCGGCGACCGCCGAGCGCACGCTCGCGGTCTACCGCCGCGTCCACACCCGGCTGAAGGAGCGGTCATGAGGATCCTGGTCACCGGCGGGGCCGGGTTCATCGGATCTCACACCTGCGACCGGCTGGTCGAGCTCGGCCACCAGGTCACCGTGCTCGACGCGCTGACGGCGCCCGTCCATCGGGACCACAAGCCGTCCTACCTCACGTCGGGTGTCGAGCTCTACGTCGGCGACGTCCGCAACCGTGACCTGCTCGCCAACCTGCTGCGCCGTGCCGACGCGGTCTACCACTTCGCGGCCTACCAGGACTACCTGCCCGACTTCGCGAGGTTCGTGGACGTCAACGTCGTGTCCACCGCTCTCATCTACGAGATCGCCGTGGCCGAGCGCCTCGACCTGCAGCGGGTCGTCGTGGCGTCGTCCCAGTCCGCCATGGGTGAGGGCCTCTACCGCTGCCCCGCCGACGGTGAGCAGACGCCGGGGATGCGCCCGGAGCCGGCGCTCGCGGCACGGCGGTGGGAGATCCCCTGCCCCCGGTGCGGCGGCGAGCTCGAGCTGCTGCGGACACCGGAAAGGATCTCGAACCCCCAGAACGCCTACGGAATGTCGAAGTACGCCGAGGAGATGCAGGCGATCAATCTCGGCCGCCGCTACGACATCCCGACGGTGGCGCTGCGCTACAGCATCGTGCAGGGACCCCGGCAGTCGGTCTACAACGCCTACTCCGGTGCCTGCCGGATCTTCTGCCTGCACTACGCCCAGGGCGGGGCCCCGACCGTCTACGAGGACGGCGGCGCCCTGCGCGACTACGTCAACATCGAGGACGTCGTCGACGCCAACGCGCTGGTCCTCACCCACGAGGACGCCGTCGGCCGCGTCCTCAACGTCGGCGGCGGCCGGGCGTACACCACGGGGGAGCTGGCCGAGATTGTCCGCGCGCACTACGGCGCCGACCAGCCGGCCCGCATCACCGGTGAGTACCGGTTCGGCGACACCCGCCACATCGTCTCCGACACCGGCGCACTCGAGGGGCTGGGCTGGCGGGCGCGCAGCACCCCGGCGGAGTCCGTCGCGGCGTACGCCGAGTGGCTGAAGTCGCAGGCCGATCTCGACCGGGTGCTGGCGCACGCCGACGCGACCATGCGTTCGTTGGGCGTGGTTCGGGGGTCGGCGTCGTGAAGGCGGTGCTGCTGGCCGCCGGCCTCGGCACCCGGCTCCGGCCACTGACCGACACCATGCCGAAGTGCCTGGTGCGTATCGGCGAGCGCACCCTGCTCGACATCTGGCTGGACGCGCTGCGCGACCTCGGCGTCGAGGAGGTGCTCCTCAACACCCATCACCTTGCCGACCAGGTCGCGGCGCACGTGGCGCAGCGGGTCGGGGACCCGCCGGTTCGCCTGCTGCACGAGCAGACCCTGCTCGGCAGCGCGGGCACCCTCCGGGCCGCGCGAGGACTGCTCGGGACGGAACCGTGGTTCCTTGCCCTCAACGCCGACAACCTCACCGACTACGACCTCGCCGGGCTCGTCGCGGGCCACACCGCCGGCGCGACCGGCTGTCTCGCGACGCTCACCGCGTTCCACGCCGAACGGCCGTCGGCCTGCGGCATCCTCGACGTCGACGGCAGCGGCCGCCTGGTCGGGTTCGAGGAGAAGCCGGCCCGTCCGCGCAGTGACCTCGCGAACGCCGGCATGTACGCGTTCTCGCGCGAGGTGCTGGACCTGCTCGACAGAGCCGAGCCGTGCGACGTCGGCGCCCACCTGCTGCCGCGGCTCGTCGGGAGAGCTCGGGTCGTGGGCATCGGCGGTGCCTACCTCCGCGACATCGGCACCCCGGACGCGCTCGCCGCGGCCCGAGCCACCTGGCGGGAACGAGCCCCCCGATGATCATCACGCAGACACCGTTGCGGGTGGGCCTCGTGGGAGGCGGCACGGACCTGCCGTCGTACTACCGCGAGCACGGTGGACGTGTGCTCAACGCTGCGATCGACAAGTACGTCTACGTGGTCGTGAAGCAGCGCTTCGACGAGGACATCTACGTCAACTACTCGCAGAAGGAGATCGTCAGCCGGGTCGAGGAGCTCCGGCACGACCTCGTCCGCGAGGCGATGCACATGGCCGGCGTCCGGCACGGGGTCGAGATCACCACGCTGGCCGACATCCCCTCGGCGGGCTCGGGGCTGGGGTCCTCCTCCTCGGTGACGGTGGGGCTGCTCCAGGCGCTGTTCGCCTACCAGGGGATCCAGCTGTCAGCGCAGGAGCTCGCGGAGCGGGCGTGCACCATCGAGCTGGACCGCTGTGGCAAGCCGATCGGCAAGCAGGACCAGTACGCCGCCGCGTACGGCGGCATCTGTGACCTTCGGTTCGGCCCCGGCGACCGCGTCGGCGTCGAGCAGATCCACCTCGAGCCCGCGCTGCACCGACACCTGCAGTCGGAGCTGATGCTCTTCTACAGCGGGATCACCCGCAGTGCGGACGCGATCCTGCAGGAGCAGACTGCGAACGTCGCCAGCAAGCTGTCCCAGCTCGATCTGTTGCGCGACCTGGCAGAGGCCGCCGCCGACGGCTTGCGCAACGGCGACACCGAGCAGGTGGGTGTCGCGCTGCACAAGAGCTGGGAGACCAAGCGCGAGCTGGCATCGGGGGTGACGAACCCTGTCCTCGACGCTGCCGTCGACGCGGCCCTCGACGCGGGCGCGACCGGCGCCAAGGTGGCCGGTGCCGGCGGGGGTGGCTTCATCCTCGTGGTGTGCCCGGTCGCGAACCAGGCGACCGTCCGCCGAGCCCTGCCGGAGATGAAGGAGCTGCCCATCAAGATCGATCCGTACGGCTCGAGGGTGGTGCTCAATGTCCATCGCGACATCTGGGGCTGAGTGGACTAGGACGGGGGCGGCATGATCGACGAGCCGCTGGACTTCAAGAGGGCCGTTCGACTCCTGGCACGGCACAAGCTCATCCTGCTCGTCGCGGCGGTGCTGGGCGTCCTGGCCGGTGCCGCCTGGGCGGTGGTGCGTCCGCCGACGCTGACGAGCCAGGCCTGGGTCGCGCTGCCGACCGCCACCCACGGCGGCGTCGGGACCCAGGTCCTGATCGCGGACAGCGACGAGGTCCTCACCCGTGCGCTGCGCGAGCTCCACTCGGGGCAGTCCCTCCAGTCGCTGCGCGACAAGGTCGACGTCCAGAGCCGCACCGCAACCATCCTCGTGGTCATCGCCCAGGGCAAGACCGCCGCCCAAGCGGAAGGCACGGCGAACGCCGTCGCGCGGAACTACGTCTCCTACGTGCGGCAGCCGGGAAACTTTCCGTTCGGGCCGGTCCAGGCGCGGGTCTGGCAACGTGCCACGCCGGCAACCGGGACGAAGCCGACGTCTCTTCTCGTCGGCATCGGCTTGCTGGGCGGTGCGGCAGGTGCCTCGGTCGCGACCCTCGGCATCCTCGCGGTCAGCCGACGGGACCGGCGCTTGCGGGAACGCGATGCGATCGCCGACTCGATCGGCGTCCCGGTCGTTGCCTCGATGACCGTCGAGCATCCGTCGGACGCGGCTGGGTGGAGCAAGCTCCTCGAGGACTACGAGCCGGGAGCCGTGGATGCATGGCGGATGCGCAAGGCTCTCCAGTACCTGGGCTTGGTCGACGCGAGCTCGAGCGCGCGCCAAGGCCCCGGGCTCACCCTTGCCGTCATCTCGTGCTCCTTCGACCGCAAGGCGCTCGCCCTCGGTCCCCAGCTCGCCGTCTTCGCGGCCTCACGGGGCATCCCCACCGCCCTTGTCGTCGGACCTCACCAGGATGCGTCTGCTGCGGCGACGCTCCGGGTCGCGTGTTCTTCGCCACCCGAGAAGACCTCGAGCCGTCTGCGCGTCAGCGTCAGGGACCACGCAGCACCTGCTCATGAACCGGACGTTGCGCTGACCGTCGTGGTCGTCGCCGTCGACGGCGAGGCGCCGCAGGTCACCGACCCGGCCCGCAGGACCGTCACGGTGCTCGGTGTTTCAGCGGGCGTCGCGACGGGTGAGCAGCTGGCGCGGGTGGCGGCCAGCGCCGCGGTCAGCGGGCACGACATCGCAGGGATCCTGGTCGCGGACCCTGACCCCGCGGACACCACGACGGGCCGCCTCCCGCTCATCGAGCGACCGGCGTATCGCCGAAGGCCAACACGTATGACCGGCACGGGGAGGGAGCCCGGGGAATGACCAACGCAGACCTGGGGACGCGAGCGCCACGCCCGGAGGTGCCGAACGGCGACCACGGTGTCGCGGATGTTCCCGCAGACGTCGACGGCGATCTCGTCAGCTTGCGGTTCATCGGGGAGGCCCTGCGGCGTGGGAGGCGGGTATGCGCCGGACTGGCCCTGGTCGGGCTGCTGCTCGGGGCCGCCGTCTGGGTGACCCACCCTCCCGTGCCGGAAGCCTCGACGACCCTCCTGCTCGATGTGGGACCCGAAGGCCAGCCTGGCACCGCGATCCTCAATGACCAGGTCATGGCGGAGAGCCGCGGCGTGGCAGCAGACGCCCTGCGCGCGCTCGGTCTGGCGCAGAGCATCGAGGACCTGGAGTCCACCTACACGGCTGACGTCGTCACCGACCGGGTCCTTCGCCTCACCGTGAGTGCGCCCACCAGCACGGAAGCTGTGAGCCGAGCGAACGCCATCGCCTCGGCGTTCCTGGCGTTCCGCGCCGACCAGCTCCGAAAGCAGCAGACACTCCAGTTCCAAGCCCTCGACAAGGTGCTCAGCCAGCAGGAGCTGAATCTCGCGACAATCAACGCACGCATCCGAGAGGTGTCCGGAACCCCCGCGACGCCATCGCAGGAGGCGGAGCTCTCGAGCCTTCGCCCACGCAGAGACCGGGCAGAGAACGCCCTGGTCGAGCTCAAGAGCCAGGTCAACGCCACGAAGGCGACGGCCGAGCGGACGACGGCGGCGATGGTCGGCAAGAGCGTGGTTCTCGACCGGGCAAGTCCGCTGCCGCAGTCGCACCTGAAGCCTCTTGTCCTGTTCAGCGTCGCAGGGCTGATCGCCGGCCTCTCAGCGGGGCTGGCCCTCGTCCTCCTGCGCGCACTCATCTCTGACCGGTTACGCCGGCGCGATGACGTCGCGCTTGCGCTCGGTGCTCCTGTCATGCTCAGCATTCGGGCCAAGCAGCCGAGCCGACGGCGCACGGGCCGCCGGGGGTTGGCGGCCACCCGGAGCGGCGACCTGCAGCGGGTCGTCGAGTTCCTGCGCGGCAGTCTGCCGACCGACAGTGGCTGCCGTGCTCTGGCTGTCGTTCCCGTCGACGACACCCGGATTGCCGCCTTGTCCCTGGTGTCACTGGCCGCGTCGTTGGCGCAGGAGAACGCGCGAGTGGTCGTGGCGGATCTGTGCAGCGGGGCCCCCGCGGCGAAGCTCGTGGGGCTGCAGCGCCCCGGAGTGCACGCGGCTCGTGTGGACGGTGCCCAGATTGAGGTGGTCATCCCCGATCCTCAGGAGATCGCGCCCGTCGGGCCGCTGCTCCCCGCTCCCGCGTCAACCGAGCGGGGGGCCGGCCGTCAGCTGGCAGAGGCTTACGAGTCCTCGGACGTGCTGCTCACCCTGGCGACACTCGATCCGTCGCTCGCCAGCGACCACCTCCGGAGCTGGGCGGCCGACGCGGTTGTCGTCGTGACCGCGGGGCGCTCCTCGTGGACGAAGGTCCAAGCCTGCGGCGAGCTGATACGCCTGGCGGGCACCCGCCTGGTGTCGGCCCTGCTGGTGGGAGCCGACAAGTGGGACGAGAGCCTCGGCGTCGGCACCGCCTCACCGGGCGTCGGTCGTGAGCTGTCCTCGCCGGACCGGGATGGCACCCCGGCGACTCCGCTCGACCACGGCCGTGTCCGGGGACGGGGGTAGAAAACCTCCCATACCGGTTGCTGACGTCGGTACCGTGTACCCACCCACCATGCGGCAAGCCATGACTTGCTGATGATCGCTCACCTTGGGAGATGTCCGATGCGATCAGTTCGTGCGACAGTCGCCATCCTGCTCACCGCGGCCGTCGGCTGTGCAGCGGCGTTGGTGGGGGTCGTACCGGCCTCGGCTGCCACCACCGTCTGGAAGTGCACCACCTCGGCTGCCCGTGGTTCCTGCGGCCCCTACGACCGCTATCCCTACATCACGGGAACCACGTCCAGCACGTACATCGGCAACAACGTGTGGAGTCCGGTCCCGGGTTGGCGGCAGACCCTGCGCGCGGACAATCCCGGCCGGTGGGGGGTGAACGCCAACATGCCTGCGGGCAACTCCGCGGTCGTGTCCTACCCGAGCGTCGGAGCCAACTACGGGCGGATCACCAACGTACCGACCCCACTCAGTCGCTACTCCCGGATCCACTCACGGTTCATCGAGCACATGAACGCGACGGCACACACCAGTGCCTGGGCGACCTACGACATCTGGCTCGGTCGCAATGGATGCTCCGACTGTGGCTCGCACGAGGTCATGATCCAGCATGACTTCGCCAACAACGGCGCCTGCACAACCGTGGCCAGAGCCGACTTCCCGGGAGCCAGGGGCACCCGTCAGCACTGGCATCTGTGCACGTACGGCTCGGAGCTGATCTGGAAGCTTGGCCGGAGCGAGAGGAACAAGGTCAGCGAGCAGACAGGGGTCGTCCCCATTCTCGCCATGCTGCGGTGGCTCGTGCGTCACCAGTACCTTCCCCCTCACACCGGCCTGTGGATGGTCGGCTACGGCTGGGAGATCGCCTCCACCGGAGGGAGGACGGAGAAGTTCAGGGTCTCCGCCTATCGACTTCACGTCTCCTGCAAGAGGCGAGGCTGCCGGTAAGCAAGAAGTGAGGCGGCCACAGTCAGGTGCAGCAAGTAGGTGGAGGCGTCGGCGAAACCGACCTCTGTGATCGAGGCCAGCGTGCAGTACACGACGAGGAAAAGGCCCAAGGCGCGCTCCACGCGGCGGTCATGGAAGGCAGCGCTTCCGAAGAGAAACGCCACGATCGTGGCGCAGACCGCGACTCCGACGAGTCCTTCCATCATGTAGCTGGCCAGCCAGTTGCTGTCGATCGGTAGTCCGTCGATGCTCGCGTTCGACAGGCCGAACCCGAAGACTTGCTGGAACGTGTTGCGCGGCTGGTCCAGCACGAGAGCCCAGAAGTTGGTGCGGCCGGTGAGAGTCGCCAGCCCCTCTGTCGACTCGCCGCGCGCCAGCCACGTGGTGGCGAAGCCGGCCACCGTCATCACACCGAGCGAGACCAGCACGACGCTCATCCCGAAGAATCTCCGCACCCGAGCATTGATGGTGAACAGGCTCAAGCCCGCCACCACGATGCCCGCCACCACGCTGACCAGAGCCGTCCTCGTGTGCGTGAGGACAAGGATCGGGGCGGCGAGTGCGACCTCAGCCAAGGCCACAGTGCCGCTGAGCTTGCGCCCGAGCCAGAGCACGACGGTCAGTCCGGTCGCGACCGCGGCATACTGTGCGACCTGCGTGGGGAACATGGGCCAGATCAACCCGGACAACCTGCCGTCCTGAGCCAGTGCGCGGCCTGGAGACAGGAGGAGGCCGACCAGCACGGTGCCGAGTGCGACGAAGAGCCAGCGCAGATGACAACGAAGGAGCAACAGGTCGCGCCGGCCCCACCAAGGGGTGAGCAGCCAGAGGGTGACGACGAACTCGGCGAGCCGGAAGGTGCGGTACACGCCGCCGAGCCCCCGCGGCTGCATCGTGGTGATCGCCGCGTCCAGGACGAGCAGGGACACCAGGCAGAGGAACACATTCGGGCGCAACCGGATCTTGGGATTCACGGTCAATGCCACCAGAATCGCCAGCACCAGCGCCCCCTGGGTCACCGCCTTCCCGACCATGGACGGCACTGGTAGGAGCCCGGCAGGAACGTAGGTCAGGGTGTTGAGGTACAGCAGCCCCCAGACCGCGTTGATCCTGCGTCTGATCGACCTTCCCCGCGCCTGCGCCGGCTCCAGGCGTGCTTCGCGCCGGCGCAGGCGACGTGCGGCAACGGACGAGCTCATAACCGGGACGGCTTCTCTATGAAGGGCATGTCGACGAGCTCGGAGCGGCCCCACGCGCGCAGGATGCGCTGCCTCCGGTAACGGATCGCTTGATGCAGGAGCGGGACCTTGCGTCGCACGAGCGGTGCGAGGATGCGGCTCCTGACCCCGCCTCCGACCGAGTAGAGGCCGATCGTCGACTCGAAGGCCGCAGTCTTGGTCACGGCCGTCGGGAGGACGCAGCGGATCCGGTCGAGGACGCCTGCTCGGTAGAAGAAGGCCCAGTCGTCAGCATTCGCCTTCAGGGGCAACGCCCGGTGAAGCATGCGCTCGCACCCTTCCCGAGTGATCACGTAGGCAGCTGCATTGACGAGGTGAGTGATGTCGATGGGCAGGGCGAGCACTCCAGAGGATCCAACAGCAACGGCACCTTCCGAGCTCATCTGGCAGGTGCCCTGGCTGCCGTAGTTGAGCAGTGCCACTTCCGCACCGGTGAGGTTCGGGCCGACGGCTTCGACGATGGCCCCGAGATCACCGGGAAGCACGACGTCGTCCTCCAGGACCAGCGCGCGGTCAAGTCCCTCGGCGATGATCCTCTCGTAGACCCTCAGGTGGCTCAGAGCACAGCCAGCGGTGCCTGCGGGAAACTCGTTCTTGGCCAGCAGCTCGGGGGACACCAGCGAACGGTTGTGAAGGTCCAGATCTCGCCCGTCGACCGCCGTGACGAATTCGTGATCGAGCCCGGTCTTGGCGAGCTCTGCGATGATGTGCGCGCGGCGCTCCGGCGAACGGGCCAGGTTGATGACATATACGTGCACGATGGTGTCCCTTCACGCGGAGGTCGTCACCGAGAGATGGTCGGGGTCAGGGAGAACTCGTTGATCGCGAACCGCTCGTCCGAGCCGCCGGTGCTGCAGATCTCCCAGCCGTACCCGATCAACCACAGGCCGGTTTCCTCCGGCAGGTAGCGGTGATCGACCAGCCAGGTGAGCATGGCGAGGATGTCGACACTGCCGGAGTTCTCACTGATCTTGTGCTCGTCGTCACCGCCGAGCTTCCAGATCAGCTCCGAGCCGTACGTGCACAGATGCCAACGCTGGACGGGAACGCCGTTCGATCCGCCGAAGGAAGCCGTGGCCCGGGTTGAGCACGCGCCGTTGTTGGCGAAGTCGTGCTGGATCATGACCTCGTAGGAGGCGCAGTCGGTGGTAGACGATGGTGAGCAGTGGTTCTGCCCGAGCCAGATGTCGTAGGTCGCCCAGGCGCTCGTCCCCGGTGTTGGGTGCATGACCTCGCTGAACGACGAGTAGAGCGATGAATAGTCGGTGAGAGGTGTGGGCTCGTTCGTGATCCGCCCGTAGTTGGCGCCCACGCTGGGATAGGAGACGACCGACGTGTTTCCGTCCGGGATGTTCGCGGTCGTCGCCCACTGCCCGGGGTTCGTCACGGCCAGCGTCTGCCGCCAGCCGTCGATGGGGCTCCACACGTTGTTTCCCACGTAGGTGCTGGACGTCGTCCCGGTGATCCGCGGGTAAGAGTCGTAGGGGCCGCACCGCCCCTGGGCTGCGCTGGTCGTGCAGTCCGGCCGCGACGGCCCAGCGGGCGGCGGCGGCACCGGGGACGGAGGAGGAGACGGGGATGCAGAAGGAGCGCCGTCACAGCCGACGCCGAGCGCGGCCAGCAGGGTGAACGCGACGGCTTGCACAAGGACCCCCCTCATGAGGTCTCTTCGATGCCCGTGCGCGTGGGGTCCTCGAGGAACGAGAGCAGCCGCGGTGCGACCACCTCCGCGTCGAAGTCGCGGTGGAACCGCTCGCGTGCCGCACGGGCCGCCTTTGCTCGCGCCGGCTCACAGTCGAGCAAGTCGATCAACGTATCCGCTGCCTCGACCGGATCGTCCAGCGGGTAGAACCGGCCCTCCACGCCCTGGTCACAGAGCTCGGCGAGGGGGGCGAGGTATCCCGCCACGATCGGGAGGCCCGCGGCCATGGACTCCATGATCGCCAGCGATGATGACTCGGAGTAGGCAGCGTGGACGTAGGCGCGATAGCGCGGAAGGAACGTGCGCACGTCGCCGCGAAAGCCGTGGAAGCGAACCTGGTCCTCCAGTCCCAGGGAGAGCGCGAGCTGCGACAGGTCTGCCCGGCACGGTCCCTCTCCGTAGACGTCCAGCGTGTAGTGCCGCCCCCTCCGGTTCGCCTCTGCCAGCGTCTTCAGTAGGAAGCGATGGTTCTTGACCAGCTCGAGATTGCCGATGGTGACCAGATCCCCGAGCGGCTGCGGATCCGCAGAGACGTGCTGCAGATGCACGAAGTTGCCGATCACCGCGTAGGGCACGGTGGCAGCCTCAGGCAGCCACGCCACCAAAGCGTCTCGCGCCCATGCGGTGACCGACACCAGACCATCGACTCGGGGGATCACCTGGCGCTCCATCCGCCTGATCCTGCGGAACACCGTGCCGTCGCGCGCGATCAGCTTCTTGTCCGCCCACTCATCGGCCTGCGAGACCCGGAAGTGAATGGCCATGATCACGCGCTGCCGAGGGCCCCGCCGGGCACGCAGTGCTGCCCGGGCAGCGAGCGGCCCCTGCGCGTACACGACGCACTCATCCATCGCGGCGAGATGCCGGCGCAGGGCGATGCGGAGGAACATTTCGTGCCAGTGCCGGTGCCAGGCGACGCTGGCGGGCCCGCTGACGCGCGCAAGCGCGAGCCGAGGCCCGAATGCGGGCACCGTCAGCAGACCACCCCACGAGAAGGGCGTGATGAGCGAGGCGGTCCGGCCGTGACGCTCGAGGTACTGGCGAAGCTCGCGCACGTGGGTCTGGACGCCGGTGATGCCTTCGGGCCGGTGCATGGTCGCGATCACGAGCGGCAGGGACGGCTCCGCCAGCCGGCTCCTATCGTTCGAGCCAGACGCAGTGCCTGTGTTGACGGTGGAACTCATCGAACCCCCGATGTTCAAGATCGTCGTTACTCACCACGCTCACCCGACGGTCTGCTTCACCTCGGAGAGCAGCTGGTGATGGATCTTCGGCGCGTCACGCAGGGCTGCACGCACGCTCGATGACGAGCCATCGGCAACCACAGCCACATTCACGTGCATGAGCAGGACGCTCCAATACCCCCGTGGGTCCGCGCAGGCGGGTATCGGCTGCTCGGCCGCTCCCCCGACCTTTGGCCGCGCCTTCTTCAGTGCGGCTGCAAGCGCATGAGCATCTGAGCCGGCGGTCGCCGAGGTCACCGCCGCGAGTGCGTGCATGACTCCGTGCCCCGCCCCGTGCGTCCAGGTGCGGTACTGCTCGCTGCAGCTGGTCGGTGTGCGATGGCCGGCTGGTGCGGCGTCGGGAGCTGCGGAGGCGCTGCACGAGGCCAGCCCGAGGACAGCAGTCCCCGCCGCTGCAAGAGCGAGCAGTTTCATCTCAACTCCTCTCATTCTCGGGGTGACTGCACGTCAGGGTGAGTAGACGACGTCGACCCAGTAGTTGGACGCGTTGTAGGTGTCTGTCGGGAAGGCGTTGGCGGAGCCGTAGGTGTAGAGGCCGCCGGCGGCCAGCGCGGTGAGTGGTCCGTTGGTGTCGGCCGAGGTCAGGCCGTTGCTG
>DASTWW010000187.1:0-21745 GCA_035765755.1 Nocardioidaceae bacterium
AGCAGCCGCTGCTGACCGCCCGAGAGCGTGCTGGCCAGCTCGTTGCGGAGGTCAGCGAGGGTCATCAGGTCCAGGACCTGGGCGGTGCGCTGCCGGGCGGTCTTCCAGTCGCCCTCCACCACCGCGGCGTAGAGGTTCTCCTGGACGGTCATGTTCACGAACAGCGCCGGGATCTGGAAGGTCCGGCCCATCCCCGCCCGGGCGATGCGGTGCGGCTTCCAGCCGGTGATGTCCCTGCCGTGCAGGGACACCTTTCCGGAGCTGGGTCCGACGAGTCCGGTGAGCAGGTTGAACAGGGTGCTCTTCCCGCTCCCGTTCGGGCCGATGATCCCCAGGATCTCCTGCTCCTGCAAAGAGAACGAGACGCCCTGGACGGCGTGGATCCCGCCGAAGGACCGGCGTACGTCGCTGACGTCCAGGACCGTCACAGCCGGCCTCCCCGGCCCGTCGTACCGCTCCTGTCGGGCAGCAGCCGCACGAGCAGCTGCCGGGACAGCGCCATCCTCCGCCCCCGCGAGAACAGGCTGATCAGCCCATCGGGCAGGAACAGCACGATCAGCGCGAGCAGGCCGCCGATCACAGCGATGTAGGCGGTGGTCTCACCGAACGAGGCGATGAACTGCCGGTCGACCAGGTAGAGCACGGTGGCTCCGAGGGCGGGGCCCCAGATCCGGCCGAGACCGCCGACCAGCGCCATGACCACCATCTGGTCGGTGATGTCACCGGCCAGCACGCTGGTCGGGTTGATGAAGGTGATCCAGTAGGCGTAGATGCCACCGAACACGCCCGGGATGACCGCGCTGAAGGCGAACGCCTGGATCTTCACCCGGTTGGTGTCGATGCCGATGCTCTCCGCGGCTGCCTCGTGGTCGCGCACCGCCTTGATCCGGTAGCCGAACCGCGAGCGCTCCAGGAGCAGCCAGCAGAGCACGAAGGTGACGACCGCCGGGATCAACATCGAGTAGTAGAAGAAGGACGTGCTGGCGTTGATCGGCAGGGTCAATCCGGAGGAGCCGCCAGTGAACCCGGCCGCGGTGGCGATCTGCAGGAACGCCTCGGCCAAGGCCCAGGTGGCGATCGCGAAGTAGGCGCCGCGCAGCCTGAGCACCGGCCAGCCGATCAGCACGGCGAGGACGCCGGCGAGCACGGCGCCCACCGGCAGGGTCGCGAAGAAGCTCCAGCCCGGGCCCTTCTGCATCAGCAGGGCGGTGGTGTACGCGCCGATGCCGAAGAACGCCACCTGCCCGAAGCTGATGTAGCCGGCGTAGCCGCCCATGATGTTCCACGACATGGCCAGCGCCGACCACATCGCCACGCCGGTGAAGATCCGGGTCCAGTAGTCGTCGGCCCAGAACGGAACGGTGGCGATGACCACCAGGAAGACGAGCAGGGACGCCTGCTGCCAGCGGGTGCCGGGGACCATCGCGTCGGCGCGGTTCACGCGAGCCCCCGGCGCAGCAGTCCTCGCGGGGAGATGACCAGGACCAGGAAGAGCACCCCGAAGACGACGGCAAGTGTGTAGTCGGCGCTGACGTAGACCGTGACCAACGCCTCCAGGAGACCGAGCAGCAGGCCGGCGACCAGGGCGCCGCCGACGGAGCCGAGCCCGCCGAGGACGACCACGAAGAAGGCGAGCAGCGTGTACAGCGGGCCGTCCTGCGCCGTGATCGAGTAGATGCCTCCGATGAGGACACCCGCCATGGCGGTCAGGCCGGCGTAGAGCGCGTAGACCAGGCTGCTCACCCGCTTCACGTTGACGCCCATCAGCCCGGCGTACTCCTTGTCCTGCGCGACCGCGCGGGCGGCAAGGCCGGTGCGGGTGCGGTAGAGGAACAGCATGAACAGCGCCGTCGCCACGGCAGCGAACGCGAACCCCAGCAGCCGGAGCGCGGGGATGTGCAGGCTGCCGATCGTCACGGTGCCGTTCACGACGCCGATGTCCACGGTGCGCGGGTCGAACCCGACCGCGGTGAGCATCGAACCGCGGGCCAGCGTGGCAATGCCGAAGGTGAACGCCAGCGCCATCAGCGCCGGCCGCGCGTAGTGGCTGGTCCTGACCCGGTAGATCAGCGGCGAGAGCAACCAGCCGAGCAGGGCGAAGAAGACGAACACCACGGGCAGGAAGGCGATCGGGTCGATCCCGAACCAGGTCGTGCTCGCGACGCCGGCGAAGGCACCCAGCATCACCCACTCGCCGACCGCGAAGTCGACGACGTCGAGGACCCCGAAGGCCAGCGAGAATCCGATGCTGATGGTGACGAAGAGGCCACCCACGAGCAGGCCGTTCACCACCGTCTGGATGAACAAGGTCATCGGTGGCCTCCCTCACCGGCCCGGCGAGTGCGTAATCGACTCTAGAACCGAGGGGTGCCGATTGACGAGGGTTGGCCCGCTGGCCTTTCGGCGGCCTCGTCGACCCGTTGCCGCGGCGGATGCGCCGACTTACCCTGTTGTCGTTCGGAAGGGAGCGTCCGATGACTCACGTGGGCGCGCGACCGGAGTCGCACAACGAACTTCTCTCCGAGCGAGTGGCCGGCGGCATGCTGCCGAAGGTGCTCAACTCGTTCGACATGGTGGCGATCTTCGTCTCGATCGTCCTGTTCATCACCAACGCGGCGGTGATCCAGAGCGGCGGCCCGGCCGCCTTCGGCTGGTGGGTGCTCGGCTTCCTGGTGTTCCTCATCCCAGGGGCGATCGTCACCGGCCAGCTCGGGCTGATGTTCCCGGGGGAGGGGTCCATCTACCTGTGGACCCAGAAGGCGTTCGGCTCGTTCTGGGGCTTCTTCGCCGGCTTCTGCGCCTGGTGGCCGGGGGTCCTGGTGATGGTGGCCACCGGCACCGTCGTGCTCAGCTTCCTCGACTACCTGTTCCCGGGCTCGGTCGGCACGCTGGGCGTGCAGTACCAGGGACTGATCATCATCGGCTTCATCGTGCTGTCGGCGTTCCTGGCCATCCAGCGGTTCCGGCTCACACAGAACCTGGTCAACGGGATCTTCGTGCTCTACGGCCTGGCGATCGCGCTGGTGTTCGTCGCCGGCGTGGTGTACCTCGCCGGTGGCCACCAGGCGGTCACCGACCCGTGGAACTGGTCGGCGTGGGCGCCGTCGTCGAGCACCGGCATCAACCTGGGCAACTGGAGCTTCTTCGGCCTGGTCATCTTGGCGCTGCTCGGCGTCGAGGTGCCGCTGAACATGGGCGTGGAGATCAAGCACGAAAGGTCCATCACCCGGTACCTGCTGTGGGGCTCGATCGTGGTGATGGCCGCCTACCTGCTCGCCACCTGGGCGGTGATGGTGACCGTGCCCGCGGCGACCGGTGCGTCCGCGCAGATCACCGGGCTGGTGCAGGCGGTCAGCATCGGACTGGGCAGCGCGCTCGCCAAGCTGGTCGCGGCGATCTTCGCGGCGTTCTTCCTGTTCATCACCGTGGTCTACAACTACTCGTTCGCCCGCCTGGTGTTCGTCTCCGGTCTCGACAAGCGGCTCCCGGAGGCGATGGGCCGGGTGAACAAGAACAAGGTGCCCAGCAACGCGGTGTGGGTGCAGACGGTCATCGCCGTGCTCTTCACACTGATCGCGTTCGTTGTACTCCCGTCGTTCAGTGTCGGCGGCGGCTCGCCGATCGACACCCAGACCAAGGTGTACGACGTGCTGCAGGCCGCTGTGACGGTGATCTGGTGCCTGTCGATGGTGATCTTGTTCATCGACGTGGTGATCATTATCCGCAGGTTCCTGCCGCAGTACCAGGCCACCCGGCTCGCCCACCCGGCGGTGTTTTACGTGAGCGCGCTGCTGGGCGGGCTGGCCACCCTGGTCGGCGTGATCGCCACGCTCAGCGGCTCGTGGACACCGCTGATCCCGAACAACCAGGGCTCGATCAACATCGCCGGCGCGCAGATCGCCTTTGGCACCTGGTTCTACCTGGTCGCCGGCATCGCGGTGCTGTCGCTGCTGGTGGCCGTGGTGCTCTACCTGGTGGGCCGGCGGACCGCGCACGTGGCCAAGCCGCGGCCGGTCGCGGCCGCGTGACGGCGGAGGGGGCATGGACGGCCGGTGGCGCGAGGCTCGCGAGGAGCAGGCCCGCGTGGTCGCGTCCACGCTGACCGTCGACGGGGTCGACGGGGTCGCGCTCAGCTACGTGGACAACGCCGGCGTCACCCGGGTGAAGGCGATCCCGCTCGCCGGCCTCGAGCACGCCGCGGCCTGGGGAGCAGGCATGTCCCCGGTCTTCGATGTGTTCCTCGTCGACGACAGCGTCACCAGCGGCAGGTTGGCCGGCGGCCCGGACGGTGACCTGCGGCTGTACCCGGACCTGGACCGGCTGGTGCCGCTGGCGGCGCAGCCGGGGTGGGCATGGGCGCCCGTGGACCGGTTCACCCAGGACGGCGAGGAGCACCCCGGCTGCCAGCGCAGCTTCGCGCGGCGTCTTGCGGCGCAGGCTGCTGCTGCGGGCCTCGAGGTCCGGATGGGTTTCGAGGTGGAGTGGGCGGTCGGGTCGGACCAGGGCGAGCAGTTCGTGCCGGCCTGCGCCGGGCCGGCGTACGGGATGACCCGGATCGTGGAGCTGTCCGACTACTGCCGCGACATCCTGACCGCCCTGGCGGCCGAGTCCGTCGACGTACTCCAGCTGCATCCGGAGTACGCCGCCGGGCAGTTCGAGGTGTCCGCGGCGCCGACGGACCCGGTCGGGGCCGCCGACCAGCTGCTGCTGGTGCGGGAGACGATCCGCGCGGTGTCCCAGCGGCACGGCATCGCGGCTTCGTTCGCGCCCGCGGTCGTCGCCGGGCACGTCGGCAACGGCCAGCACCTGCACGTGTCCGTGCACCGGGGCGGCGCCAACCTGTTCGCCGGCGGGCCGGGACGGTACGGCCTGACCGGCGAGGGGGAGTCAGTCCTGGCCGGGCTGCTGGAGGCGCTGCCGGCCCTGTGCGGCATCGGCGCCCCGAGCGTGGCCAGCCAGATCCGGCTGGTGCCCTCGCACTGGGCCGGGGTGTACCGCTGCTGGGGCCGGGAGAACCGGGAGGCGGCGCTGCGGTTGATCACCGGGTCGACCGGCGAGAACGCGACCGCCGCCAATGCGGAGCTGAAGTGCTTCGACGCGAGTGCGAACCCGTACCTGCTCGTCGGTGCCGTGCTGGCCGTCGGGCTGGCGTCGCTGACCAAGGGGCTCAGCCTGCCGCCGGAGGTGACCGGCGACCCGGCCTTCCGGGACCCGGAGGAGCTGCACCGGCTCGGAGTCGAGCGGCTGCCCGACACCGCCGAGGAGTCGCTGGCCGCCCTCGAGAAGAGCACCCTGCTTCGGGACGCCATGGGGGAGTGGCTGTACGACGCGTTCGTCGCCGTCCGCCGTGCGGAGATCGAGCTGTTCGCGGCCCACACGCCCGACCAGGTGGTCGCGGCGACCCGCTGGCGCTACTAGCTCCCATGGCCATCGCCGAGGAGCTCGTGGAGATCCCGCTGGTCGACCACCACTGCCACGAGGTCGTGCTCGACCCGCTCGATGCGGAGTCGTTCGCCCAGCTGCTCACCGAGGCGCACAGTCGCGGGCGCGCGCAGCTCGACACCCAGGTCGGCCTCGCGGTGCGCCGGTGGTGCGCGCCGGTGCTCGGCCTGGAGGCGCACGCGGATCCGTCCGCCTATTTGGAGCGACGCGCTTCGCTCGGGGCAAGGGAGGCGTCCCGTCTGCTGCTGCGCGCGTCCGGGGTCGGGGAGCTGCTGGTCGACACCGGGCTGTCCTGGCCGGGGCTGTGCTCGCTGGGCGAGCTCGGTGCGTTGGCGGGCGCGAGGGCCCGCGTGGTGACCCGGATCGAGCACGTGGTGGAGCAGCTGGCCGAAATCGGCTGCCGTGCGGACGAGCTGGGCTCGGCCATCGGGCAGGCCCTGGCCGAGCGTGCGTCCCGGTCGGTGGCCTTCAAGACGGTGGCCGCCTACCGGGTCGGGCTGGACCTGCCCGACAGCCCACCGACGGCCACGGAGGTACGACGGGCGGCGGGTCGCTGGTTCCGGGAGTGCGAGCGCACCGGCCGGGTCCGGTTGGACGACCCCACCCTCGTGGCCCACGCGGTCTGGTGCTGTGTCCCGCTGGGGTTGCCGCTCCAGGTGCACACCGGCTTCGGCGACAGCGACCTGACCCTGCACCGGTCCGACCCGTCACGGCTGACCCCGCTGCTGCGGGCGCTGCCGGCCGGTCCGCCGGTGGTGCTGCTGCACTGTTACCCGTTTCACCGCCAGGCCGGCTACCTGGCCAGCGTGTTCCCGCAGGTGGCGCTCGACGTCAGCCTCGCCGTCAACCACGTCGGTCCGCGCGCGTCCGTCGTACTGGCAGAGACGCTGGAGCTGGCGCCGTTCGGGTCGGTGCTCTACGCCTCGGACGGGTTCGGGCTCGCCGAGCTGCATCACCTGGGCGCGGTGCTGTTCCGGGACGCGCTCGGCCGGCTGCTCGACAAGTGGCTGGCCGAGGACGTGCTCAGCCTCCCCGACGCGCGCCGGTTCGCGGAGATGATCGCGGCCGGCAACGCGCGCCGGGTCTACCGGCTGGAGGAGAGCTGACCTCTGGGAACTCGACAAGGGCGGGTCCGCGACGTAACCCCTCGGGCGTTGCCTAGGAGCACGATGCAGGCGAACCCGCCCTCGTTCGCGTGGGACTTACTCCCTGATGAGCTGGGCGTCTGGAGACGTCGCCGGTGCCTCCGCCGCAGGCGCCGGGACCGAGGCCGTGTTGCGCTGCTCGCCGCGCAGGAGGTGCCCGATCGTCATGACCACCAGTGGCGTGGCCACGGCGATGTAGGCGTTGTCGATGCCGAAGGGGTCACCGGCGAGGAACCAGCCGATCGTCGCGGGAACAGCCAGGATGATCGACCACATGGCCGCCTTCCGGCTCCCGTATCCAGGCTTGAAGAACATCATGACAACCAGGACGGCCAGCGAGGCTCGGAGGGATTTTGCCAGGAAGGTGACGGCGAGGACGTTGTCGGCGTAGAGCGCCAGCAGGATCGGAACGACGCCGGCGACGAACGTCGCGATGCGAAGGAACGTGAGGTTTTTGCGGTCGTCGCCGTTGCGGTTGAAGTAAGGCTGGTAGAAGTCCCGCATCATCAGAGTCGATGCGCCGAGGATCAGGGCGGCGATGCTTCCGAGGATCGCACCGGTGAGCCCGCACATCACGAAGCCGGTCGCGACCGAGTTCATGTCCACCGCCAGGGCCGGCAGTGCGTCGATGGACTCGATCTTCGGGTACAGGATCGTGCTGCACATACCGACCACTGCCGCTAGGACGCCGAAGGGGATGAGTAGCAGTGCGGAGTAGAAGGACGCCTGCTGGGCGCGGCGGGGGGAGTCCACCGTGATGACCGCCTGAACCACGTACTGGGTGGCGAAGATGGCGCCGATCCCGGCGATCAGCCACGCAAAGATCTGTGCCCAGCCGACGCCGTCAAGGGAGAAGCTATCGGCGGGCAGCTTGCTACTCAGCTGACCCAGACCACCAACGCGGTGCAGGCCGACGAAGACCAGCAATGCAACAGTGCCCAACTTCAGCAGCGCGTGGAGGACGTTCGTGTAGATGACCGAACGCATGCCGCCCACGACGACGTACAGGGTGGCGAGCACGCCGATGATCACAGTGGCCCAGCTCTGGCTGATGTCCAACAGCTCGTGCAAAATCGCGCCCCCGGCGGCGTAGATGGCGACCGCCACGATCATCAGGGCGGCCGTCATCAGGACCGATGTCGCAAGCCGGGTTCCGTTGCCGTAATTGTGCGCCAGGGCGCCCGAGATCGTGTTGTGCCCGAGCTTTCGGAACCGCTTCGCGATGAACAGGCCGAAGAGGACGAACCCGATCGCGAGCGCCACCACGTTCCAGGCTGCGGAGATCCCGACCTCGTAGGCTGACTGGGCGGTGCCGATAGTTGCAGAAGTGCCGATGAACTCCGACATCAGCAGAAAGCCGATGAGGAAGGCGGGGAAGGACTTCCCGCCGTTGGTGAAGCCCTCGGATGTCTTTGATGACCTTCGGACGACGTAGCTGATCCCTGCTAGTAACGCCATGTAGCCGGCCACCATCGCCAGTACTACCCAAACTGAGCTCATCGATCTCTCCTCGGTGGGACTCTCTGTTGCTTCGTCGGTTGGGAGTGCGGCAGCGGTATGAAGTGGATCGTATGAAAGAGATGGTCGTTCACGCTAGGGTAGGTTTCCGGCCGTGTCAACGACGAGTTTGAGAGCCTGTCATGCAGCTGCACCAGCTCCGCTACGTGCTGGCCGTCGCTGAGCACGAGAGCTTCTCGAAGGCGGCGGAGGCGTTGTTTCTCTCCCAACCGTCGCTGTCCGTGCAGGTCAGCAAGCTGGAGCGCGAGCTCGGGGTCGAGCTGTTCGAGCGGCTGGCTCGCCGGGTGGTGCTGACCAGCGCAGGAGAGGCGTTCCTGGCACATGTGAAGCCCGCTCTCGACCATCTGGATCAGGCGGCCGAGTGCGCGCAGGACGAGCAGTCACTGCGGGGTGGCCGAGTCGCGGTGGGCGCGCTGCCCAGCGTCGCGGCGCGCCTTCTGCCGGGATGTGTCTCCGACTTCCGGCAGCAGCATCCTGGCGTCGATATCCGCCTGTTCGAGCACAGCCGGTCTCCGGAGCTGGAACGTCGGGTCGCTGCCGGTGACCTCGATCTGGCGATCGTGCGGCAGCCACGCAGCCGTGATGACCTCGCCGAGCATCTCCTGGTTCATGAGGGCTTTGTCGCGCTGATGCCCGAGAACCACCCCATCGCCGTAGCCGAGGCCATCCACTGCGCCGAGCTTCGTGGCGAGCGCTTCGTCGCGATCCAGGCAGACTCCGGCCTCCGGCTGCTGTTCGATCGGCTCTGTAGCCGTGCCGGCTTCGAGCCGGATGTGGCCGTCGAAACCAGCCAGTTGGCCACGGTGTGGGGCATGGTCGAGAGCGGCGTGGGCGTCGCCCTGCTGCCCCGCCTGGCCAGCGGCGGCTCCAGCGGTGCTCAGTCGGGCGTGCGGGTCGTTCCCCTCAAGGACGACTTCGCTCGCACCCTGCTCGCCGTCTGGCGTCCGCAAGGTCTTGCTGCAGCGCCATCACGCTTCCTCGACCACCTGATCACCACCAGCCGTGTGTTCTCCGACGACGGCCGGTGACCGGCGTCCATAACCGGCGCCTATGGCAGGGCTAGGAAGTCGGGTATCGCGCCGCGCGTCTGCTTGGGGTTGTATCGAAAGCGCGGTAGCGAGCGGAGGTGTTGTGACGACAACCAACAGAGAGACGTGGCCGGAGGTCGCCGATCTGCGAGGGTGGTTGAGCCGCCTGCAGGAGAACGGCGACCTTCGCCGCGTGCGGTCCGGCGTCGAAGAAGACCAGGAGGTCGGCGCGGTCCTGGAGGCGTACGACGGACGCAGCGCCGTCGTCTTCGAGGACGTGCGTGGCGCGTCGTTCCCGCTGGTGGGCAACACGATCGCTAGGCGGAGGCACATCGCCGACGCCCTCGGTTGTGAGGAGAGCGAGGTCGTGGCCAGGGTCGCGGCCGCGATCGCCGCACCCGGTGAGTGCAAGGAGGTCGCAGCCACCGACGCGCCCGTCGCCGCGGTCGACGAAGAGCTCCCCGACCTGCTCTCCGACCTTCCGTTGCCCGTGCAGCATGAGCACGACGGCGGTCGTTACATCACGTCGGCACTGGTCGTGGTGGAGGACTCGCGGACGGGGCTGACGAACCTGTCCATCAACCGGCTGCAGGTCGCCGGGCCCCGAGAGCTGCGCGCATTGCTCCTCCCCGGCCGGCTGCGCGAGATCTTCACCGACTACGAGTCCCGCGACGAGGATCTGCCCGTCGCGTTGGTGCTGGGTGTGGACCCGCTCCTCACTCTCGCGTCGCAGTCACCGGCGGAGGCCGACCTCGACGATCTCGGCGTGGCCAGCGCCCTGCACCCGCGCCCGCTCGAGGTGGTGCGGTTGCCCGGGCACCCCAGCCCCGTGCCGGCCCGCGCCGAGGTCGTCCTGCTAGGGCGGCTGCGCGCCGGTGTCCGGGCAGAGGAGGGACCGTTCGGCGAGTACCCGAGAACCTACGGTCCCGGGGGACCGGCACCTGTCATCGAGCTGACCCGACGCTTCCGCCGTGAGCGGCCGTTGGTACAGACGATCCTCTCCGGTGGCCGCGAGCACTTCTGGCTCGGCGCCGTGCCCCGTGAGGCGCGGCTGACGCAGGCCCTGCGCAGGTCTGGAGTGCCGGTCGCCGGGGTGCGGATGACGGAAGGCGGATCCTGCCGCATGCACGCGGTCGTGTCGCTTCGCAAGGCACGAGCCGGTGACGCCATGCAGGCAGGAATGTGTGTCTTCGCCGCCCTGGCCCCCGCGAAGCTCGTGGTCGTGGTCGACGACGACGTCGACATCTTCGACGACGAGCAGGTGGGCTGGGCGGTGGCTACCCGCTTCCAGGCTGACCGCGACATCACGGTGCTGCCCGGCTGCCGGAGCGGAGGACTCGACCCCTCCGCCGGTCCTGGCGGGGTGACCGCGAAGCTCATCATGGATGCCACCGCGCCGGCCGACCGGCGTGAGCAGCACGCCCGGATGCGGTCGGCTGTCGAACCGGACAGGCTGGCTGCCCTGGTCGAAGCGACGGAGCGTGAACATGCCCAGTGAGCCCACCCGGGTGGTGATCGCCATCACCGGCGCCTCCGGGGCGGAGTACGGCGTCCGAGCCCTGGACCTGCTCGACGAGATGGGCGTCGAGACCCACCTGGTGATCACCAAGGCGGGAATCGCCACTCTCAGCCATGAGACCGGATTCTCGGCGGCGGACGTGAAGAAGAGGGCAAGTGTCGTGCACTCGCCCTACGACCTGGGGGCCGCGATCTCCAGCGGCTCCTTCAGAGTGGCAGGAATGCTGGTCGCGCCGTGCAGCGTCCGCGCTCTCTCCGGCATCGCTAACAGCTACGACGAGGAACTCGTGGTCCGCGCCGCCGATGTGACCCTCAAGGAGCGACGCCGGCTGGTGCTGCTGCTGCGGGAAACACCACTCCATCTGAACCACCTGCGGCTGATGACCCAGGCGACGGAGGCGGGGGCCATCATCATGCCTCCCGTCCCCGCCTTCTACACCCGTCCGGGCAGTGTCTCGGACATCATCGACGACACGGTGCGACGGAGTCTCGATCTGCTGGGCCTCGATCTGCAGGGCCTCGACGTACCCAACGAACGCCGCTGGGACGGCGACCGCTCACGCTGAGCTTCCCCGGCCCCACCGGTTCCGGACCTTGCGGGCTCGCTCGCGCAGTCGGTCGCTGAGCACGGACCACAGCATGGGCAGTGCCTTGGGAACCTGAGCGGACGGGACGGGCTCGCCGCCGGAGGCGACCCGGTCCACCGCGTGGGCAAACTCCTGGAACATCCGCCTGCTCACGTCACCGGCCAGGGACCGTCCGAAGCCAGCCACGCGACCGGTGAGGAAGACCTGTGCCTCGGCCTGGAGCAAGGTGGTTGTCCCCGACTGCCGGGACGTCATCACGATGTGCGCCTGGGCGCCGCCGCCGCTGGTGTCGCTGCCCTGTGCCCGCATGACGATCTGGTCGGGCGTCTGCACCAGCACCTGCGCCAGTCCGTTGAAGGACAGCCGAACAGGGCCGAGCGCCACGCCGGCTCGACCGCGGTACCAGCCGTTGGCCAGATCCTCGGTCAGTTCGGCGCCGGGAAGACAGCGAGCGAGCAGGTGGATGTCGCTGAACACCTTTGCCACTTCATGGGCCCCGGAGGACAGCTCGCTGACGACGTCGATGCTGATGGTCGGCTGGCCGGAGGGCAGGACGATCTCGTTGGGCGGGGGCACGTCGGCAGTCACGGCATCTGTCGCGGCTGCGACCGGCTGTGACGAACCTGCTGGGCTGCGCCCGACCAGCGTCCGCTGTCCGCAGTTCCTCGGCCCTGGGATCCCCGCGGGGTGGGACTTGGCGACGTCGTCCACTGCGTCGAGGATGTTGCGGTAGCCGGTGCAGCGGCACAGTACCCCGGACAGCTCGGTAGGCAGATCTTCGCGTTCGACCTCCGGCTGCTCGCTGAGCAGGTCGTAGGAGCTCATGAGGAACCCCGGCGTACAGAACCCGCACTGCAGCCCGTGGTGGCGGCCGAAGGCTTCCTGAAGCGGATGAAGGTCGTCTGGACGGCCCAGACCTTCCACGGTCGTGATCTCGGCGCCATCGAGCTGGACGGCGAACGCCAGGCAGGATCGCATCGCCTCACCGTTGACGAGCACCGTGCACATGCCGCAGATGCCGTGCTCGCAGCCGACGTGCGTACCGGTCATCCCGAGGTGCTCCCTCAGCGCGTCGGACAGGGTGACCCGCACCGGCAGGGACAGGGTGACCTCGCTGCCGTTGACCGTCATGGTCACGTCGACGTTGCGGCCGGCCTCGGTGTGCTCACGAGCTTGCGGCAGGGTCATGGTCTGTGGCTCCCCACTGTGCGGATGGACTTCAGATAGGCGCGGCTGAGCTCGCGACTGGCCAAGGCCGCGACCAGCTGCCTCCGGTACGCCGGGCTGGCGTGGCTGTCGCCGCCGGTGTCGACGACTCGGTCGGCAAGCTCGGCGCAGGCGGTCGCCAGCGCCTCGCGCAGCTCGTGCTCGGTGGGCGTGCCGTCGGGCTCCGACAGTGCATGCCGCAGCTGATCTGACATGTCCGCACGCACCGGGCGGTCAGATACTCCGAAGCAGGTCGCCGCCGCGGTCACGTCGCCGTTCCGGGCGACCACCTTGACCGCGACCCCCGCGAGGGCGAAGTCCCCGTGGCGGCGCGCGAACTCTGCGAAGCCGTAACCCTCGCCCAGGTGTGCCACGGGGAAACGCACCTCGGTCAGGAGCTCGTCGGCTTGCACGGCGGTGGACATCGCCCCGGTGAAGAACTCCGAGGCGGGCACCTCCCGAGCCCCACGGGGACCAGCTACGACCAAGGTGGCATCGAGGCAGACCGCGACCGCGGGCAGCTCCGCCGATGGATCGGCGTGGGCGAGACTCCCGCACACCGTCCCGCGGCTGCGGATCTCGCGGTGCCCGACCCACGGCAGGGCCAGTCGGAGCAGCGGCACCTGCGCGGAGCGGTCATCGCGCAGCAGGTGCCGTTGCCGGACCGTGGCGCCCACACGCAACAAACCATCTCGGCAGACCAGCCGGTTGAGCTCCTCCACTGCGTTGATGTCGACGAGCGTGGAGGGTCGGCCGAGCCTCATTGCGAGCACGGGGACAAGCGACTGGCCTCCGGCCAGTACCTTCGCGCCGTCGCGTCCCAGCTCCGCGACCGCCTCGTCCAGCGTGCCGGGGCGCACGTAGGCGAAGGGAGCCGCCTTCACGACAGCATCACCGGCCCTCGAACTTGGGCGCTCGCTTCTCGACGAACGCCGCCACACCCTCGGCGAAGTCGTGGCTGGCTCGCAGCATCGAGTACGCCTTCCGCTCCAGCTCGATGCCGGTGTACAACGGCCCGTCGACGCCCTTGTCCAGCACCTCCTTCGCGGTGCGCAGCGCGATGGGGGAGTAGCCGAGCAGCGCGGTGACGATCTCGTCCACCCGCTTCTCGAGGTCCTCAGCGTCCGTGCAGTTGTGGGCAGTGAGCCCCCAGTCGTAGGCCTGCTGCCCAGTGATCCGCTCACCGGTAAGGATGTGGTACTTGGCTCGGGACAGGCCGATGAGCCGGGCCAGCCGCTGGGTGCCGCCGCTGCCCGGGATCATCCCAAGCTTCATCTCGGGCAGTGCGAACCGGGACCGGTCGGTGGCGATCCGGATGTCCGCGGACAGCACCAGCTCCAGGCCGACCCCGAAGCAGTAGCCGTCGATGGCGGCGATGACAGGCTTCGGGCTTCGTGCGGGGGCGGTGACGTTCTGGCCCAGGTCGGTGAGCCCGACCGGCTCCACCTCCATGAACCCGGCGATGTCTCCGCCGGAGGTGAAGTGCTCACCCTCGCCGCGGATCACGACGACCCGCACCGACTCGTCGGCGTCGATGGTCTTGAAGTGGCCCTCCATCTGCTGACGCGTCTCCATGGTCACGATGTTGTAGCGACCGTGGTCGAGGGTCAGGTTCGCCACGCGACCGTCGTGGCTGTACTCGAGCCGGATCTGTCCTCCGGTGAGCGGCATGTCAGTCTCCTCTTCTGGTGTTCAGCATCTGGTGGAGCAGGTTGCCGTGGAGGGGCAGGGACGTGATGTCCACGCCTTCTGGCGCAAGCGCATCGGCAACGGCGTTGGCGATCGCCACCGGGAGGCTCATCGAGCTCCCCTCACCGCATCCCTTGGCGCCGAGGCGCGTCAGCGGCGAGGGCGTCTCCTGGTGGTCGCTGGTGAGCGGGAAGCAGGACTCGGCCATCGTGGGGCACAGGTAGTCCATGAAGGTCCCGGCCGTGGGCTGCCCGTTGTCGGAGTAGGTCATCTCCTCGAACAAGGCGCCGCCGAGGGCCTGGGTCATCGCCCCGTGCACCTGCCCTTGGACCAGGGTCGGGTTCAGCACCGTCCCGGAATCATGGACCGTCGAAACGTGCTCGATGGAGATCGCCAGCGTCTCCTTCTCGATGCGGACCACGACCACGTCGGTGACGAACCCGTAGCACAGACTGGAGTTGATCTGATCGGTGCGCGAGGCCGCCTTCGACTGGGGTGGGGTGAACGCAGCCTCCTCGTACAGCCGGGCCGAGACCCCGTCCGGCAGGGAGCCCGGATCCCAGTGCACCAGGCCGGCCGCGTGCCGGAAGGCGACCGCACGGCTGGGCTCGCCAGCCACCCGCACCTGACCCTCTGCCAGCTCCAGCTCTGCGGGGTCTGCCTGCAGCAGGACGGCGGCCGCCACCTTGATGGTGTCTGCGATGCGGTCGGTCGCCTCCAGCAGCGCACTGGTCAGCAGCGGCGAGAACCGGGATGAGTAGCTGCCGGAGCTGATCGTCCACGGCGTGGTCGCGGTGTCCATCTCCACGCGCGGGCGCACCTGGCTCGGTGGAAGGCCCAGGTGGGCAGCCACGATGTCCCGGGCCACGGTCGCGTGACCCTGGCCCTGGGGCACCGTGCCGAGCAGCACCGAGACGACACCTTGCGGGTCCACGCTGACACGTACGTGCTCGGTGGATCCTGACTTGCCACGCTTGGCAGTGCGGTCCTCGACTGGGGTCGCTAGTCCCACGTACCCGATGTTGGTGGCAGACGGGTCGACGATCGTGGCGATCCCGATGCCCATCCACTCGCCGTTCTCGCGGGCGACGCGCTGCTCCTTGCGAAGCCGCTCGTAGTCCGCATTGGCCAGTGCGAGCTCGAGGGCCCGGTGGTAGTCACCAGAGTCGTAGATCCCGCCGCTCGGCGTTGCATAGGGAAACGCGTCCGCTGTGATCATGTTGCGGCGCCGAAGCTCGGCGGGGTCGATGCCCCGTGCCACGGCGATGTCGTCGATCAGCCGTTCCAGGCCGAAGTACAGCTGCTGTCCGCCGAAGCCTCGGTTGAGGCCAGTGGGTGCCTTGTTGGTGACCACTGCGCGCGCACGGACAGACACCGCGTCGATCCGGTAGGCTCCGGTGATGTTGCCGAAGCACCGGTAGAGCGTGCTCGGCTCGGGCGGTCGAAGGTACCCGCCCACGTTGTCGATCAGGTCGACCTTGAGGGCCGAGATGACGCCGTCGTCGTCGACCGCTGCCTCGAAGCTCATCAACCGGTCCGACCCGGAGGAGCTGGCGAGCAGGTGCTCGAGGCGGTCCTCGGTCCAGCGGACCGGACGTCCGGCGTACTTGCTGGCCACCGCCATCAGGGAGATGTAGGGGTAGACCGCAGCCTTGATGCCGAAGCTGCCACCGATGTCCCCGGGCACCACGAGCCGGAGCGAGGACGTGGGGATGCCCAGCGATCCCGCGACCACGGGCGCCATCGAGAAAGGCCCGTGGAAGTTCGCGTGAGCAGTGACCTCGGGGCCGTCGGTCCCATCCCTCCAATCGGCCACCACGACGTAGCACTCCATCGGCGTGGAGGAGTAGCGCGGAAACGAGTAGTTGCGACGCACCACGTGCGGAGCCGACGAGAACGCGTCATCGACATCGCCGAACGTGAAGGTCCGGTCGGTGGCGACGTTGCTGTCTGCCTGCTCGTGGAGCCGTGGAGCGTCGGCGGCGAGCGCCGCGTCGGTGCGCACCACCGCCGGCAGGGGCTCATAGTCCACCTCCACCAGCTCGGCCGCGTCCTCGGCGACGTACCGGTCAGCTGCCACGACCACCGCGACCGGTTCCCCGACGAACCGAGTCTTGTCCGTGGCGGTGGGGTAGTAGGGCGTGGGCGCCTTGACCGAGAGAGGGAACGGGCGAAGCGTGTCCAGGATCTCGTCCGGCCCGATCACCGCCGCCACACCCGGGTGGTTGCGAGCGCGATCAAGATTCACCGCGCGGATGCGTGCGTGCGCGTGGGGGCTGCGTACGATCGCCGCCACCAACGTGCCCGGCAGCGGATCCAGGTCGTCCATGAATCGGCCCTGGCCAGTGAGCAGCGCCGCGTCCTCGATGCGTGCCAGCTGGGTCATCGTGTCGCCGCCTCAGAGGAGTCCGCGCGTGCGTCGTACTCGCCGCCGGTGAGCTTGCGCCGCAGTATCTTGCCGACCGCGGACTTGGGTACCTGCTCCACGATCACGATCCGCTTCGGACGCTTCATCGAAGGCAGGCCGGAGCCCTCCTTGACGAAGCGGTCCACCTTTTCCAAGGTGTCCTGCGGGGTATCCCCGGCGGTGCCGACCACGAACGCGGTCACCGCCTGCCCCCACTTGTCGTGCGGGGTTGCGGCCACCACCACCTCAGCCACGTCGGGGCAACGGGCGAGAGCGTTCTCGATCTCCTCCGGGTAGATGTTCTCGCCGCCTGAGTTGATCATGTCGTCCACGCGACCGGCCACCCACAGGTCACCATCGGAGTCACAGGTCGCGAGATCCCCGGTGAAGTACCAGCCATCGCGAATCGCCTTCGCGTCTGCGTCGGGACGGTTCCAGTAGCCCCGGAAGGCTTCCGGGCTGTCCATGGACACAGCCACCTGACCCTGTTCACCCTCCGCGACGACCTGGTCAGGGGAGGCGGCGGGGTCCGGGTCCACCAACCGGACCCGGGAGAAGATGCCCGCCCTTCCGGCACAGCCGGGCTTGCCGGCACTGTCCGGACCGATCGTGAAGGTGTAGATCTCCGTGCTGCCGAAGTGGTTCACAAAGCGCTCGGGTCGAACCGTGCCAGCCAGTTGCGTCGCGAGCGTCGGCGTCATGGAGGCGCCTGCATACGCGAGCTTCTGCAGGCTCGTGGCCTCGTTCAGGCGGCCGGTCCGGATCAGCGACCAGTAGATCGTCGGCACGAGGTAGAGCGCGCTGACCGCCTCCGACGTGATCAGTTCCAGCGACTGCTCTGCCTCGAACTTGGCCTGCGGCACCCAGGTGCCTGCGGCGAGGACGCTGGCCAAGAGTGTGCGCAGCCCCATGGTGTGGAACAGCGGCATGACGCCGAGGGTGACCTCACCAGGAGCGTGGCCGGTCTGGACGAGATGGGCCAACGCGGCGGAGTGCTCAGCGCGGTGCGTGCGAGGCACGCCCTTGGGTCGCCCGGTGGTTCCGGACGTGTAGAGCATGACGCTCACGTCTTGCTCGTCCGGCGCGCCCGGGACTCGGCCGGACGGTGCGCGGGACGCGGCTCGTGCCAGGGACACCATGCCGGTCGGTGCCTGTTCCGGCCGGCCCGCCCACACCAGCGTCGGTGGCTTCTCGACCGCGTCGAGCGCGGTGATGACCAGATCGTGCGTCGTTTCGTCGAGTGCGATCAGCGAGGGCTCGCAGTCACCGATGCAGTAGGCGAGCTCATCAGGTCCGAAGCGGGTCGACAGGGGTAGTGAAGTGACCTGTGCCTTCTGCGCCGCGAGATGCAGCGACGCCAAGGGTTCACCGCCCTGGAGCATGAAGATCGCCCGGCTGTGCTGCCGAGCTCCCAGCGCATGCAACGCGTGGGCGATCCGCTCGGTGTGCGCGTCCCACTCCGCGTAGGTCATCGGCTCCGGACCGCCGACCGCTCGGCGATGGGGATACCGTTCTGTCGTCCAGCGGAGCGCGGTAGCCAGATCCATCCTCTACTCCATATCGTCCGAACCAGATCGTATGGTTCGCATGCATGGGACGCTACGATATGATCTGGACCATGTCAACGGTGAGACTGACGCCCACGTCCTACGTGGTCCTGGGCATGGTGGCGATGCGGGGACCGTCAACCTCCTACGACCTCAAGCGGGCCGTCGGTCACTCCGTCGGCTACTTCTGGCCGTTTCCGCACGCGCAGCTCTACTCAGAGCCGAAGCGCCTCGTCGAGGCCGGACTGCTGAGCCTGGAGAGCGAGACAGACGGGCGACGTCGACAGACCTACTCGATCACCCAGGCGGGCATGGCGGCGTTGCGGAAGTGGCTCGCCGAGCCCACCAACGAGCAGCTGCAGGTGCGCGACGTGGCGGAGCTGAAGTTGTTCTTCGGTGAGTTCGCGGAGCAGGACGACGTTCTTGCTCTGGCACGCCAACAGGTCAGCCAGCACCAGGAACGGATCGCGGAATACGAGGAGATGCGCCGACGGTTCGGGAAGCGCAAAGACATTGCGGACCGGATGGTGCCGCTGCGCCTTGGCCTGGAGCTGGAATACGCCGCTCTGCGCTTCTGGGAGCAACTGGAGAAGGAACGGAGCTGAGCGCTTTCCGACTGGTACGAGCAGTGCGGCCGGCTGAATGGTCACTGGGTACGGTGCGTCGACCGTGATCTGCTCGGTGCCCGCGGCGCGCACCATTTCGACGTACTCGCCGTCGCGCAGCTGCCAGACGATGATGGACCGCCCGTCTGGGCCGACGACCCAGTGCGACGGGCAGCCGGGGTGGTCACGGTCTCCCTCGTGCCTCCTCGTGTTCATGGCCGCCAACGATCGCGCAGATGACCGCAACGCGTCGTCGCTCGTCCACAAGCCGGCCGGGCTCGTCAGCGCAGGCGCTTGTACAGCACGGTCATCTCCTGCCCCGCGTTCGTCGTGAAGACCTCCCGTGGGCTCCAACCACAGCGACGGTAGAAGCCGGCGGCCAGGTCGGTGCCGACCCATGCTTCGACGATCTGGTGCTCGGCCGCCCACTGCTCCAGGTGCTGCATCAGGACCCGGCCGACTCCGCGGTTTCGGAGGTCACGGCGGACGATCATGCCCGTCACCCAGGGGCTGACCTCGCGCCGCTCGTCCAGGTCGTAGAGGTCCAGGCCCACCGCGCCCAGGGTGTCGCCGGCGTCGTCGCAGGCGACCCACGTGACCGGCAGCGCGTCCCGGCCGGCTTCCCGGACCGTGGTCTCGAGCCACCAGTCCGGGTCCTCCGGCTCGGGAGCGTGTCCCCACTCCCGCCAGCGCATGTCTGCCACCGCTTGCATGGAGGCGGGACTGTCGGCCAGGAGGCTCACCCTCACCTGCATCCGGTCAGGCTAGCGACACCGTGCACCGCTGGCGAGCAGATATGCATGCCCGGTCAGCGGAAGGTGCTGTGCCGATCCTGCCCGGTGGCGCTCACGTAGCTCCGAGCCCCGGTGTACGTCCTGCCGCGCCAGCCGAGCTCCAGCTGGCCGGGGCCGGCGCCTCGGGCCTGGAAGTGGTTGTAGTCGCTGTGGTTGGCCGGCTTGCCCGGCACCCCTGCGCTACCGCCGCCCGGGACGGTGCCATAGACCACGTGCCCGGTGTTGGTCGCGATGAGCGTGTTGTGGGTGAACGTGTTCCGGTAGGCGTAGTACTGCACCAGCAGCTCCGGCGAGCCGTCGTCGAGCCGGTTGTTGTCGCGCAGCCAGTTCCCGGTGAAGACGTTGTCGTGCGACGAGCCGGTGCGCACGCCGCCGCAGTCCTTCGCGCCGTTGCAGTAGCCACCGGTGGTGATGCCGGTGAAGAGGCTCCCGGTCACCCGGTTGCGCCGCACGAGGACGTGGTCGGCGGTGCCCCGCGGGTTCTCTGCGGCCACCTCGATGCCGATGTCGCTGTCGGCGACGCGGTTGCGGGCGACCCGGATGTGGGAGCCGCCGTCGATGTAGATCCCGTCGGCACAGTTGCACCAGGAGCCGTCCTCCCAGTAGGCCGGGTTGCCCTGGGAGCGGATCCGCTGGATGAGGTTGCCAACGATGACTCCGCGCCGGGCCCGGTTGCGCTGGGTGTAGCGGGCCTTCCCGGGGAGCGTGGGTTCGAAGCCGATCGCGTCGATCCCGATGTTGTCGTTGTCGCGGATGTGGTTGCCGGTGATCCGCCAGCCGGCCACGTTGCCGTTGACGACCACGCTCTCGCTCGCTCCGAGGTGCAGATTGTCGACCTGGTTGCGAGCGATGACCAGTCCGCGGATCGGCCGGTTGGCGTCGTCGCCGTACGCCGCGATGCCATGGGCGTTGATGTCGAAGCTGCCCAGTGTGTTGTTGTCGTTGCCGAGGTCGTGGACGTGGTTGTGCAGGATCCGCACGTTGAGGTCGTGTCCGTGCACGTAGACGCCGACCGGGACCGTGTTCAGCTTCCTGGTGCGGTAGCCGGTGATCTCCAGTCCGCGTACGACGATGTCCCGGCTGCGCGCGATCTCGACCATCCCGGTGCGCTTGCCCGTCGGTGGCCTCAGGCCGGCGCCGGACAGCACCGGGTGCTCGTGCGGGAAGGGTCGCAGGGTGAGGTGGCGCCTGGCGACCAGCCGGACGCGCTGGTGGTACACGCCCCCGCGCAGCAGCACGGTGCCGCCGTCCGCGCCGAGCCGGTCGACCGCCACCGCGATGGTGCGCAGCGGGTGGGCCGCGTCGCCCGCGGCGTCATCCGAGCCGTGCGGGCCGACCACCACGCGATGGACCTGCCGCGCCGCCGACGATGTGGCGCTCGCAGACCCGGCTGTGGCAGACACGGTCCCGGTCAGTGGTGCCACCGCCACCAGGGTCGCGGTGGCTCCGGCGATGAGGTGCTTTCTGTTCATCGTTCACCTACCTCTTGCCTCAGGAGTCGTGCTGTGCCGCGCGGTAGGCAGCCACCAGCTCGAGGTAGCTGTGCGCGATCGCCTCGACCGCTGCGTCCCGGGCTCCGCCGGCGACGTATGACCGCAACGGCTCCCACCACACCGTCCTGCCGACGGCGAAGCCGGTGAAGCCCGGGGTGCCGGCGGCGGTGGTGAGCCACCGCTGCACCGCGGCGGAGTCGGCGCCGCGGCCGAGGACCAGGCATCCGGCCGTGGGGTCGACCTCGTTGACGGCGGCGCTGATCCGCTGGGCGTCGGCCGGGGACTCGGGTCCCTCCAGCTTCCACAGCGCCGGGCGCAGCCCCTCGGCGGCGATCTCGGAGATCGCGCGCGCGGTCAGTCCGGCGCGCAGCTCGCGGTCGTACCGGCCCTGGTCGTCGCCGAGCGCGGCCAGCTGCGCCGGCTCCGGCGGGACCAGCAGCTCCAGCATCAGCTGCTGCGGCCGGTCCTCCAGCCAGCCGGCGAGCTCACCGAGGCGGGCGCGTTGCCGGGCGTTCATCCGCCGGTCGCCGTCGGGGTTGTAGCGGACCAGCACCTTGGCGTAGTCGGGTGCGTACCGGTCGACCACCGCACTGAAGTCCCCGTCGTACTCGAACCGCAGCTCCCGCCGCCCGCTCACCTCCACCGGCATCGCGATGGCGACGCCGCCGTCACGGGCGGTCGCGACGTGCGCCCCGCCGTACTCGGCGTCGATGAGCAGGGTCGGGCGGCCCTCGGTGACCGACGGTACGGCGCGCAGCAGCGCGTC
>DASTWW010000188.1:0-5062 GCA_035765755.1 Nocardioidaceae bacterium
GACCTGACCCGGCAGGTGCACCCTGAGGACGACGAGCCGTTCATCCTGCACCCGGGCGAGTTCGAGCTCGGGTCGACGTACGAAGTGGTCAGTCTGCCCGACGACGTGGCCGCCCGGCTGGAGGGCAAGTCCTCCCTCGGCCGCCTGGGGCTGCTCACGCACTCCACCGCCGGCTTCATCGACCCCGGCTTCTCCGGGCACGTGACCCTCGAGCTGTCCAACGTGGCGACGCTGCCGATCAAGCTGTGGCCGGGGATGAAGATCGGCCAACTGTGCTTCTTCCGGCTGTCGTCGCCGGCCGAGCACCCGTACGGCTCGGAGAAGTACGGCTCCCGCTACCAGGGGCAGCGCGGGCCCACACCGTCGCGGTCCTACCTGAACTTCCATCGCACCGAGGTGTGAGGACACGGCAGGGCCGCCGCCCACGGTGGTGAGGCGGCGGCCCTGGGTCTGTGGAGGTCGGCCGTTCGGTGGATCAGTTGTCGATGCGGTCGGCCAGGTGGTGCAGCCCCCGGGCGATCGCCCGGCGGGGGTGTCGGCGTGGGCCGGGCATCTGCGCACGCTGCCGGACCGCGATCCGCTCCTCGATGATCCTCGGCACGGCCTTGTCGAAGAAGTAGTCCCGTTCAGTCATCGCGTAGGTCCTTGTCTCTGCTGTTCCTGCTAGCCATCGTGTGACGCCGGGCGGGTGCGTCGCCTGATCGCCGTTGCTCGGTTCTGCGGGTCGCCTCGCTCGGGGCGGGGTCGTCGTCCAGGCCGTTCCACAGCCATGACACTCTCATCGAGCACCCCCAATTTCGGTTCTCACAGCTGCTCCAAGGTGATGTCGCCGCTGACCGTCTTGGCCCGCAGCTCGATGTAGTCCTGGCCCTCGCCAGGCTGGCCGGCTCCCTCGAGGTTGCTCGAGACGGACCCGGTCATGCAGGTGATGTCGGTCCAGACCGGGATGCCGGCCGGGACGCCGACGTGGATGTCGCCGGACACGTTCTTCGCAGTCAGCCGGCCGCGGTGCAGCCGGTCGACCTGGAGGTCCCCGGACGCCGTACCGAGCTCGACGCCGTTGCGCGCGTCACGGACCCGCAGGTCGCCCGAGCCGGACTTGACCGCCACCGGGCCGTCGGCGGTCTCGATCTCAACGTCGCCGGAGCCGGTGGAGACGCTGCCCGGTCCGCCGAGGTGGGTGACCGCGACGTCGCCGGAGCCGGACTTGACCCGCAGCTCGCCGCCGGCGGAGTCGACCAGGAGGTCGCCCGAGCCGGTCTCGACGACCACCTCCTCGGCGACGTCCTGGAGGCGTACGTCGCCCGAGCCGGTCCGGATCCGGGCCGCGCCCAGCCGACCTGCGGCGCTCACGTCCGCCGAGCCGAGCTTGGTGGCCAGGTCGCTGCCGGTCGGCACGGTGGCCCGGACCTGCAGGTCGTTGCTGCCGAACAGCCCGCTGTGGTGCTTCGGGGCGATCACGACGATCTCGGTGCCGCGCTGCTCCACGACGACCTCGTCGGCGAACTTGCCCTCGACGTCGACGACGGTGCGGTCGGTGTCCTCGGCGCGTACGGCGACGTCGCCGGAGCCGATCTCGACGTACAGCGACGCCGGGCCGGGGGTGGAGAAGATGTTCTGCATGGGTGCCTTCTTCCGTGCGCAGGCTGGGCTACCGAGCCGGCGCCGCCGGTCGGTGCGGTGGTGGTATCGGGGTCAGATCCAGCCGGTCATCCGCCGCTGGGTCCGGCGGCCCGAGCGCGTGCCCAGGCCTTCGAAGTAGGGGATGCTGGACAGGTCGATGTCGACGTTGATCGCGTGCTCGCGGGTGGCGGCGCGGACCAGGTTGACCAGCCAGCTGTTGAGCGAGTGCCCGCTCTTGGCGGCGAGCTCCTCGGCCTTGAACTTGACCGACTCGGGGATGCGGAGGGTGATTCGGGCGACGTTGCCGTCCTCGTCCTCCTCGTCCTCGGGCGGTGCCGGGGCGTGGGGTGCCGTGGGGGCCTTCGGCGCCGCGGGCGCCTGGAGCGGCATGGTGGGTACGTCGACCACGAACTGTGGCTCCCGACCCTTCAGCCGGACGTCCACGGTGCCGGCGCCGAGCTCGTTCGTGATCTCGGCGGCCGCCTGGGACAGCGCGTCCATCAGCGCCAGCCGGACGGCGGGGTCGAGGGCCAGGGCGAGCCGCTCCGCGGCGGCCTTCGCCTCGGGGCCGCCGGCCTCGGCCGCGGCCGTGAGGTCCCGGCGGAGGCTCTCGACGTAGGGGGTGATGTCCATGGCCACCACTGTGACATCACTGTGATGTCATGTCAACACCTTTCTGACGTCGCGCGTGGCGTCGTCCGGCGTCATCTGGTGTCAGTGCTCGGCTCGGCGACGTCATCCGGGTGTCGGATGGCATGCAACAGGGGCCGCCCGAGACGAGCGGCCCCTGTCGGGGCCCAGCGTATGGGCCCTGGCGGGTCAGAAGGCGCCGGCCCCGTTCGGGGTGCCGAGGCCGGTCGGCCCGTCCCAGCCGTTGCGGGCGTTGCACCACTGCGTCGTGGGGCAACTGCCGTTGCTTCCGCTGGTCACGTCGAACAGCGCGCCCGGGTTGGAGTAGGGGATCGCGTTCGCGTAGCCGCTGGTCTTCCCGGACAGCGCGTACACCGAGGCGATGATCGGCGAGGACTCGCTGGTGCCGCCGATCTGCCCCCACGTGGAGGAGCGTCGGTTGGCCGGGTAGTAGACGGCCAGCCCGCCGTAGTTCGGGTCCGCGGCCGCCGACACGTCGGCCATCGCCCGCATGCTGCAGCCGGTGTCGAAGCCTGCCGCCGCGGCCAGCGCCGCGTTGTACGCCGAGCAGCCGGACCCGGCCCCGCTCCACACGCTCTCCGACCAGCCGCGGGAGGTCCCGTTCGCCTGCCTCAGCGTGGTTCCGCCGACCGCGGTCACGTAGGAGGAGTCGGCCGGGTAGCTGCCGCCCTGGTAGCCGTTGTCGCCGGTGGACGCGGTCACCGCGATGCCCGGGTGGTCGTAGTAGCTGCCGTACGTGGAGTCGGCGGCGTCACTGCCGCCGTAGCTGTTGGAGATGGCGGCCACGCCGGGCTGCTGCGAGGCGGTGATCACCGCCTGTCCCAGGTTGGCGAAGGAGTTGGTGGAGGCCTGGACGACCAGGATCTTGCAGTCCGGGCAGGCCGCGGACACCGCGTCCACGTCGAGGGCCTGCTCCTGGTCCCAGCCGACGTCGGTGCGCGGGTAGTTGGTGCCGCCGTTCTGGTCCATGATCGTCAGGCAGCCGTTCGCCGTCGTACAGGCGGAAAGGCCGAAGTGGCTGCGGAAGGTGGCCAGGTCCTGCTCCAGGCTCGGGTAGCCGTACGCGTCGACGATGGCGACGGTCCGTCCGCCGGAGCTGAGCCCGGTGAGGTTGTAGGCGTCCTGGAGCTGGGCCGGCGTCAGCGCCGTGGACGGCGGCGTGCTGGACCTCTGGACGCTGCCGTCGGGCCTGACCATCAGCATGGCGTGGCAGTTGGCCTGGCCCCGGGACAGCACCGCGTGGCAGACCCGGGTCGGGTGCAGCCGCTGGGCGGACGTCTGGGCGGCGTTGGCGGATGGGACGGCGGCGCCGAGGCCGGCGACCGCCAGGGCTGCGGCGGCGATCGCCGAGCCCAGCAGTGTTCTTCTCATCGAGGCTCCTCGTGGGTGCGGGGGCCTCAATTTCGCCCCGAGAAGGGGCGATTGTCCATGACTGTGAGGGTTCAGGAATTTGCGGTTGCACGAACCTGCAGTTTTGGGCTCTGGACGGTGGGGTCTGGGTGTGGTGCGCGTACGACGAGGGGCGGCCACAACGTTGACATGCCGCGCCGGCGGCCACTCAATGCCGCGCGGGTGACCGCTCGACGGGTCAGCGGTCGGCCTGCTGGGTGTCCTCGTCTCGGGTGTCCGCTGCCTCGCCGGCCGGCTGGCTCTCCATGGACCCGGTCTCCTCCGACCCGCCCTGCGGGCCCTCGGTCTGCTCGGGCTCGGCGCCCGCGGCGACCGTCTCGCCGGCGGCCGCGTTGGCGCCGACCTCCTCGGTCCTGGTGACCGTCTCCTGGCCCTGGGTCGCGTCCCCGGCGGTCGGCTCGGCGTGAACGGTGTCGGTCGGGGCCGGCTGTGCCGCAGCCCCGCCGGCCTGACCCCGCTTGACGCCGGCGAGCAGCAGCTGGGCCACGTCGAGCACCTCGACGTCCTCGCCGGCGGAGCCGTCGGCCTGCTTGGCCGTCAGCCCGTCGGAGAGCATCACCCGGCAGAACGGGCAGGCCGTGGCGATCTGCTTGGCGCCGGTCTCCACGGCCTCGGTGGTGCGGTTGACGTTGATGCGCTCGCCGAGCTTCTCCTCCATCCACATCCGGGCGCCGCCGGCGCCGCAGCAGAAGGACCGCTCGCTGTTGCGCGGCATCTCGCGCACCTCGGCGTTCGGGATCACGCTGAGCAGCTCGCGCGGCGGGGAGTACACCTGGTTGTGCCGGCCCAGGTAGCAAGGATCGTGATACGTGACAATGCGCTTTGCACTCCCGTCACGGTCGCCGGCTCCGGTTGCGCTTGGGGCGACCGGGGTCAGCCGGCCCTCGCGGACCAGCTTGTTGAGCAGCTGGGTGTGGTGCACCACCTCGAGCTCGACGCCGAGCTGGGCGTACTCGTTCTTCAGCGTGTTGAAGCAGTGCGCACAGGTGGCCACGACCTTCTTGGCCCTCGTCTCGGTGAGCACCTCGGCGTTCTGCATGGCCAGCTGCTGGAAGACGAACTCGTTGCCGGAGCGGCGGGCCGGGTCGCCGGTGCAGGTCTCCCCGTCACCGAGCACCGCGAAGTCCACACCGGCGATGTTCAACAGCTCGGCGACCGCGCGTGTGGTCTTCTTGGCCCGGTCCTCATACGCGCCGGCGCAGCCCACCCAGAACAGCCACTCGACCTCCGAGAGGTCCTCGACATCGGTGCCGACCTGCTTGACCTCGAAGGGCAGGTCCTTGGCCCAGTCCATCCGGGCGTTCGGACTCATGTTCCACGGGTTGCCCTTGTTCTCCAGGCCCTTGAACAGCTGGTTGAGCTCGGAGGGGAAGTTCGA
>DASTWW010000189.1:0-10416 GCA_035765755.1 Nocardioidaceae bacterium
AGTAGCGCACGAACGCCTTGGCCGACCGGGCGCCCCTCCCCTGTGCAGCGGCCGGGATGGTCGGCGGACCAGTCGGGCTGGCAACCGGATCACTGGCCGGGCTGAGCGTGCCGGTGGTCGTCTCGACTGGTGTCGAGGACCGGGGCAACGGAGCCGGTTCCGGATTGGCGCTACAGGCGCTGACCAGGACCATCGCGAGGGCAGCGACAGCTGGCGGCCAGTCGCGCCGGCGCCGTACCCCTGCTGTCACGACCCAGACTCCCCCGATCGGCTTCCAGGATCCGCCCGAACCGGGCGCATGCTGGGCAACCTACTCAGGTCCGGCGGACCCGGCTATCCCCCGAACGCGGGACTGTGGACGAAGGCCGGCCGGCCGGAGCGTGGCCGAGGCAGCCGACACGCAACCCACGGAAAGTGGCGGGAAACGACACGATCCACCGCAGCGAACCCGTCGTTTGCCGCCACTTTTCCAGGTCAAGGTGACCGCACCCGGGGACCCGAGAAAGTGGTCACGGACGACATCATCGTGAGCGAATAGATGTCATCTGTGACCACTGTTTCGTCTCGGCATCGGCGGGGCCGCAACCTGGCGGGCGAGACCGCGCAGCATCGGGCACAATCACCCCATGTCCCTCAGCAGCGATCCGGCTCCCGCCGTCGACGTGCTGGGCGAGCCGTACCTCGCCGAGACGCTCCCGCTGCCCGACGACGACGAGGGAGAAGTGGTCGCAACCCTGGTGTCGCGCCGGGCCGAGCGACCGACCGGCGGTGCGGTGCTTCATGTGCACGGGTTCGCCGACTACTTCTTCCAAACCCCGGCCGCCGACTACTGGGTCGGGCAAGGGTATGACTTCTATGCCCTGGACCTGCGCAAGTACGGCCGCTCGCTGCGCCCCCACCAGACCCCGAACTTCGTCTTGGACCTGCGCGACTACTACGCCGAGCTCGACGAGGCACTGCGCCGGATCCGCGACCGGGACGGGCACGACCAGGTAATCGTGTCCGCGCACTCCACCGGCGGCCTCATCGCGCCGCTGTGGGCGCACGACCGCCGGGTACGGCTCGCGGGCGTGGTACTGAACTCGCCCTGGCTGGACCTGCGCGCCAGCGTCCTGCTGCGCACCGCGGCCACCAAGGCCATCGACCAGATCGGCGCGCGCCGCCCGTACCTGACCATCCCGCGCGAGGTCTCCGGGCTGTACGCCCAGAGCCTGCACTGCGACCACCGCGGCGAGTGGAGCTTCGACCTCGCGTGGAAGCCGCTGGAGAGCTGGCCGGTGTACGCCGGCTGGCTTCGGGCGGTACGACGGGGGCACGCGCGGGCCCACCGGGGGCTGGACCTCGACGCGCCGGTGCTCGTGCTGACCTCCGGGGCGAGCGCCTTCCCGAAGGTCTGGGACGACACCGTCGACTGCCACGACATCGTGCTCGACGTGGAGCAGATCCGGAAGTGGGCGCCCAAGCTCGGCGACCACGTGACCATGGTGCGGATCCCGGGCGCGATCCACGACGTCACCCTGTCGCGGCTCCCGGTGCGGACCCGCGTCTTCGCGGAGATCACCGGCTGGCTGGACGGCTTCGTGCGCGGCTCGGAGCGCCGCGAACGGGGGGAGGCAGCCACTACGGTGGCCGAATGACGTCGACGGACACCACCCTGAGCCGCGAGGCCTGCCTCGCCGCCATCGAGCAGCACAGCCGCGGCCTCGCCGAGGCCGCCCGCGGCAACCTCGACGCCCCGGTGGAGCACTGCCCCGGCTGGTCGGTTGCCGACCTGGTCTGGCACGTGACCGAGGTGCACTGGTTCTGGGCCACCATCGCCGAAGAGCTCGCGGACTCGCCCCCGGACGAGTCCCGACGCCCCACCCGCCCCGCCGACGATGAGCTCGTGGCGACCGTCGAGAAGGGTGCGCGGCGGCTGGTCGAGGTGCTGCGCGCAGCCGACCAGGACGCGGAGTGCTGGACCTGGGCGCCGAAGCAGCACGACGTCGCGTTCATCACCCGCCACCAGGTGCAAGAGGCCGTGGTGCACCACTGGGACGCGGCCCACGCGGCGGGACAGCGGCTCCAGATCGAGCCCGACGTCGCCATGGACGCCGTAGAGGAGTTCTTGAGCTTCTCGATGTCCACGGAGGCCGATCCCGCGGAGCCGCCGCGACCGGCGCTGGACGGGGCCGTGTGGTTCTGTGCCTGCGTCAGCGACAGGCAGTCGCCGGTCTGGCTCATCGAGGACGGGCCCACACCGGGCATGGTCACGTGGCGGCGAGTCCCAAACGGCACCCAGGTCACCGACCTGGTGGCGGCCGACCTTCCGGTCGCGGGAGGGCACGTGGACCCGGCGAACGTGCTGCTGTGGCTCTACGGCCGGGTGCCCGACCCCTGGGGCAACGGCGGCGGTGGCAGCGACGTTGGCAGCCTCCTTGAGCGGCTGCGCGCCCTGACGTTCACCGCCTGAGCGCCTTCACAGGTCGAGCAGCCGGGCCACCGCCGCCGTGTCCAGGTGCGCCTCGACGGCGACGGCAAGTGCCTCCAGCCGGGCCTCGCGATGCCCGGCGAACGAGATGCCCGGGCAGGGCATCCAGTCGGACCGGCCGGCCGCGGCGGCCACCTCGGTGAGCAGCCGGCGCCGGAACCCGTCCGACTCGAGCAGCCCGTGCCACAGCGTCCCCCAGGTGGCGCCGGCCGCGCAGCCCCCAGGGAACGGGTCACCTCCGCGTACGTCGACCGCACCGTGGTGGATCTCGTAGCCGGTCACCGGCTCCCCCCACGCGCTCCCGCGCGGCCGTCCCAGCACCTTGCCGGCCAGGAACCGGGTGCTCGCGGGCAGCAGCCCCAGGCCCGGCGCGGACGCCGGCGCGGCGGACTCCACCGCGTCCGGGTCGGCGACCCGCCTCCCCAGCATCTGGAAGCCGCCGCAGATCCCGAGCACCGGCCGGCCGGCGCGGTGCCGCTCGACCACGGCGTCCGCCAGGCCGCGGTCCCGCAACCAGGCCAGGTCGACCAGCGTGGCCCGCGACCCGGGCAGCACCGCGAGGTCGGCCTCCCGGACCTCGGCCGGCCGGTCGGTGAACGACACGTCCACGTTCGGCTCCACGGCGAGCGCGTCGACGTCGGTGAAGTTCGAGATCCGCGGGAAGCGCAACACGGCCACCCGCAGGACCGGGCCGGAGACCAGGTCGCGCGGTGGCGGCAGCGCCAGGCTGTCCTCGGAGTCCATCCACAGGTCCGGCAGCCACGGGACCACGCCGAGCACCGGCCGGTCGCAGGCCCGCTCGATCATCTCGATGCCCGGCTGCAGCAGGGCACGGTCGCCGCGGAACTTGTTCACGACGAACCCGGCCACCAGCGCCTGGTCGTCGGCCGGCATCAGCTTCAACGTCCCGTACATCGCGGCGAACACGCCGCCGCGGTCGATGTCGCCCACCACGACGGTCGGGATGCCGCCGTGCTGGGCGAGTCCCATGTTCACGAAGTCGTGCTCGCGCAGGTTGATCTCGGTGGGGCTGCCCGCGCCCTCGCAGACCACCACGTCGTACCGCCCGCGCAGGTCGTCGTACGCCGCGTAGGCCGCCTCCGAGAGCCGAGGCCGCGCGGACCCGAACGCCGAGGCGTCCAGCTCGCCGAACGGCTGGCCCATCAGCACCACGTGGCTGCGCAGGTCAGAGCCGGGCTTGAGCAGCACCGGGTTCATCGCCGCCTCTGGCTCGGCCCCGGCGGCCAGCGCCTGGATCCACTGCGCGCGCCCGATCTCGGCGCCGTCGGCGGTGACCATCGAGTTGTTGGACATGTTCTGGGCCTTGAACGGCGCCACCCGCACGCCCTGGCGGTGCAGCCAGCGGCACAGCCCGGTGGTGAGCACGCTCTTGCCGGCGTCGGAGGTGGTGCCGGCGACCAGCAGCGACCCGGTCACGGGGCCACGAGGAACTTGACCAGCGCGAACACGCCGACCGCGACGATCACGACGCGCAGCGCGAGCGGCGGCAGCTTGCGGCCCACCCGGGCGCCGATCTGGCCGCCGATGGTGGAGCCGATCGCGATGAGAACAGCGGCCCGCCAGTCGACGTGCGCGACGAACAGGAAGAGCACGGCGGCCACCCCGTTGACGATGGCCGCCAGCACGTTCTTGGTGGCGTTGTTGCGCTGCAGGGTCTCTTGAAGCCCGACCCCGAGCACCGCCATCAGCAGTACTCCCTGGGCGGCGCCGAAGTAGCCGCCGTAGATGCCGGTCGCGAGCACCAGCACCCACACCCAGGCGCCGCCGTGCTCGGGGATGCCGCCGCGTCGGCCGGCGCGTGCCGACACCCGCCGGGAGATCGCCGGCTGGAACACGACGAGGAGGCAACCCAGCGCGATCAGCGCCGGCACCACGGCGCCGAACACGTCGGACGGCAGCTTCAGCAGCAGCACCGCACCGAGCAGTCCACCGAGCAGGGAGGCCGTCCCCAGCCGCAGCACCCGGCTCCGCTGGCCGTCGAGCTCACGCCGATAGCCGATCGCCCCGGAGATCGAGCCCGGCACCAGGCCCACGGTGTTGGACACGTTCGCCGTCACCGGCGGCACCCCCATCGCGAGAAGGGTCGGGAACGTGATCAACGTTCCCGACCCCACCACGGTGTTGATGGTGCCCGCGGCCACTCCGGCGAGCAGCACCGCGGCCATCTGCCACAGGGTCACCGCTGTGGCGCCTCACCAGCCCCGTTGCTGGGCTCGACCGGTCCGGTTCCGGTCCCGGTGCCCGTCGTACGTCCGGGGGCCCCAGCCTGGGACTCCTCGGCGGCCGCGATCGCGGCCTGCACCTCCTCGTGCGTGCTCTTCAGCGTGGTGTCGGCGAGCTCCGCCGCCTCCGGCACCGCCGAGCCCATGTCCACCCGGTTCAGCGGCCCCTCGACCTTGTCCGGGATGCCCTGCAGGCTGTTCATGGTGGACCCGAGCCCCTCGAGCGCCTTGCCGATCTCGCTCGGGACGATCCATACCTTGTTGGCCTCGCCCTCGGCGATCTTCGGCATCATCTGGAGGTACTGGTAGGCCAGCAGCGACTGGTCCGGCTGCCCGTCGTGGATCGCCTGGAACACCGTCTGGATGGCCTGCCCCTCGCCCTGTGCCTTGAGGATCTGCGACTCCCGATCGGCCTGCGCGCGCAGGATCCGGGACTCGCGGTCGCCCTCGGCGGACAGGATCGCGGCTTGCTTGTTGCCTTCCGCGGTCAGGATCGCCGACTGCCGCTGGCCCTCGGCGGTGAGGATGGCAGCACGCTTGTCGCGGTCGGCGCGCATCTGCTTCTCCATCGAGTCCTTGATCGACGGCGGCGGGTCGATGCCCTTGAGCTCGACCCGGTTCACCCGGATGCCCCACTTGCCGGTGGCCTCGTCGAGCACCCCACGGAGCCGGTGGTTGATCTCGTCGCGGCTGGTCAGCGTCTGCTCGAGGTCCATGCCGCCGACGATGTTGCGCAGCGTGGTCATGGTCAGCTGCTCGACGGCCTGGATGTAGTTGGCGATCTCGTACGTCGCGGCAACGGGGTCGGTGACCTGGAAGTAGATCACGGTGTCGATCGACACGACGAGGTTGTCCTCGGTGATCACCGGCTGCGGCGGGAACGAGACCACCTGCTCGCGCAGGTCGATCATGTACCGGACCCGGTCCACGAAGGGGACCACGACGTTCAGACCCGCGGGCAGGGTCGTCTTGTACTTCCCGAACCGCTCGACGATGCCGGCCCGTGCCTGCGGCACGATCCGGACCGTCCTCCAGAGCACGACGACGGCGAACAGAACCAGCAGCCCGATCACGATCGCTGCGGCAGTCCCCATGGTGTTCAACTCTTCTCTCTCTCGTGACCCTCGCTAGCCGTCGAGGGTCGGCACCTTGTGGACCAGCGCTGTGGCCCCCCGTATCTCGAAAACGTCCACGGTCGCGCCTGGTTCGATCACCTCTGTCTCGTCGTACGGGCGAGCGGTCCACAGCTCGCCATCGATGCGCACCTCGCCAGCCTGTGAGGAGACCTCGCTGACCACGATCGCCTGCCGTCCGATCAGCGCCTGGTGGCCGAGCCGCAGCTCGGGACCCGAGTGCAGCCGGGCGATCATGTTGGGGCGCACGAGCGCGAGCATGCCGACGGACGTGATCACGGCACCGACCACCTGAACCCCCACGGGGAGGTTGACCAGGGCCAGGGCCATGCCGACGACCGCACCGGCCGACAGCATCAGCAGGATCAGGCTGAGGCTGAACAGCTCGAGAACTCCGAGCAGGATGGCAAGGCCGAGCCACACCAGCCACAAGTGCTCGCCGAACGCCTCCATACCCCCACAGTAGTGCGCCGGACGCTCAAGTTCAGGGGACTCGGTGACGCGCCTTGCGGCGGGCCGCCCACCGGCCGTCCTCGTGCCAGAGCTGGAGCGGCATGCCGAACGTGGCCGACACGACCTCCTCGGTGAGCACCTGCTCCAGCGGACCGGCCGCCACCACGCCGCCCTGCCGGAGCAGCAGCGCATGGGTGAACCCGGGCGGGATCTCCTCGACGTGGTGGGAGACCAGGACGGTGGCGGGCGAGGCCTCGTCCATGGCCAGCACGGACAGCGTGGAGACCAGGTCCTCGCGGCCACCGAGGTCCAGCCCGGCCGCCGGCTCGTCGAGGAGCAGCAGCTCCGGGTCCGTCATCAGCGCCCGGGCGATCTGCACGCGCTTGCGCTCACCCTCGCTCAGCGTCCCGAAGGTGCGCTCCCCGAGGTGCTGGGCGCCCACCTCTGTGAGCAGCCGGGCAGCGCGCTCGTGGTCGAGGTCGTCGTACCGCTCCCGCCACCGCCCGATCACGCCGTACGACGCGGAGACCACCACGTCATGCACCCGCTCGTGACGCGGGATGCGCTCGGCGATCGCGGCACTGGTCAGCCCGATCCGGGGACGCAGCTCGAACACGTCGACGGTGCCGAGGACCTCGCCGAGGATGCCGGCGACCCCACTGGTCGGGTGGATCTGCGCGGAGGCCACCTGCAGCAGGGTGGTCTTGCCCGCGCCGTTGGGACCGAGCACCACCCACCGCTCGTCCTCCTCGATGGTCCAGTCGACGCCGTGCAGCAAGGTGGCCTGCCCACGGCGGATGGAGACGTCAGCGAGTTCGAGAACGGCGTCCATTGCTCCCTCGTGGCGATCGGCGTTCCAGCGGCGTGGCATTCGGGGGTAAACCTACGGCACCTGCTCCGGCGTGCTCGCACCCCCACGTAGGCTCTGGCGGGTGAGCACGGCCGTCGCCCTCCCCCTCGCCGCGCGCTTCGCGCTGTGGTTCTCCGCGTGGTGCGAGGGTCGGGCCAGCCTGGACGAGACCCGCGACGCGGTCGTCGGCGGCGACGCCGCGCACCACATCTGCGGGATCCCCGGCGAGCCGGACGCCGTGCCGCTGATCCTTGCGCTCGGCCGGCTGCGTGGTGGCGGCGCCACCGGGGCCGGTCTGGCGCTGCCTGTCCCCGGTGACCCGCTCGGCCTGGCCGGGCCGGAGTCGTTCAACACCGCAGTCCTCGAGGCCGGCCAGGGCGTGGTGCTCACCGGCACCGACCTGGGCCTGGTGCCGGCGCGCGCCGGCGCCGGGGTGGTCTGGGTGACCCACCCGGCCTCCTCGCACCGACAGGTTCCGGACCCGTCCGAGGCGAGCAGCGCGCTGCAGCAGGTGCTGCTGGAGACCGCCGCCCGGCTGGCGGACCTCGACGTGGCCCGCTGGCGGCCGGAGGTGGCCGACGAGCTGATGGCGCTGCGCCGCCAGACCGACCTCGACGTCCCCCGGGCTATGTCGCAGCGGTCCACCACGCTGGCTGCGCTGGCCAGCCGGTGCCGGGTGATCGTCTCGCTGGCGCTGGAGGACGACGGCGGCGCGCTGACCGCCGCCGAGTCCGACCAGCGGCGCGCCGCGCTGTCCCCCCTCGACCACGCAGCGAGACGAGCCCTGGTAGCGGCCTGCGCGTTCCCCTTCCAGGGATAGCCTCTGGCGATCATGGAAGACACGCTGCTGATCACCGTGACCGGCACCGACCGGCCCGGCGTCACCTCGAGGCTGTTCGAGGTGATCGCCGTGTTCGGCGCGGAGGTCCTCGACATCGAGCAGATGCTGCTGCGTCGCCAGCTGGTCCTGGGCGTGCTGGTCCGCGCGCCGCGCTCCTGGCGGCAGATGCGCGACGAGCTGCTGCGGGTCGGCGCCGAGCTGGACCTGCAGGTCGAGGTCGAGCAGGGCATCGGCGACAACCGGGACCGGCGGGCCGGCCGCAGCTATGTCACCGTCATCGGCGCGCCGTTGGGCGCGTCTGCGGTCGCCGCGATCGCGGGCCGGATCGCCGACGTGGGGGCGAACATCGACCGGATCCAGCGGATGGCCCGCTACCCGGTGACCGCCATCGACCTCGACGTGTCGGGAGCCCGGCCCGACCGGCTCCGAATGGTGCTCGCGGAGGAGGCCGCCCGCCAGCGGGTCGACGTCGCGGTGCAGCCGGCGAGCCTGCTCCGGCACGGCATGCGGCTGGTGGTCATGGACGTGGACTCCACGCTCGTGCAGGGCGAGGTGATCGACATGCTCGCCGAGGAGGCCAGCTGCCTGCCCGAGGTGCGCGAGGTCACCGAGGCGGCGATGCGTGGTGAGCTGGACTTCGAGGAGTCGTTGCGCAAGCGGGTCGCGCTGCTGGCCGGCCTCGAGGTTTCCGCGCTGGACCGGGTCCACGACCGGGTCGAGCTGGCACCCGGCGCCCGCACCCTCGTCCGCACGCTGCGGCGCCTCGGCTACCGGTTCGCGATCGTTTCCGGAGGCTTCACCCGGATCACCGACCGGATCGCCGCGGACCTCGGCATCGACTACTCGGCGGCCAACGAGCTCGAGGTGCGCGACGGCAGGCTCACCGGGCGGCTGCTGGGACCGGTGGTGGACCGGGCCGGCAAGGCCGAGGCGCTGCGCAGGTTCGCGGCCGAGGTCGGGGTGCCGCAGGCGGCCACGGTCGCCATCGGGGACGGCGCCAACGACCTGGACATGCTGGCCGCGGCCGGGCTGAGTGTCGCGTTCAACGCCAAGCCGGTGGTGCAGCGTGCCGCGGACACCGCGGTGAACGTGCCCTACCTGGACGCGATCATCTATCTGCTCGGCATCAGCCGCGAGGAGGTGGAGGCCGCCGACGCGGAGGCCGGCATCGTCACCCCCGCTCCCCCGCTGTGATCCCGGTCAGCCCTTGCCCACGTGGAAGGCCAGGATCCGGGCGCCGTCCGCCGCCAGCTCCGACCAGGGACCCTCGACCTCCAGCACGGTGAGCGCCGCGACCGGGTAGCCGCTCAGCAGGCCCCGCATCGCCTCCGGGTCAGCATTGCCGTCGTCGAGCAGGTGCACCACCTGCGCGACGGCCGGATTGTGGCCCACGAACATCACCACGCTGGCGTCGTCGGGCTGGGTGCGCAGCACCTCCATGACCACCTCGGGGCTGCTGCCGGCGAACACCGACTCGTCGACCTGAGGCTCGGCCGCGGACCCCGATCCTTCGGCCACTGCGTCCCAGGTCGCCCGGGCGCGCACCGCGGAGGAGACCACCGCGTGGTCGGGAACCATCGAGGTGCGCGCCAGGTAGGCGCCGGCCTCGAGCGCGTCCTTGCGGCCGCGCGCCGTGAGCACCCGTTCGCGGTCGGTGCTCGCGAACGGTTCCGCCTTGGCGTGCCGCATCAGGATCAGTCGACGGCTCGTCACGCGCCTACCTTGCCATGCCCGGGATCGCGGGGCCGGGTCAGGCTCCCATCGCGTGGTAGCCGCCGTCGACGTGCACGATCTCGCCGGTGGTCTTCGGGAAGAAGTCGCTGAGCAGCGCGACCACGCTGCGGGCGGTCGGCTCCAGGTCCGTCAGGTCCCAGCCGAGCGGAGCACGCTTGGCCCACTCCTCTTCGAAGAGGTCGAAGCCCGGGATGGCCTTGGCGGCCAGGGTGCGCAGCGCACCGGCGCTGACCAGGTTGCAGCGGATGCCCTGGGCTCCGAGATCGCGGGCCAGGTAGCGGTTGCAGGACTCCAGCGCGCCCTTGGCGAAGCCCATCCAGTCGTAGCCGGGCCAGGCCACCGAGGCGTCGAAGGTCATCCCGACCACGCTGGCGCCGGGCCCCATCAGCGGCAGGCAGGCCGCGGTCAGTGACTTCAGGGAGTACGCCGAGACCTGCACCGCCTGGGCCACGTCCTCCCACGGACCGTCCAGGAACTTGCCGCCCAGGATCGTCTCGGGGTTGCCGTAGGCGATGGAGTGCACCAGGCCGTCGAGACCGTCCACGTGTTCCCGGACGGCGTCGGCGAGGCCGGCCAGGTGATCGGGGTTGGTCACGTCGAGCTCGAGCACCGGCGGCTCGGACGGCAGCCGCTTCGCGATCCGCTTGGTGATGCCCAGCGCCCGGCCGAAGTTCGAGATCAGCACGGTCGCA
>DASTWW010000190.1:0-32724 GCA_035765755.1 Nocardioidaceae bacterium
CTGACCCGCACCGCAGTCGACGACCCCGATGGCGAGCGGTTGGTGCTCGACTTCCACGGCACCGCGCCGCAGGCCAAGGGGCCGATCAACCACTGCGGCGACTACGCCGACGGCAACTTCCTCAAGAAGTGGCTGGCGCCGATCCTGCGGAACCTTGCCGACAGCCCGGCGCGGATGGCCGAGCTGGACGTCAACGAGGGTGTGGTGCCGCTGATCGAGATGCGCTTCCCGCCGAAGGGCACCCTGCTCACTCCGGAGTTCCCGGCCCCGACCAACGCCCGCACGTTCGTGATCCTGCGGCTGCTGGGCGTGCTGGCGGGCGTGCTCGCCAAGGCGGTGGACGGGCGGATGCCCGCCGACCAGGAGACGATCCGCTACACCGGTGTCTACGGCACCGACCGGGACGGCGCGCCGTACCTCATGCGCGAGGTGCTCGGCGGCGGCTCGGGCGGCCGCTACTACGCCGACGGCGAGGACACCATCCACGTGGTCCCCGACTCCCGCAACCTGCCCACGGAGTTCTCCGAGTCCCGGTTCCCGTTCGTCGTGGAGCGGCTCGGCCTCGCCGTGGACAGCGGGGGAGCCGGCCGGCACCGCGGCGGCCTCGGCTACGAGAAGCACATCCGGATGCTCGCGGACGCGCACTTCATGTCGATCGCGGACCGGTCGATCCTGTCCTGCTGGGGGGTGCGCGGCGGGAAGGCCGGCAGGCCGTTCCAGGTCACCATCGACCCGGGCGGCCAGAACGAGCGCGAGGTCGACGCCCTCGCCGACGCCGAACCGGTGCGTGCCGGCGAGGTGATCCGGATCCGCACCACCGGCGGTGGTGGGTGGGGCGACCCGCTGGAGCGGCCGTACGGCGAGGTGGCCCGCGACGTGCTGTGGGGCAAGGTGTCGGTGGCGGCCGCCCGTGCCGACTACGGGGTCGTCGTGGGCGGGACCCTCGAGGTCCCGGTGGTGGACGAGCCGGCCAGCGACGGGCTCCGGGAGCGGATGCGCTCCGAGCGCGGGGAGCAGCCGTTCTTCGACCGGGGCCCGGGATACGCCCGGCTGGCCGCCGGCGCCACCGCCGCCGACGTGGACTGGGTGGGCCGATGAACGAGGCACGGCCGCTGACCGTGGTCACCGGCGGCAGCCGCGGGATCGGGGCGGCCACCGCGGTGCGGCTCGCCGCGGCCGGCCACGACCTGGTGCTCGGGTACCTCTCCGACAGGGACGCCGCCGAGCGCACCGCGGAGCAGGTCCGTGCCCGGGGCGCGCAGTGCCGCGTGGTGCCCGCCGACGTGACCGACCCGGCGGCCGTCGACCAGCTCTTCGACGAGGCCGCCGACCAGGGCACGGTCACCGGGCTGGTGAACAACGCGGGTGCCACGCTGCACATCGGCGACCTCGCGGAGACCCCGGTCGACGTGATCCGCCGGGTCATCGACCTGAACCTGACCGGTGCCGTGCTCTGCGCCCGGCGTGCGGTCCTGGCGATGGGCATCTCGCACGGCGGGCAGGGCGGCGTGATCGTCAACGTGTCCTCGGGAGCGGCCACCCTGGGGTCGGCGCACGAGTACGTCCACTACGCGGCCGCGAAGGCCGGCGTCGACACCCTCACCCTCGGCCTCGCCCAGGAGGTCGCGGCGGACGGCGTGCGCGTCAACGGGGTGGCGCCCGGGCTGGTGCGCACCGACATCCACGCCGCCGCCGGCGACCCCGGACGCCTCGAGCGGATCAGCGCCGGCGTGCCGCTGGGCCGCGCGGGCGAGCCCGAGGAGGTGGCCGCGGCCATCGCGTGGCTGCTCGGGGGCGAGTGCCCCTACGTCACCGGTGCGACGCTGCGCGTGGCAGGTGGCCGATGAGAAGGGGGAGCCGATGAGGGTGCTGCTGGCGCTGGGCGGAAACGCGATGACCGCCGTTGACGGGAGCGCACGTCCGGAGGACCAGATCGCGGCGGCGAAGGTGGCAATGGAGTCGGTCGCCGACCTGGTGACGCACGACGTGGAGGTTGTGGTCACCCACGGCAACGGGCCGCAAGTGGGCAACCTGCTGGTCAAGAACGAGCTGGCGGCGTCCGTCGTACCTCCCGTGCCGCTCGACTGGTGCGGGGCGCAGACCCAGGCCACGCTCGGGTTCGTGCTGATGAACGCGCTGGAGGAGTCGCTGGCGCTGCGTGGGTCGAGCCGGCGGACCGCGACCGTGGTCACCCGCACCCTGGTCGACGCGTCCGACCCGGGGTTCGAGCGGCCCACCAAGCCGATCGGGCGTTACCTCTCCCGCGAGGACGCGCAGCTGCTGGTCGAGCACGGCGAGACCTGGGCGGACCGCGGGTCCAAGGGCTGGCGCCGCGTGGTCGCCTCCCCCGAGCCGCTGGAGATCCTGGACGCGCCGGCGGTGTGCGCACTTGTGGACGCCGGGTTCGTCGTGGTCGCCAGCGGAGGCGGCGGCATCCCGGTGGTCCGGGAGGACGGCGCCCTCCGGGGGGTTGAGGCGGTCATCGACAAGGACCTCGGCGCCGCCGTACTCGCGCGCAGGGTGGCCGCGGACGTGCTGGTGATCGCCACCGACGTGCCGAACGCCGTGCTCGGCTACGGCAGCCCGGACGAGCAGCCCCTCGACAAGGTGACGGTGCGCCAGCTGCGCGAGTACGCCACGCAGGGCCACTTCGGCAGCGGGTCGATGGGCCCGAAGGTCGAGGCGGCCTGCCGGTTCGTCGAGCAGGGCGGGCGGTACACCGTGATCGGCAGCCTGCAACAGATCCAGGAAGCCGTCGCCGGCTCGGCCGGCACGGTCGTCGTACCCGACAGCACCGGTGGTTGAGGAGCGAACGAAGTGAGCGTCTCGCAACCACCAACCGACAACGAAGGAGAACCCATGCCAGAGCCGATCGAGGTGCGGAAGATCCCGCTGCTGAACGTGTCCGACGCCAGCGGGCTCGCGGAGCTGATCGACAAGGGGGTCATGGACGCGGACCGGGTGATCGCCGTGGTCGGCAAGACCGAGGGCAACGGCGGCGTCAACGACTACACCCGGATCATCGCCGACCGCGCCTTCCGAGAGGTGCTGGTCGACAAGGGCACCCGGTCCCCGGAGGAGGTCGCCCAGGTGCCGATCGTGTGGTCGGGTGGCACCGACGGGGTGATCAGCCCGCACGCGACGGTGTTCGCCACCCTGCCTGCGGACCAGACCGAGGCTACCGACGAGCCGCGGCTGACCGTCGGGTTCGCGATGAGTGACACGCTGCTGCCCGAGGACATCGGCCGGGTGGCCATGGTCGAGAAGGTCGCCGCCGCGGTGAAGGAGGCGATGCAGCGCGCCGGGATCACCGACGTCGCCGACGTGCACTACGTGCAGACCAAGACTCCGCTGCTGACCATCCACACCATCCGGGACGCGAAGAGCCGCGGCAAGACGGTCTGGACCGAGCACACGCACGAGTCGATGGACCTGTCCAACGGGTGCACCGCGCTGGGCATCGCCTACGCGCTCGGGGAGATCGACAAGCCGAGCGACGAGGACGTGATGCACGACCGGTCGCTGTACTCCTCGGTGGCTTCCTGCTCCAGCGGCGTCGAGCTCGACCGTGCCCAGGTGGTGGTGGTCGGCAACGCGCGCGGCGTCGGTGGCCGCTACCGGATCGGGCACTCGGTGATGCGCGACGCGCTGGACCAGGACGGGATCTGGGAGGCCATCCGGGACGCCGGACTCGACCTTCCCGAGCGCGCGCACCCCGATGACCTGGGCGGTCGGCTGGTCAACGTGTTCCTCAAGTGCGAGGCCAGCCAGGACGGCACCGTGCACGGGCGGCGCAACGCCATGCTCGATGACTCCGACGTGCACTGGCACCGGCAGATCAAGGCTTGTGTGGGCGGGGTCACCGCCGCCGTGACCGGCGACCCGGCGGTGTTCGTGTCGGTGTCGGCCGCGCACCAGGGGCCGGACGGCGGCGGCCCGGTGGCCGCGATCGTCGACCTCGGCCCGGACCCGTCCGGGTACGTGCCGCCGGCCTCCTGACCCCCCGGGCCGAGCACATCCCACGAGAAACCGGCACCTCCCACGAAGCGTGAGCCGTGGGAGGTGCCGGTTTCCGGTTTCTTGGAAACACCGGAGCGGCATCGCCAAATAGTGCCCATACCGCTCCGGTGTCCCGCTCCGGTGTCGCCGATCGCAGCACGGGGACGCCTCTCCGCCGTGAGCCGACCGATCGTGACTGGTTCTTTACCTAATCTCCAGCGGATCCTGGTAGGGCGCAGGTAACGTCGAGCGGGGCCTGACGGGGGAGCTCGGAAACCATGGGCCTCAACATCATCAGCAACCCACGAACGACTCGCTGCCGAGCGAACGGCGAGCGAGAACAGGAGAACGACCCTCGCCATGACTGACCAGACCCCCACCCCGCAGCCGTCGGCCCCGGAGAAGGGCAAGAGCTGGTTCGCCCGGCACAAGATAATGAGCACCCTGGGTGCGCTCGTGCTCGTCATCATCGTGATCAGCGCCACATCCTCGAACGGCAGCACCAGCTCGAACACTGAGGACACGTCCGCTACCGGAAGCAGCACCACGAGCAGCGACACCGGTGTGACCGACACCGCCGACACGACGTCGCAGCAGTCGTCCGACACGACCGATACGACGTCGCAGAACTCGTCTGACACCGCCGAGGCGCCCGCCAGGGTCAAGGCCGTGAAGGTCAAGGCCAAGACGATCCTCAAGGAATTCGAGGACAACGAGGCAGCCGCCGACACCAAGTACAAGGGCAAGACTCTTCGGGTGACCGGCGTGGTCGCCAAGGTGGACACCGAGCTGTTCGATGACAGCCAGTACATCATCGAGCTGAACGGCGGTGGGCGCTGGGAGATTCTGACCGTCAACTGCAACGACGTGTCTGAGTCTGTCGCAGCCAAGGCGGAGAAGGGCAGCACGGTGAGCGTGGTCGGCCAGTTCGACGACGGTGGTGATCTCGGCGTTGAGCTGAAGGACTGCACTCTCGCTCACTGAGCTGACGTAGGGCATCACCAAGGGCAATCGACCACGAGGCCGGGCGCCCTTCCCGTGCGATCGTCGACCTCGGCCCGGACCCGTCCGGGTACGTGCCGCCGGCCTCCTGACCCCCCGGGCCGAGCACATCCCACGAGAAACCGGCACCTCCCACGAAGCGTGAGCCGTGGGGGGTGCCGGTTTCCGGTTTCTTGGAAACACCGGAGCGGCATCGCCAAATAGTGCCCATACCGCTCCGGTGTCCCGCTCCGGTGTCGCCGATCGCAGCACGGGGACGCTTCTCCGCCGTGAGCCGACCGATCGTGACTGGTTCCTTACCTGATCTCCAGCGGATCCTGGTAGGGCGCCGGGAGCGTCGAGCGGGGCCTGACGGGGGAGCTCGGAAACCATGGGCCCCAACATCACCAGCCACCTACGAACGACTCGCTGCCGAGCGAACGGCGAGCGAGAATCGGCGCGATCGTGCTCTTCATCATCGTCATCAGCGCCGCCTCCTCGAACGGGAGCACTACGTGCGCACCGTCGCCGCCTGGCTGGAGCGGTTCGAGGCACTCCGCAACCGGGGGCGCGAGGATCCGCGCTACGAGCGGCTGCTCGAGCGTGCTGGCGGTCACCGGTTCCGCTTCGCGGTGCTGCACGTGTTCGGACCGCAGGGGCTGCTGATCTGGCTGATCGCCATGCCGATCCAGGTCAGCGCGACCTCCGGCGCCGGGTCCCGGCCGGTGCTGGCCCTCGGGCTGGCGGTGTGGGCGCTCGGGCTGGTTTTCGAGGCCGTCGGCGACGCGCAGCTGGCCCGGTTCAAGTCCGACACAGCCCACCGTGGCGTGCTGATGACCCACGGACTGTGGGCCTGGACGCGGCATCCGAACTACTTCGGCGACGCCTGCGTGTGGTGGGGGCTGTACCTCGCCTCTGCGTCCGCCGGGCCGGGGGTGCTCACGGTGCTCAGCCCGGTGGTGATGACGGTGATCCTGGTGTGGGGGACCGGTGCCCGGATGACCGAGCGGGCGATTGCCGGCCGGCCCGGCTGGAACGAGTACGCCGCACGGACCAGCGGGTTCGTGCCCCTTCCGCCCCGGCGCGGCTGAACGTCACTGGACCCGGATGCCCCAGGAGCTCGAGTGCTCGTCGCCGTCGGTGCCGTGCGGGGCGAGCACGACGAGATCCTCACCGGTTGCGAACGCGTTCGGCGGTGCGGTCATCGGCTCGACCGCCAGCGCCCGGCGCCGGTCCTCGGGCAGGTCGTCACCTGTGTAGACCTGGGCCCAGCGGTGTGCCGCGTCCATCCAGAGCACCACGGTGCGGTCCTGCTTCGGGTTGTGCAGCCGCACCTCGGCCACGCCGTCCGCGTCGCGGGCCAGGCCGGTGAACGGCGTGTCCAGCAGGTGGCCACGAAGCGGCCGGGCCACCCGGAAGTCGTCGTCGGTGTCGGTGACGTCACCGCGCCCGCACGGGATCTTCCGCTCGTCGACCTGGACCACGGTGTCGGCGGGCAGCGTCAGCTCCCAGCCGTCCACCCCGGCGTCGCCGGCGGAGAGGTAGGGGTGCGCACCCTGGGCGTACGGCGTGCGGACGGGGCCGAGGTTCGTCGCGGTGACGGTCACGGTCAGCCCGTCCGCGGACAGGTCGTAGAGCACGTGCAGGTCCACCGTCCACGGGTACCCGGGCTGCGCCATCAGCCGGTGCACCAGCGACACCGAGTGCCGGGTCTGCTCCTCCAGCGTCCACGGCGCCCACCGGGTGAGGCCGTGCATGGCGTTGCCTCGGCCCACCTCGGTGATCGGCAGCTGGAGGTCCTGGTCGTCGAAGGTATACTTCCCGTCCCGCACCCGGTTCGGCCAGGGCAACAGCAGCTGACCGCGGCCCCCGAACGCGCGACGGTCCTCCGGGTAGCCGAGCACGACCGGGCCTCCGTCGTACTCCAGCAGCCGGAGGCCGGCCCCGCACTCGGTGACCACCGCGCGGTAGCCCCCGCCACTGATGTCGTACTGCTCGCCACTGGGTGCGACCACGCGCCCACCTCTCGTCTCGTCGTGGCTCCACCCTGCCATGAAAAGGCGGTGCGGGCGCCGGCACGCGGACCTACCCTCACCGGATGGACATCGAGCTGCGCGGCCTGACCCGTGAGGACGTCCCGGCCTGGAACCGGCTGCTGGCCGACGTCGAGGCGGTCGACGACACCGGGGAGCACTACAACGAGGCCGACCTCGCCGAGGAGCTGGACAACCCCGACCTGGTGGTCGGCAGGGACGTGGTCGGCGCGTACGACGGCACCGAGCTGGTCGGCTGGTTCCAGGTCTATGCCAGGTCCGCGGCCGGCGACTTCGCGAAGATCCACGTGCACGGCGGGGTCCGACCCGACCGGCGCGGCCGAGGGATCGGCACCCTGCTGGTCGAGCGGATGCTCGCGCGGTCCGACGAGGCGCATGCCGAGAAGCACCCGCGGCTGCCGGCCAAGATCACCACCAGCGGTCTGAGCAGCAACATGGCGCAGGCCGAGCTCCTCGCCGGCTTCGGGCTGCTGCCGGAACGCTGGAGCTTCACCATGCGTGCGGACCTCGCGGAGCTGGACGGTCCGTGGCCGGTGCTGCCGGAGGGGCTGGCGCTGCGCAGGTACGACGCGTCGCTGGACGCGGCGATGATGGCCGCCCACAACGAGGCGTTCCTCGACCACCCGAACTTCACGCCGTGGAACGACGTGATGTGGAAGCAGTGGGTGACCGAGAGCCGCAGCTTCCGGCCGGAGCTCAGCTTCGTCGCGGTCGAAGAGCAGCGACCGGACCGGGTGGTGTGCTACGTGCAGACCGCGGAGTTCGACGCGCACTTCCACGCCACCGGCAGGCGGGAGGCCTACGTGGGCAAGGTCGGCACGCTGCGGGAACACCGCGGCCGCGGTCTGGCCGGCGCGCTGCTGCGGCACAGCCTGCTGGCCTACCGGGACGCCGGCTTCGACGAGGCGGCGCTCGACGTGGACTCGGACAACCCCACGGGTGCCCTGGGGGTGTATCAGCGCGCCGGGTTCCGGGTCGAGCGGCGGTTCGCCGACTACGTGCTGGGCCGGGCGGCGCGCTGACGGAGCACCGGCGCAGTCTCACCGGTCCCGTCGACCAGGATGTCCGCCCGCTCCCTGGTCCGCTCCCGGGCGTGCGCGGCGTCCTCGTCCGCCATCCAGGCCAACCAGTGCGCCCGCACCTGCTCCCCGTCGCGCTCGATGCCCCGGGCCAGGCGCAGGTCGCGCGGCACCTCCACCCACACCAGGATGGTGATGGCGTCGTCGTACGCCGAGCCGCCGGAGCCGACGCCCTCGAGGACGAGTACGTCGACGGGGTCGACGGTGCGCGTCTCCGCGAACCGGCCGGCGTCCCAGTCGTAACGCCGGTAGCTGCCCGGCCGACCGTCCCGCAACGGGTCGACGAGGTCGACGGCGACCCGGGACAGGACACCGGGCAGCCCGGCCCAGCCCTCCAGCATGTCGTCCATGTGCAGCAGGCCGACCGAGCCGTGCTCGGCGGCCAGGTCGGCCAGCACGGCGGCGAGGGTGGTCTTGCCCGATCCCGCGGGGCCGTCGACGCAGACCAGCCGGGTTCCGGGCAGCGCCGCCGGACGGGCCAGGGTGGCGGCCAGCACCTGCTCCGCGACCGGTGGCACGGTCACCGGGATCGTGCTCACCAGGCGTTCCCGGCGCCGCGGTAGGTGGGCACCCGGTCCACGATCCGGTCGCCGCGGAGCAGGAGCACCTCGTTGGTGTGCTCGGCCAGCTCCCCGGACTTGCCGTGCCGGAACCAGACCAGGTCGCCGACGGCCAGGGTCTGCGCCGCCGACCCGCGCAACGGGGTCTGCACCTCCCCGGCCCCCTCCAGACCGGTCAGCCGCAGTCCCGGCGGCGCCCAGGGGACCGGGAGCCGGTCCGCGCCCGCCGGGCCGGACGCGATCAGCCCGCCGCCGGCCACCGTCACGCAGTCCGCCGACGGGCGGCGGACGACGGGCACCCCGAAGAACTGCGCGGGGCGCGGGACGAAGCTGCGGTAGTGGTCGAACAGCGCGGGAACCAGCAGCCCGGACCCGGCGGTCACCTCGGTGACGACCGGGTCCGCGGACGAGGTCTCGATGCTGCCGGAGCCGCCGGCGTTCCAGAACTCCAGGTCCGCCACGTCCCGCAGCGCCTCGGCCACCGCGCGCCGGTGTTCCCGGAGCCGGGCGACGGAGGCGCGTTTGACCGCCCGCACCGTGGCTGACCGCGCTGCCTGCCCCGGGACGGCGTCGGGGACGCCGGCGACCTGGCCCTCGTAGGTCATCACCCCGACCAGCGCGAGACCCGGTCGGGCCTGCACCTCGCGGGCCAGCGCCACGACCTGTTGCGCGTCGTGCAACGGGGACCGCCGGGGGCCAACGACGGCCGGCCCGACACGCAGGGCGGCGTCGACGTCGATGGCGACCCGGACCGGCGGCCCCTCCGGCCCGCAGGCAGGGCAGAGCAGGTCCAGCTGGGCGACGTCGTCGACCATGAGCGTCACCGCGGACCGGGCCGAGGCGTCGTGCGCCAGCTCCCGCAGGGCCGGGCTATCCGCGCTCGGGTAGCCCATCACGATGTCGTCGCAGATGCCCTGACGGTGCAACCACAGCGCCTCGCGCAGCGAGTAGGCGAGTAGCCCGGCGAACCCGGGCACGGCCAGCGCCCGGGCGATGAGCGCCGGCACCCGCACCGACTTGGACGCCACCCGGACCGGGGTGCCGGCCGCCCGGTGCACCAGGTCGGCGGCGTTGGCGTCGAACGCCTCCAGGTCGACCACCACCACCGGGCTGGGCGGGCGCTCCTCCAGGCCGCGCACCGCCGCGTCCAACCGGCCACGCAGCCGGTGCCGGGCCACCTGCCCGGCCAGCCTGGCTGCGTTCACGAGATGCCGTGACGCTTCAGGATCGCCTGGACATCGGCCAGGTCGTCGTCCTCGTCCGCCGGCCCCGTCGCGGCCGGAGCGCCGGTGCTGGAGACCTCGGGCGTGCGCGCGGCCGGGTCCCGGCGACCGCGACGGCCGCCGCCCTTGGCCCGCAGCACGCCGCTGACGACGAAGAGCACTAGGGACACCCCGGCGACGACCACGCCCAGCCAGACGATCGGGCTGAGCACCACCCGCACCGCCCAGCCGGCGATGTCCACGCCGATCTGCCAGAGCAACCGCAGCACCCCGGTGAGCCCGGCGGCCAGGGGCAGGAGCGACCAGGCCACCGCCCGGAGCCCGGACGTCGCGCCGCGGCGTCGCCAGACCATCAGGCTGGCCAGCAGCCCAACGACGGTCAGGGCCAGGCCCAGTGCCTGCCAGGTCACCGCGTCCACCACGCCGAATCCGCCCATGCCCCCAGCCTAGGTGCTCTCGGCGCCCGCGGCGCCGGTTGCCATGATGGGGCGGTGAGACGGATACCAGACCCCGGTTTTCCCGGTGACGAGGGAGGCGTGGATCCCCGGCTGGAGAGCGCCCTCACGTCGTACGCCCAGGATCCGGAGGGCCGGCACGCGGCCACCCTCGCGGTGCTGCAGCACACCCGGCTCCTCGTGCCCGTGGTGGCCGTGCTCGGCGAGGCGGAGGTGGACGAAGCCGGGCTCGCGCACGACAAGGTCTCGGACATGGCCGCCGTGCTGATGCAGGGACGGGACGGGCGCACCGCGCTGCTGGCCTTCACCGGGGCCGAACCGCTGCACCGGTGGCAGCCGGACGCCCGGCCAGTGCCGGTGCCGGCGTCCCAGGCCGCGCAGGCCGCGCTGCAGGACGGGGCCGCCGCGCTGCTGGTCGACGTCGCCGGGCCGGTGATGTTCGTGGTCGAGGGCGAGGACCTGGAGGCGCTGGCGGCCGGCTACGACCTGGTGGAGGTCAACGGTCGCTACGGGTGGGCCGGACCGGCCCGGTGAACTTCTCGCCGGGACCCTCACCCGGCGGGTCGGGAACCTCCGAGACCTCCCGGAACGCCAGCTGCAGGGTGCGCAGCCCGTCGCGCAGCGGCGCGGCGTGGTGGTGACCGAGGCGCGGCGCGCCCGCGGTGACCAGGCCGGCCAACGCCTCGATGAGGGTGCGGGCCTCGTCGAGGTCGCGGTGCTCGGGCAGGTCCTCGGCCAGCCCCAGGTGCACCGCGGCGGCGCTCATCAGGTGCAGGGCGGTGGTGGAGACGATCTCCAGGGCCGGGACGTCGGCGATGTCGCGGCTCTCGCCGGGCTGGGCGGTCATGGCTCGAGGGTCGCACGCGGCCGCCGATGTGCGTGAACCGGCCCACGCTTGCTATCGTGGGTCTTGACCGATCGGTCGGGTCGGCCGTCTGTGCGTCCCGGGGGAACAACCGGGACGCGCCGGGGGTTGAATCCGATGCGATCCACCAAGCGGAGATCATTCTCCCACCCGCATCGGCCGCGAGGTCGTCGGGTCAACCGGTCCGACTCCATGGGAGTCGTGTGCCGGGTGCCGAGGCAGGCCTCCGCTGGTGCGACGCGGAGGCCTCTTTTCGTTTTCCGGGGACCACCGCGAGGTCGCGCACCACCCAGCAGGCACAACCCCAGGAGGACCCATCAGCACTGAGCTGCGAATCAACGACCGGATCCGGGTTCCGGAGGTCCGGCTCGTTGGCCCCAACGGCGAGACGGTGGGCATCGTTCCGACGAACGACGCCCTGCGCCTGGCCCAGGAAGCCGACCTCGACCTCGTCGAGGTGGCGCCGACGGCGCGCCCGCCCGTCTGCAAGCTCATGGACTACGGGAAGTTCAAGTACGAGAACGCGCAGAAGGCCAGGGAGGCCCGGCGCAACCAGACGAACACGGTCATCAAGGAGATGAAGCTTCGTCCCAAGATCGACCAGCACGACTACGAGACCAAGAAGGGTCACGTCGTCCGGTTCCTCGGACAGGGCGACAAGGTCAAGATCACGATCATGTTCCGGGGCCGTGAGCAGCACCGCCCCGAGCTGGGGTTCCGGCTTCTGCAGCGGCTGGCGGAGGACGTCGGCGAGCTCGGCTTCGTGGAGTCGGCTCCCAAGCAGGACGGCCGCAACATGATCATGGTCCTCGGTCCGCACAAGAAGAAGTCCGAGGCCAAGGCCGAGGCGAAGGCCGCCAAGGCCGAGCGCGCCGCGGAGCGTGAGGCCGAGCGGGCCGCCGAACGTGCAGAGCGTACGGCGGTGCAGCCCACCAGCCCGTCGGACAAGAAGCCCAAGAGGCGATCGGAGAGCCTCGACCCCGGCATGTGAGTCGCCGGAAGCAGACCCGCACCACCCACCGGTCGCGGCCCGTAGGGGGCGCGACCGACGAACGAGAAGGACAAGGACATGCCGAAGATGAAGACGCACTCTGGAGCCAGCAAGCGGTTCCGGGTCACCGGGACGGGCAAGCTGCGCCGCCAGAAGACCGGTCTGCGGCACAAGCTGGAGCGCAAGCCCTCGTCGATGACCCGCCGGATGAGCGGCACCACCGAGGTCGCCAAGGCCGACCTGAAGAAGGTCCGCAAGCTCCTCGGCCGCTGAGCGGCACCTCTCTCGACCCTTTCCGTCTCGAACTTCAAGGAGTAACAAGTGGCACGCGTCAAGCGGGCGGTCAACGCCCAGAAGAAGCGCCGGGTGACCCTCGACCGTGCGTCCGGCTACCGGGGCCAGCGCTCGCGGCTGTACCGCAAGGCCAAGGAGCAGGTCACCCACTCTCTCGTCTACAGCTACCGTGACCGCCGCGCCCGCAAGGGCGAGTTCCGCCGGCTGTGGATCCAGCGCATCAACGCCGCCGCCCGCGCCAACGGCATGACCTACAACCGGTTCGTGCAGGGTCTGCGCGCCGCCGGCGTCGAGGTCGACCGCAAGGTCCTCGCCGACCTGGCCGTCGAGGACTCCGCCGCGTTCGCCGCCCTGGTCGAGACCGCTCGCGCCGCGCTGCCCGAGGACGTGAACGCCGAGAAGGCGCCTGAGGAGGCCACCGCCTGAGCCGCCCGCCCGCGCCCGTGGCCGGCGCGGCCGCGCCGCTCACGGCCCGGTCCGGCCGGGTGAAGGCTGCCCGCAGGCTCACCCGGCGAGCAGACCGGGCCGAGACCCGGCTGTTCCTCGCCGAGGGACCGCAGGCTGTGCGCGAGGCGCTGGCCGTCGGGTGCGTCCGTGAGGTGTTCGCTGTTGCCGAGGCGGGCGACCGACACCCGGACCTGGCCGAGGAGGCCGCCCGCACCCGCGCGCCCTGGCAGGTCACCGACCGACAGGCGATCGCCGCGCTCAGCGACTCCGTGCATCCCCAAGGCGTGGTGGCGGTCTGCCGCTTCGTCGACGTGCCCGTCGAGCAGGTGCTGGACGGGCACGCGCGGCTCCTGGCCATGTGCGCGGACGTGCGTGACCCCGGGAACGCCGGCACGGTGATCCGCTGTGCCGACGCCGCGGGGGCCGGGGGAGTGCTGCTGCTCGGCACCTCGGTGGACCTCTACAACGGCAAGGTCGTCCGGGCCAGCGCCGGCTCGCTGTTCCACCTGCCCGCCGCGCTGGCGGGCGACGCCGCCGCGACGGTGGACCAGGTGCGTGCGTCGGGACTCCAGGTGCTCGCCGCGGACGCGTCCGGCGAGGTCGACCTGGACGAGGCCGCGGACACCGGCCTGCTCGCCGCGCCCACGGCCTGGCTGTTCGGCAACGAGGCGCACGGACTGCCCGACGCGCTCGCCGCGCAGGCGGACCACCGGGTCCGCATCCCCATCCACGGGCGGGCGGAGAGCCTCAACCTGGCAACCGCCGCTGCGGTGTGCCTCTACGCGTCCGCCCGAGCCCAGCGCCGCCGCCCCTGAGCCGCGGCACGTCGTACAGCCTTTGCTCGACCGACCACGGCGGGCCGGTCGGGTACTAACCTGTGACGCGTGCCCGACCACACGCAGCCCGCGCCGCCGCTCGCCGAAGGCAACGACATGCTGGACGCCCTGGCCGACGGGGTGGTGCTGGCCGACGAGTACGGCGTGGTGACCGCGCTGAACAGCGCGGCGGCGGCACTGCTCAAGGTCGACGACGCGGTGGGCAAGCAGCTCGCCGACGTGGTGGCCCTGCAGGACCGGGACGCCAACGACTGGTTCACCTGCACCGACCCGTACGCCGGGTCCGAGCTGCGGTCGGGACTGACCGAGCAGTCCTGGTTCCTGGCCGACGGCACCGAGCTGCTGGTGACCGCGCGGCTGCACCGGGAACGCCGGCACGGACCGGTGCGGTCGGTCGCGGTGTCGCTGCGATCGGCCCGCGGCCGGGCCCGGCTGGACCGGGAGCGCTCCGACCTGGTGGCCACCGTCGCCCACGAGCTGCGCTCCCCGCTGACCGGCGTCAAGGGCTTCGTGTCGACGCTGCTGGCCAAGTGGGACAAGCTCAACGACGAGCAGAAGAAGCTGATGCTGGAGACGGTGAACTCCGACGCCGACCGGCTGGCCCGGCTCATCGTCGAGCTGCTCGACGTGGCCCGCATCGACACCGGCCGGCTGGCGCTGCACCCGCGGCCGGTCGACGTGGTGGACACGCTCGAGCGGGTGCTGACCTCGATCCGCGCCGGCACCGGCCGCGAGATCCGGCTGGAGGCCGCGGCGGACCTGCCGCGGGTCACCGCGGACCCCGACAAGCTCGTCCAGGTGGTCACCAACCTGGTCGAGAACGCCATCCGGCACGGCGAGGGCGTGGTGGAGGTCGAGGCCGCACCGGTCCCGGACCGCACCCCGTTCCCCGGGGTGCTGCTGCGCGTGGACGACGAGGGCGACGGGATCAGCCCGGAGATCCGCAGCCGGGTGTTCACCAAGTTCTGGAAGCACGGGATCCGCGGCGGCTCCGGGCTGGGCATGTACATCGTGCACGGCCTGGTGGACGCCCACGGCGGCACCGTCGAGATCGGAGACGCCCCCAGCGGCGGAGCGCGGATCACGGTGATGTGGCCGGAGAACGCCCCGCAGTGACCTGGCCGGTCCGTGAAACCGGTTCGCCCGGCGCCGTGGGCAGTTCCTAGACTCAACCCCGTACCGCTCCCTGTGGAAAGGCAGCCATGTCGGGCCCCAACTCCTCCTACGACCCGGTCGAGGTCACCCCGCTGAAGCCGGAGGAGGTCGAGGCCAGGCGCGACGACGCGCTGGCCGCGATCGCCCGCGCGACCGACCTCGACGAGCTCAAGAGGGTCCGCACCGAGCACACCGGCGACCGGTCGCCCCTGGCGTTGGCCAACCGGGAGATCGGCGCGCTGCCCCCGCAGGCCCGCAAGGACGCCGGGATGCGGATCGGGAAGGCCCGCGGCGCGGTCAACGAGGCGCTTGCGGTCCGGCGAGCCGAGCTCGAGGCCGAGCACGAGGCCCGGACTCTCGCGGAGGAGGCCGTCGACGTCACGCTGCCGTGGGACCTGGTCCAGCCCGGTTCCCGGCACCCGCTGACCACCATCCAGGAGCTGATCGCCGACGTGTTCGTGGCGATGGGCTGGGAGGTCGCGGAAGGCCCCGAGCTGGAGGCCGAGTGGCTCAACTTCGACGCGCTGAACATGGGCGCTGACCACCCGGCGCGCACCATGCAGGACACGTTCTGGCTCGAGCCCGCCGACGGAGGGCTGGTGCTGCGCACGCACACCTCCCCGGTGCAGGCCCGCACGATGTTGACCCGCAAGCCCCCGATCTACGTGATCTGCCCGGGGCGGGTGTTCCGCACCGACGAGCTGGACGCCACGCACAGCCCGGTGTTCCACCAGGTGGAGGGGCTGGTCGTGGACAAGGGCATCACCATGGCCCACCTGAAGGGCACTCTCGACCACTTCGCGCAGGCCATGTTCGGGCCCGCCATCTCGACCCGGTTCCGTCCGTCGTACTTCCCGTTCACCGAGCCGAGCGCCGAGGTGGACCTGCTCTGCTTCGTCTGCCTCGGCCGGAGCCCGAAGGTGGAGTCCTGCCGGACCTGCAAGGGCGAGGGCTGGATCGAGTGGGGCGGCTGCGGGGTGGTCAACCCACGGGTGCTGACCGCCTGCGGCATCGACAGCGAGGAGTACATCGGCTTCGCGTTCGGGATGGGTGTGGAGCGCACCCTGATGTTCCGGCACGGCAGCGCCGACATGCGGGACTTCTTCGAGGGCGACGTCCGGTTCACCGCGGCGTTCGGGACGGAGGTCTGATGCGCGCGCCGATGTCGTGGATCAGGGAGTACGTCGACCTGCCCGCCGACGTCACGCCGGAGCAGCTCGCGCACCGGCTGACCGCGCTCGGGCTCAAGCTGGAGGCGCTCGAGTCGCCCGGCGCGGACATCGAGGGGCCGCTTGTCGTGGGCCGGGTGCTGCAGCTCACCGACGAGCCTCAGAAGAACGGCAAGGTCATCCGCTGGTGCCGGGTGGACGTCGGCGCGGCGTCCAACGGCGAGGAGGGCTCGCGCGGCATCGTCTGCGGTGCCCACAACTTCGCCGAGGGCGACCTCGTCGTGGTGTCGCTGCCCGGGTGCGTGCTGCCGGGCGGGTTCGCCATCTCCGCGCGCAAGACCTACGGTCACGTCTCGGACGGGATGATCTGCTCCACGCGGGAGCTGGGCACCGGCGACGACCACGACGGGATCCTGGTGCTCGACCCGCGCATCGACGGCGACGTCAAGCCCGGGGACGACGCGATCGGCCTGCTCGGCCTGCGTGACGACGTGATCGAGTTCGAGATCAATCCCGACCGCGCCTACGCGCTGTCGCTGCGGGGTGTGGCCCGCGAGGCCGCGCTCGCCTACGACGTACCCTTCCACGACCCTGCCGACCGGCAGGTGCCGTCGCCGAACGACCGCGGCTACCCGGTGCGGGTGGAGGCCCCCGAAGGCTGCCCGGTGTTCGCCACCCGGACCGTGACCGGCTTCGACCCCGCGGCCCCGACCCCCCGGTGGATCGCGCGGCGGGTGCAGCTGGCCGGGATGCGTCCCATCTCGCTGGCCGTCGACGTCACCAACTACGTGATGCTCGAGCTCGGCCAGCCGATCCACGGGTACGACGGGGACCGGCTGACCGGCCCGATCGTCGTACGACGGGCGGAGCCGGGGGAGACCCTGACCACCCTGGACGGCGTCACGCGCAAGCTCGACCCCGAGGACCTGCTGATCACCGACGACAGCGGACCGATCGGGATGGCCGGGGTGATGGGCGGGCAGACCACCGAGCTGTCCGGCACCACCAGCCACGTGGTGATCGAGGCCGCGCACTTCGCGCCGGCCACGGTGTTCCGCACCGCCCGGCGGCACAAGCTGCCCTCGGAGGCCTCGAAGCGGTTCGAGCGCGGGGTCGACCCGCTGCTGCCCGAGTACGCCGCGGACCGGGTTGCCCAGCTGCTCGTCGAGCACGGCGGCGGCGCGGTCACCGACGGGGTCACCTATGTCGGCCGGGCGCCGGAAGCCGCGCCGATCGCGATGGACGCTGACCTGCCGGCGCGGGTCACCGGCATCCCGGTCGACGGGCCGACCGCCGTGACCCACCTGGAGTCGGTCGGCTGCGCGGTGACCGTCGACGGCGACCGGGTCACCGCGACGCCGCCGTCGTGGCGGCCGGACGTCACCGACGCCTACGACCTGGTCGAGGAGATAACGCGGCTGGTCGGCTACGACAAGGTGCCCTCGGTGCTGCCGCCGGCGCCCCCAGGGCGCGGACTCACCCGGCGGCAGCGGCTGCGCCGGCGGGTGGGCTTCGCGCTGGCCGGCGCCGGCCTGGTGGAGGTCAAGACCTACCCGTTCCTGGGGCAGAGCGACCTCGACGCCCTGGGCCTGCCGGCCGACGACGTGCTGCGCGAGACGGTGCGGATCGCCAACCCGCTCTCGGAGGAGCACCCCGGGCTGGCCACCACCCTGCTGCCCGGGGTGCTGCGCGCCGCAGCCCGCAACCTCAGCCGCGGCACGCCGAACCTGGCGCTGTTCGAGACCGCGGCCGGCTTCTTCCCGACCAAGGAGCGGCTGAAGGCGCCCATCCCGGGCGTGGACGGGCCGCCGTCCCTCGACGAGCTCGAGGCGCTGCATGCGGCCGTGCCGCCGCAGCCGTTGCTGCTGACCGCGCTGTTGTGCGGCGACCGGGTGCAGAGCGGCTGGTGGGGCGCCGGCCGGCCGGCCTCCTGGGCGGACGCGGTCCAGGTGGTCCGCGCGGTCGCCGACGTGCTCGGCGTCTCGGTCGAGGTCGCGGCCGCGCAGCGAGCCCCGTGGCACCCGGGCCGGTGCGCGCGGGTGTTCCTCGGCGGCCAGGAGATCGGGCACGCCGGCGAGCTGCATCCCCGGGTGTGCAAGGCGTACGGCGTGCCGCCGCGCACCTGCGCGGTGGAGGTCGACCTGGACGCGATGATCACGGCCGCCCCGTCCGTCGTACCCGCTCCCGAGTTCTCCAGCTACCCGGTCGCCAAGGAGGACGTGGCGCTGGTGGTGGACGACTCGCTGCCCGCGGCGACGCTCGCGGCCACGCTGCGCGAGGGCGCGGGGGAGCTGTGCGAGTCGGTGCGGCTGTTCGACGTCTACACCGGTGAGCAGATCGGTGAGGGGAAGAAGTCGCTCGCGTTCGCGCTCCGGTTCCGGGCCAAGGACCGGACGCTCACCGAGGCCGAGACGGGCGCCGCCCGCGACGTCGCGGTCGCGCTGGCCGCCGAGCGGCACGGAGCCGTCCAGCGCGCCTGATCCTTACCGATATTGGTACGGCTACCGCGACGTATCGGTCGCGGTAGCGACACGATGTTGGTACGGCTACCGCGACGTATGGGTCGCGGTAGCGACACGATGTCGGTACGACGAGGGTCAGTCGACGAGCTCGGTGGGACGGGCCACCACGTCGACGAGAGCACCGTTGCCCAGCACACCGCGGCGCAGCACGGTGATCTCGGTGCGGATGCCGATGGCGTCGTCGAGCAGCAGTCGCTGCAGCGACTGCGCGTCGCCGAGAGGAGTCCCGTCCACGGCCAGCACCAGGTCCCCGGCGCGCAGACCGCTGGCCTCGGCCGGACTGGCCGGCACGACCTCGACGACCCGCAACGCCGAGCGCTGACCGGTGCGCTCGGCCCATGGCGAGGGCAGGGGAGCGGGCGCGGTGACCAGGCCCAGGAACGCCCGGCGCACCCGCCCGTCGTGCATCAGCGCGTAGATGATCCGCCGGGTGGTGGTGTTGACGGGCACCGCGAGCCCGACGCCGATCCCGGCCACGGCGGTGTTGATGCCCACCACCCGGCCCTGGGCGTCGGCGAGGGCGCCGCCGGAGTTGCCGGGGTTGAGCGCGGCGTCGGTCTGGATCACGTCCTCGATGATCCGGGTGGCCGTCCTGGTGCCGGCCGGCATCGACCGACCCAGGGCGCTGACCACGCCGGCGGTCACGGTCCCGGCCAGGCCCAGCGGGTTGCCGACCGCGACGACCAGCATCCCGACGCGGAGCCGGTCCGCGTCGCCGTACTCCGGCGGCTCCGGGACCGACCGGTCGGCGCGCAGGATGGCCAGGTCGGAGAGCGGGTCGCGACCCACCACCGTGAACCGGGCGGTCACCCCGTCGGCGAACGACGCCTCGCCGTCTCGCGCGGAGCCGACGACGTGGGCGTTGGTGACCAGGTGCCCCTCGTGGGTGAGCACGACGGCGGAGCCGGCCGACTCGCCGCGGCCGCGGTGCACGCGCACCGCGGCCACCCGTGGCGTGAGGGCGGCCGCGACGCCGGCGACCACCCGGGAGTACCCGTCGAGCGGCTCCTCGTGCTGCGAGGAGCTGTCCAGGAAGTCCATGTCCCCTCCCGGGAATTACATGATTACCAGCCAACGAAGCGTGCGCCCGGAAGATTCCCGGAACCCGGTCGGGTGCTCATGCGAGACGTTGTATACTCATGCGCATGTCTGAGGAGACCCGCGTCAGCGTGGCCGTCGCCGGAGCCAGTGGGTACGCCGGCGGAGAGGTGCTGCGCCTGCTGCTCGGCCACCCGCGCGTCACCATCGGGGCACTGACCGGAGCCTCCAACGCCGGCCAGCCGCTGGGCGTCCTGCAGCCGCACCTGCTGCCGCTCGCCGACCGGGTGCTGGAGGAAACCACGCGGGAGACCCTGGCCGGACACGACGTGGTGTTCTTGGCGCTGCCGCACGGCCAGTCCGGCCTGCTGGCGGCGCAGCTGCCCGAGGACACCGTGGTCATCGACTGCGGCGCGGACTTTCGGCTCACCGACCCTGCGGACTGGGCACGGTTCTACGGCGGCGAGCACGCCGGCTCCTGGCCGTACGGCCTCCCGGAGCTCGGCGACCAGCGCGAGCAGCTCTCCGGGGCCCGCCGGATCGCGGTCCCGGGCTGCTACCCGACGGTGTCCACGCTCGCGCTCGCCCCGGCGGTCGCCGCGGGCATCGTCGACCCCTCCGACGTCGTCGTGGTGGCCGCCTCGGGGACCTCCGGCGCTGGCAAGTCGGCCAAGCCGCACCTGCTCGGCTCGGAGGTGATGGGCTCGACCAGCGCCTACGCCGTTGGCGGCGTGCACCGGCACACCCCGGAGATCACCCAGAACCTCTCGCTGCTCAGCGACCGGCCGGTCCGGGTCTCGTTCACCCCGCTGCTCGTGCCGATGTCGCGCGGCATCCTGGCCACCGGCTCCGCACCGACCACGGTGTCGGCGGGGGAGGCCTACGACGTGTACCAGAAGGCCTACGCCGACGAGCCGTTCGTGCACGTGCTTCCCGAGGGGCGGTGGCCGCAGACCAAGGCGGTGACCGGCTCCAACGCCGTGCACGTGCAGGTCACCGTGGACGCCGACGCCGGGCGGCTGGTGGCCGTCGGAGCCGTGGACAACCTGGCCAAGGGCACCGGCGGCGCCGCCGTGCAGTGCATGAACCTCGCCCTCGGGCTGCCGGAGGCGACCGGCCTGACCACGATCGGACTCGCCCCATGAGTGTGACCTCCCCGAAAGGCTTCCGGGCATCCGGCGTGACGGCCGGGCTGAAGCCCTCCGGCGACCCCGACGTCGCTCTGGTCGCCAGCGATGGACCGAAGTACGCCTCGGCCAGCGTGTTCACCTCCAACCGGTGCAAGGCCAACCCGGTGCTGTGGAGCGAGCAGGTCGCCAAGGGCGGCATCGTCAAGGCGGTGGTGCTCAACTCCGGCGGCGCGAACTGCTACACCGGCTCCGCGGGGTTCGCCACCACGCACGCCACCGCGGAGCGGGTCGGCGCCGGCCTCGGGATCGGGGCGGGCGAGGTGGTGGTCTGCTCCACGGGTCTGATCGGGCTGATGAACGACCGCGACATGCTGCTGGCCGGGGTGAAGGCCGCTCTCGGCTCCCTGGAGTACGACGGGGGGCCCGATGCGGCGCGGGCGATCATGACCACGGACTCGGTCAGCAAGCAGGTGCACGTCGAGGGCGACGGGTGGAGCATCGGCGGGATGGCCAAGGGCGCCGGCATGCTCGCGCCCCAGCTGGCCACCATGCTCGTCGTACTCACCACCGACGCCGAGCTGACCTCCGAGCAGGCCGACCAGGCGCTGCGCACGGCCACCCGGGTGAGCTTCGACCGGGTCGACTCCGACGGCTGCATGTCCACCAACGACACCGTCACTTTGATGGCCAACGGCGCCTCCGGCGTCGCGCCGGACCTCCAGGACTTCACCGAGGCGCTGACCAAGGCCTGCACCGACCTGGCCCTACAGCTGCTCGCCGACGCCGAAGGCGCCGACCACGAGATCGCGATCACCGTCCTCGGAGCAGCCACCGAGGACGACGCGGTCGAGGTGGGCCGCTCGGTCGCGCGCAGCAACCTGTTCAAGGCCGCAGTCTTCGGCAAGGACCCGAACTGGGGACGGGTGCTGGCCTCCATCGGCACCACGTCCGCCGCCTTCGACCCGGCCGATCTCGACGTCGCGATGAACGACGTCTGGGTGTGCAAGGCCTCGGAGCCGCACGAGCCGCCGGACCGCGTGGACCTCACCGGCCGGCAGGTCACCGTGACCATCGACCTCAAGTCCGGCCCGGCCGAGGCGACCGTGTGGACCAACGACCTCACGCACGCCTACGTGCACGAGAACTCCGCCTACTCCAGCTGACGAGACGAGACCATGACGACCACGAACGGCAACGGACCGCGGCTCAGCGGACGGCGCGCCCGCGCGCTTGCCAAGGCCGCCGTGCTCACCGAGGCGCTGCCCTGGCTGGAGCAGTTCCACGGCAAGACGGTGGTGATCAAGTACGGCGGCAACGCGATGGTCGACGACCAGCTCAAGCAGGCGTTCGCCGAGGACATCGTGTTCCTGCGGTACGCCGGCCTACGCCCGGTCGTCGTGCATGGCGGCGGCCCGCAGATCTCCGCGATGCTGGACCGGCTCGGCATCGACAGCGAGTTCAAGGGCGGCCTGCGGGTGACCACCCCGGAAGCGATGGACGTGGTCCGGATGGTGCTGGTCGGCCAGGTAGGCCGCGAGCTGGTCGGGCTGCTCAACGCGCACGGCCCGCTGGCCGTCGGGCTCTCCGGCGAGGACGCCGGCCTGTTCACCGCCGAGCGCACCGGCCCCCTGATTGACGGGGAGCGGGTCGACGTCGGTCTGGTCGGCGACGTGGTCAAGGTGCGCCCCGAGGCGGTGCTCGACCTCATCGACGCCGGCCGGATCCCAGTGGTCTCCAGCGTCGCGCCGGACGAGACCGGGGTGGTGCACAACGTCAACGCCGACACCGCCGCGGCCGCGCTGGCGGCGGCCCTGGACGCGGAGAAGCTGCTGGTGCTCACCGACGTCGAGGGGCTCTACCGCGATTGGCCGGCCAGCGACGAGGTGATCGGCCAGATCGACGCCGACGAGCTGGCCGCTCTTCTGCCCAGCCTCGCGTCCGGGATGGTGCCCAAGATGCAGGCCTGCTTGGACGCGGTGCGCAGCGGCGTGTCCAAGGCCAGCGTGATCGACGGGCGCATCCCGCACTCCCTGCTGCTGGAGATCTTCACCGACGAGGGCAGCGGGACCATGGTCGTCCCGAGCCGCACCGTGAGCGACTACGTCGACCTGGAGGATCTGTGACCCAGCAGTGGCAGGAGCGCTACGCGCGCTCCCTGATGAACACCTTCGGCCCGCCGAAGCTGGTGCTCGCCCGCGGCGAGGGTGCCTACGTCTGGGACACCGACGGCAACCGGTACCTCGACCTGCTCGGCGGGATCGCCGTGAACGCCCTCGGGCACGCCCACCCGGCGCTGGTGGGCGCGGTGACCGACCAGCTGCGCACCCTCGGTCACGTCTCGAACTTCTTCGCCACCGAGCCGCAGATCCGGCTCGCCGAGAAGCTGCTCGACCTGCTCCGGGTCTCGACGGGCGCGACCACCGGCGGGAAGGTGTTCTTCGCCAACTCCGGCACCGAGGCCAACGAGGCGGCGTTCAAGCTGACCCGACGCACCGGCCGCACCGGCCTGGTGGCCGCCGAGGGCAGCTTCCACGGCCGGAGCATGGGGGCCCTGGCGCTGACCGCCAAGGCGGCCTACCGCGAGCCGTTCGAGCCGCTGCCCGGCGAGGTGGCCTTCGCGCCGTACGGCGACGCGGCCGCGCTCGATGCCGCGGTCACCGACACCACGGCCGCGGTGGTGCTCGAGCCGGTGCAGGGCGAGGCCGGTGTGGTGGTGCCGCCGGCCGGCTACCTGGAGCGGGCCCGCGAGATCACCTCGGCCAACGGGGCGCTGCTGTGGCTGGACGAGGTGCAGACCGGCATGGGCCGCACCGGTCGCTGGTTCGCGCACGTCGACAGCGGGGTCACTGCCGACGTGGTGACGCTTGCCAAGGGGCTGGCCGGCGGCATCCCGATTGGCGCCTGCGTCGCGCTCGGCGAGGCCGGTGACCTGCTCCAGCCCGGCAACCATGGCACCACCTTCGGTGGCAACCCGGTGGCCGCGGCGGCCGCGCTCGCGGTGATCGAGACCATCGAGAAGGACGGCCTGCTCGAGCACGCGGCCGAGGTCGGCGCCGCCCTGTCCGCGGCAGTGGCAGACCCCCGGGTCACCGAGGTGCGCGGCGAGGGGCTGCTGGTCGGCCTCGACCTCGACGCGAAGGTGGCCCCGCAGGTGGTGGCCGCCGCCCAGGAGGCCGGCTTCATCATCAACGCCTGCGCCCCCGACCGGATCCGGCTCGCGCCGCCGCTGGTCCTCGAGCACAGTCAGGTCGAGGAGCTCGCGTCGGCCTGGCCGAAGATCCTGGACGCCGGCTACGCGCAGGGCGAGCGGCAATGACCCGGCACTTCCTGCGCGACGACGACCTCACGCCGGCCGAGCAGGCCGCGGTCCTGGACCTGGCGATCCAGTTCAAGCTGGAGCGGTTCTCCACCAGCGGCCCCGGCCCCCTCGAGGGGCCGCGCACCGTCGCGGTCATCTTCGACAAGCCGACGCTGCGCACCCAGCTGTCGTTCGCCACCGGCATCGTCGAGCTCGGCGGCTACCCGATGGTGGTGGACGGGAACCTGGCCCGGATCGGGGTGCGCGAGTCCATCGCGGACACCGCCCGGGTGCTGGGCCGGCAGGCCACCGCGATCGTGTGGCGTACCTTCGACCAGTCCCGCATCGAGGAGATGGCCGAGTACGCCGGGGTACCGGTGGTCAACGCGCTCACCGACCAGTTCCACCCCTGCCAGCTGCTCGCCGACCTGCTGACCATCCGCGAGCACCACGGGAAGCTGGCCGGACTGACCGTGACGTTCCTCGGCGACTCCGCCTCGAACATGGCCTGCTCGACGCTGCTGGCGGGGGTCACGGCCGGCATGCACGTGCGGGTGAGCGGACCGGCCGGCTACGAGCCGGACCCGGCCGTGCTGGACCGGGCCCGGGCGGTCGGCGAGACGACCGGCGGCTCCGCGTCGTACGTCCTCGACCCGGGCAAGGCGGTCGACGCCGCCGACGTGGTGGCCACCGACACCTGGGTGTCGATGGGCAAGGAGAGCGAGGCCGAGCAGCGGGCCACCCCGTTCCGGCCGTACGCCGTGACAGAGGAGCTGCTGAACCGGGCCGGCGAGCACGTGCTGGTGATGCACTGCCTGCCGGCCTACCGCGGTAAGGAGATCGAGGCCGCGGTGATCGACGGCCCCCACAGCGTGGTGTGGGATCAGGCCGAGAACCGGCTGCACGCCCAGAAGGCGTTGCTGAGCTGGCTGCTGGAGAACCAGGCACCGACCGGTGCCGGGAAGAAAGGCGTGTGATGACGACGAACGGCAACGGGGCCATCCCGATGACCAAGAGCGCCCGGCAGGCCCGCATCGTGGAGCTGCTCGGCCGACACCAGGTCCGTTCGCAGACCGAGCTGGCCGACCTGCTCGCCGAGGCGGGCGTGACGGTCACCCAGGCGACCCTGTCCCGCGACCTGGTCGAGCTCGACGCGGTCAAGGTGCGCACCCCGTCCGGGGCGCTGGTGTACGCCGTGCCCGCCGAGGGCGGCGACCGCACCCCACGAGCGGGCGTCGAGACGCTCGCCTCCGAGGCCCGACTGGCCAGGCTGCTCAGCGAGCTGCTGGTGTCCGCCGACGCGTCGGCCAACCTCGCGCTGCTGCGCACCCCGCCCGGCGCGGCCCAGTTCCTGGCCTCGGCGTTCGACCGTGCCGAGATCAGCAGCATCCTGGGCACCATCGCCGGTGACGACACCGTCCTGGTGATCAGCCGCGAGGCCGACGGCGGCCACGCCCTGGCCCAGCGGTTCCTGGCGCTGGCCAACGACCCACGGGGCGGAGCCATGGCATGAGCAAGGTCCTGACCTCCCTGCCGAAGGGCGAGCGGGTCGGCATCGCGTTCTCCGGCGGTCTGGACACCTCCGTCGCGGTCGCCTGGATGCGCGACCAGGGCGCCGTGCCGTGCGCGTACACCGCGGACATCGGGCAGTACGACGAGGACGACGTCGACGGCATCCCCGACCGGGCGATGCAGTACGGCGCCGAGCTGGCCCGGGTCGTCGACTGCCGCAGGCAGCTCGTCGAGGAGGGGCTGGCGGCGATCGCCTGTGGCGCGTTCCACATCCGCTCCGGCGGTCGCGCCTACTTCAACACCACGCCGCTGGGCCGGGCGGTGACCGGGACCATGCTGGTGCGCGCGATGCACGAGGACGGCGTGGACATCTGGGGCGACGGGTCGACGTTCAAGGGCAACGACATCGAGCGGTTCTACCGCTACGGCCTGCTCGCGAACCCGCAGCTGCGCATCTACAAGCCCTGGCTGGATGCCGACTTCGTGCACGAGCTCGGCGGCCGGACCGAGATGAGCCAGTGGCTGGTCGAGCACGAGCTGCCCTACCGGGCCAGCCAGGAGAAGGCGTACTCCACCGACGCGAACATCTGGGGTGCCACCCACGAGGCGAAGACGCTCGAGCACCTCGACGTGTCCCTCGAGACGGTCGAGCCGATCATGGGCGTGAAGTTCTGGGACCCGCAGGTGGAGATCGCCCCCGAGGACGTCACCGTGCGGTTCAAGGGTGGCCGGCCCGTGGCGATCAACGGTACGACGCACGACGACCCGGTGGCGTTGGTCCACGAGGCGAACCTGATCGGCGGCCGGCACGGCCTGGGGATGTCGGACCAGATCGAGAACCGCATCATCGAGGCCAAGTCACGCGGCATCTACGAGGCGCCCGGCATGGCGCTGCTGTGGACCGCCTACGAGCGGCTGCTGAACGCGATCCACAACGAGGACACCATCGCGCACTACCACGCTGAGGGGCGTCGCCTCGGGCGGTTGCTCTACGAGGGCCGCTGGCTCGACCCGCAGGCGCTGATGTCGCGGGAGGCGGTGCAGCGCTGGGTGGGCTCGCTGGTGACCGGGGAGGTGACGCTCCGGCTGCGGCGCGGCGAGGACTACACGGTTCTCGCGACCTCCGGGCCGGCGTTCTCCTACCACCCGGACAAGCTGTCCATGGAGCGCATCGAGCACGCCGCGTTCGGGCCGAGCGACCGTATCGGCCAGCTGACCATGCGCAACCTCGACATCGCCGACTCGCGGGCCAAGCTGGAGCTCTACGCCGCCCAGCCGATCGACGAGGGCCAGGTCCTGGTCGAGAACGGCACGCTGTACGGCGAGCTCGAACCCGGCGGCGCCGACCGGATCGCCAGCAACCCGGCCGCGCAGGCCGACCCCGGCGACTCCGCCCTCGACCACGTGGCCATGGAGACCGGCACCGACTGATGACGGAGAACCACACCTTCCAGGGCGCGCTGTGGGGCGGCCGGTTCGGCTCGGGCCCGAGCCCGGAGCTGGCCGCCCTGTCGAAGAGCACCCACTTCGACTGGCGGCTGGCCGGCTACGACCTCGCCGGCTCCCGGGCCCATGCCCGGGTGCTGCACCGGGCCGGGATCCTCTCCGAGGAGGACCTTGCCGGGCTGCTGCGTGGATTGGACGGCCTGGACGCTCGACTGAGGTCGGGCGACCTGGCGCCGGCCGCCACCGACGAGGACGTTCACGGCGCGCTGGAGCGGCTGCTGCTCGAGGCGGTCGGACCCGAGCTCGGCGGCCGGCTCCGGGCCGGGCGCTCCCGCAACGACCAGATCGCCACCATCTTCAAGGTGTACCTGCGCGACCACGCGCGCACGATTGCCGCGCTGGTGCTCGACCTGGTCGACGCGCTCGTCGTACAGGCGCGGCAGCACCCCGACGCGCCGATGCCCGGACGCACGCACCTGCAGCATGCGCAGCCGGTGCTGCTGTCCCACCACCTGCTGGCCCATGCGTGGCCGCTGCTGCGCGACGTGTCCCGGCTGCGCGACTGGGACACCCGGGTGGCCGCCGACTCGTCGTACGGCTCGGGAGCACTGGCCGGCTCCAGCCTCGACCTGGACCCCGAGCAGGTGGCCCACGAGCTCGGCTTCACCGGCTCCACCCCGAACTCCATCGACGGCACCGCCGCCCGCGACTTCGTCGCCGAGTTCGCCTTCGTGACCGCGATGATCGGCGTGGACGTGAGCCGGCACGCCGAGGAGGTCATCATGTGGGCCACGCGGGAGTTCGGCTTCGTCCGCCTCGACGACGCCTACTCGACCGGCTCGAGCATCATGCCGCAGAAGAAGAACCCCGACATCGCCGAGCTGGCCCGTGGCAAGGCCGGCCGCGTGGTCGGCAACCTCACGGGGCTGCTGACCACCCTCAAGGCGCTGCCGTTGGCCTACAACCGCGACCTGCAGGAGGACAAGGAGCCGGTCTTCGACTCCGTGGACACCCTCGAGGTGCTGCTGCCGGCGTTCACCGGCATGGTGGCCACCCTTCGGTACGACACCGACCGGATGGCCCAGCTCGCGCCGCAAGGCTTCTCGCTGGCCACCGACGTCGCCGAGTGGCTGGTCCGGCACGGGGTGCCGTTCCGCGAGGCGCACGAGATCACCGGTGCGTGCGTACGACGCTGCGACGAGCTCGGCGTGGACCTCGACGGGCTCACCGACGAGCAGCTCGCGGAGGTCTCCCCGCACCTCACCCCGACGGTGCGGGAGGTGCTGACCGTGAGCGGATCGATCGGCTCGCGGAACGCCCGCGGCGGCACCGCGCCCGAGCGGGTCGCCGAGCAGGTCGAGGAGATCGGCAAGGTGGTGGCGGAGCACCGTGCCTGGCTGCCCTGACCGTTCCGGTGCCGACCGGTCCGGTGCCGACCCGTCCTGGGCCGGCCTGCTTGCCCAACCGGCCAGCGAGGTCGCCCCCCGGCTGCTGGGCGCCTGGTTCAGCCACAGCACCGACGAGGGCACCGTCACCGTGGAGCTCACCGAGGTGGAGGCGTACATGGGGCAGGCCGATCCCGCTTCGCACGCCTTCCGGGGACCCACCCCGCGCAACGAGGTGATGTTCGGGGAGCCGGGACGGCTCTACGTGTACCGGTCCTACGGCATGCACTGGTGCTGCAACGTGGTGACCGGACACGACGGCACCGCCTCCGCCGTACTCCTCCGGGCCGGGCGGGTGGTGCACGGCCTCGACCTGGCGCGCGAGCGGAGAGGGGAGCGCGTCAAGGATCGTTCGCTCGCGCGCGGACCGGGATGTCTCGGCCAGGCGCTCGGGCTGAGCCGCGAGCAGAACGGTGCCAACCTGCTGGCCGACGGCCCGCTGTGCCTGCGACCCGGGTCCCTGGTGCCGACCGACCGGATCGCCTCGGGGCACCGGGTCGGCGTCACCCTGGCCCACGACGTGCCGTGGCGGTTCTGGGTCCTCGACGAGCCGACGGTCAGCGCCTACAAGCGCAGCCCCCGCGCGGTCGTGGACTGAGTGCCGCGGAAAGCCATCAGGAGCGGCAGGGCGGGCTGGACTAGGGTCGGCTTCGTGTCGGAGATCAGAGACGAGACCAAGCGCAAGCTGCACCGGATCGCGCTGGAGCGGCAGCGCAAGCACCGCATTCCCGGGCTGTTCGCCGGGGTGGTCCGAGGCGGGGCCATGGTCTGGGGCGAGGGGATCGGCGCCGCCGACGTCGCGCGTCCGGACGTGCCGCCGGGAGAGGACGACCAGTTCCTGATCGCGTCGAACACCAAGACCTTCACTGCCGTGCTCGTCATGCAGTTGCGCGACGAAGGGAAGCTGGACCTCGACGACACCCTGGACGTGCCCATCCCGGAGGTGACCCACTCGGGCATCACCATCCGCCAGGCCCTGGCCCACGCCTCGGGCATGCAGCGTGAGCCCGTCGGGGACGTCTGGGAGACTCTGGTGAACCCGGACCGCGAGGAGCTGGTGCGCGGCTTCGCCGAGGCCGAGCGGCTGCACCGGCCGCACCACCGCTTCCACTACTCGAACCTGATGTTCTCCCTGCTCGGCGAGGTGGTGGCCCGACTCGACGGCCGCGAGTGGGCCGACAGCCTGCGCGCCCGGATCCTCGACCCGCTGGAGATGCGCCGCACCACCGTGGGGTTCGACGGCGCCCACGTGAACGGGTACTACGTGCCGCCGTTCACCGACGTCCCGGTGCCGGAGCCGGTCCTCGACCACAAGGCGCTCGCGCCGTGCGGAGGGCTGGCCAGCACCGCGCACGACTTGGCGCGCTGGTCGGCGTTCGTGGCGGACCCGGTCGCCGAGGTGCTCTCACCGGACACGCTCGAGGAGATGTGCCAGCCGCAGATCATGACCGACGTGCAGCGCTGGCAGGGCGCCATCGGGCTGGGCTTCATGCTGGTGCGTGACGACCAGAAGGTGTACGTCGGACACACCGGCGGGATGCCCGGCCACATCACCGGCCTGTTCACCCACCGGGACACCGGCACCGGCGCGCTGGTGCTGATGAACACCAGCGCCGCCCCGGACCCGGCCGCCTTCGCGGTCGAGCTGGCGGGCCACGTCATCGACCACGACCCGGCCGAGCCGGAGCCCTGGCGCCCTGGGACCGACCTGCCGGTCGAGCTCGCCGACCTGGTGGGCGTGTGGTACTCCGAAGGCAGCCCGTTCGAGTTCTCGGTGCGCGAGGGCCGGCTCGAGGCCCGGGCGCAGGGGCTGCCGGAGCACAAGCCGTCCTCGGTCTTCGAACGCCTCGAGAAGGACCTGTACCGCACCACGTGCGGCCGCGAGGCAGGCGAGCTGCTGCGGGTCACCCGCGACGGCGACGGCGGGGTGGTGAAGATGAACTGGGCGACCTACCTGGTCACCCGTGAGCCGCTCGCGTTCGGGCAGCGGCCGTGAACGCAAACCGGTTGGGAGTCGCGCCGGGGCATGCGGCAGGCTTGTGCCCATGGTGAGCATCGACAGCCACGTCCTCGACGACCTCACGTGGAGGGGCCTGATCGCCCACTCCACCGACCTCGACGCGCTGCGCGCGGAGATGGATGAGGGACCGGTCAAGGTCTATGTCGGCTTCGATCCCACCGCACCGAGCCTGCACTTCGGCAACCTGCTGCAGCTGGTCACCGTGCGCCGGCTTCAGGACGCCGGCCACAAGCCATACATCCTGGTCGGCGGGGCCACCGGGATGATCGGCGACCCCAAGGACGCGGGGGAGCGCAAGCTCAACAGCCTCGACACCGTGAAATCGTGGAGCGCCAAGGTCAAGGCCCAGGTCGAGCGGTTCGTGTCCTTCGAGGGGCCGAACGCCGCGATGGTGGTCAACAACTACGACTGGACCGCCAGCCTGTCCACGATCGAGTTCCTGCGCGACATCGGCAAGCACTTCCCGGTCAACCGGATGCTGGCCCGCGAGGTGGTCAAGAAGCGGCTGGACAGCGGGATCAGCTACACCGAGTTCAGCTATGTGCTGCTGCAGTCCCTGGACTACCTCAACCTGCACCGGGACTTCGGCGTGACGCTGCAGACCGGCGGCAGTGACCAGTGGGGCAACATCACCGCCGGTGTGGAGCTGGTACGCCGGGTGGAGGGCGCGCACGTGCACGCCCTGGCGACCCCGTTGGTGACCAAAGCCGACGGCACCAAGTTCGGCAAGACGGAGTCGGGGACGGTCTGGCTGGATCCGTCGATGACCTCGCCGTACGCCTTCTACCAGTTCTGGCTCAACCAGGACGACCGCGACGTGGTCCCGCTGCTGAAGTACTTCACCTTCCGCAGCCGCGAGGAGATCGACGAGCTGGCGAGACAGACCGAGGAGAAGCCTTTCCTGCGCGCCGCGCAGCGGGCCCTCGCCGAGGACGTCACCACGCTCACCCACGGTGCAGAGGAGACCGACCGGATCACCGCGGCGGCCGCGGCCCTGTTCGGCACCGGCGACCTCACCGTGTTGAGCCCGGACACCCTGGCGGCGGCGCTCCGGGAGGCCGGCGCAGCCCAGGTCAGCCGGGCCGAAGGTCTGCCTGCGGTGGTCGACCTGCTGGTGGCCTCCGGTCTGTCCAAGAGCAAGGGCGAGGCGCGGCGCACCATCGGAGAGGGCGGCGCCTACCTCAACAACGTGCGCGTCGAGGATCCGGAGCATCGCCCGGGCGAGGCGGACCTGATCGCCGGCAGCTGGCTGGTGCTGCGCCGGGGCAAGAAGAACTTCGCGGGCGTGGAGGTCGTCTGACCCGATGAGCGAGCACGGGTACGCGGCGTCGCTCGAGGGGTGGGCGGGGTCGCTGCTACCCGACCCGGTGCACCGGTCTTTCGTCCAGGGGGCCGGGGCTGCGCTCACCGTTCGCGGTGGACGGCGGGCCCGGCGTACCCCGGCTCATGGGCGCCTGCACACCGACCTGGTCGAGGCGATGAGCCTGCCGGAGTGGCCGGTCCGGACCGGGCGGAAGGCCTGATCCAGGCGTGTGACCGGGGCCACGCGCACCCGATTTGACGGCCCTTCCCGGCGGGCCGTAATGTTCAGGTCGTCGCAAGGGAGCGGCGGGACACAAGGCCGAAAGGCCGGGTGGCCGGCCCCGAGCGGAACCCCACTCAACTCACCTCAGCCGAGGTGGTTCGGGCCTGCGCCAAGCGTAGCCCGGAACGGCTCGACGGTCGGTGGCTGGGCGGGGGCCGGAGAAGGCGGACACCGGTTTGACCAGGCCCGCAAGACCCGGTAAATTAGGTGAGGTTGCCCCACGGAGAGGCCGAGAGGCCGAACTGCGGTGCGCGCTCGATCCTTGAGAACTCAACAGTGTGCCAAAAGTCGACGAATTAATTTGTAACGCCCCGTCGGCAGGTTGCGAGAGACGACGCAAGTCTGATCTCGGTATCTGTCAACGGTTCCTTTGGTAAGACACCGCTTCCGTACGGTTACACCGTCGGAGGCGACTCTTGCCGGGATACTCCGAATCAAGTCGATGAACCCGGACGGTCTGCGACCGCCCGGACATCAAAAGATTTCAACGGAGAGTTTGATCCTGGCTCAGGACGAACGCTGGCGGCGTGCTTAACACATGCAAGTCGAGCGGTAAGGCTCCTTCGGGAGTACACGAGCGGCGAACGGGTGAGTAACACGTGAGCAATCTGCCCTTCACA
>DASTWW010000191.1:0-3454 GCA_035765755.1 Nocardioidaceae bacterium
CGGCCAGATCTGCATGTGATGCCCTTCCAAGCCCCGGTGGGCTGGCTTGACCGACGTGGAAAGGTAACAGTATGGCAATCACCACCACCGACCCCCGCAGCGGCGAGGTCCTCAAGACCTTCGACGAGCTGACCGAAGCGCAGATCGAGGAGAAGCTGGCGCGAGCGGCCGCGGCGGCCGATGACTACCGGCGTACGACGCACGAGCAGCGCGCCCGCTGGCTGCGCAGCGCGGCGGAGGTGCTGGACCGGCGCGCCGATGAGGTCGCGTCGATGATGACCCTGGAGATGGGCAAGACCAAGAAGGCGTCGGCCGCCGAGGTGACCAAGTGCGCGGCGGTGCTGCGCTACTACGCCGACAACGCGGCGGGCTTCCTCGCCGACGAGCCGGTGGACCCGGCTTCGGTGAACGCGAGCCGGGCCTATGCGCGGTACCAGCCGCTCGGCGTGGTGCTGGCGATCATGCCCTGGAACTTCCCGCTGTGGCAGGCGATGCGCTTCGCCGCGCCGGCGCTGGCCGCGGGGAACGTCGGGCTGCTCAAGCACGCCAGCAACGTGCCGCAGACCGCGCTGTTCATGGAGGAGCTGTTCCGCGAGGCGGGCTTCCCCGGGGACGTGTTCCAGACCCTGCTGATCGGCAGCAGCAAGGTCGATGCGGTGATCCGGGACGACCGGGTGGCCGCGGCCACCCTGACCGGCAGCGAGGGCGCCGGTGTGGCGGTGGGCCGCACCGCCGGTGAGTCGCTGAAGAAGGTGGTGCTCGAGCTGGGCGGTTCCGACCCGTTCGTGGTGATGCCGTCCGCGGACCTGGCCAAGGCCGCCAAGGTGGCGACCACCTCCCGGTGCCAGAACAACGGCCAGAGCTGCATCTCCGCGAAGCGGTTCATCGTGCACACCGACGTCTACGACGAGTTCCTCGAGCTGTTCACCAAGGAGATGTCCGCGCTCGAGGTCGGCGACCCGATGGAGGACGGCACCGACGTCGGCCCGCTCGCCACCGAGCAGGGCCGCGACGACGTGGAGGCCCAGGTCAAGGACGCGGTGGCCAAGGGCGCGACCGTCGTGCTGGGCGGGGAGCGGCCGGGCCAGGCCGGCTGGTGGTATCCACCCACTCTTGTCACCGGGGTGACCGAGGAGATGGAGATGTACACCGAGGAGGTGTTCGGGCCGGTGGCGCAGGTGTACCGCGTCGCGGACATCGACGAGGCGGTCCGGCTGGCCAACACCACCCGCTTCGGGCTCGGCTCCAACGCCTGGACCAGCGATCCCGAGGAGCGGGAGATCTTCATCCGCGACCTCGCCGCCGGCCAGACCTTCATCAACGGGATGACCACGTCGTTCCCGGCGCTGCCGTTCGGTGGGGTGAAGGCCTCCGGCCACGGCCGCGAGCTCGCCGCCCACGGGATCCGCGAGTTCACCAACATCAAGACCGTCTGGATCGGCGAGTAGCCATCTGGAGCCCGGCTCAGCGGTAGCGGCGGGCCTGGTTCGTCTTCGCCGACGGTCCGGGCTGCCACGCGGAGATCCACGGGCCGGTGCCCTCCGACCCGTCGACGACCCCCGCCTCTAGCCACGTGAGGTCACCGTCGAGCACCCGGCGGGCCAGCCGCTGGTCGGCGGCGTCGGTGTTGTCCCACAGCCCGTCGAAGAGCCGGTCGGCCCGCAGCCGGGCCTGGGCGCAGAAGACGTCGGCGAGCTCGACGACGGTCTCCGCCTGCTCGGGCCGCTCCGCGCGGAGCATCTCGGCGCGCGTGCAGCTGGCGGCCATCGCGAACAGCTCGGCGCCGATGTCGACGATCCGGCCGAGGAACACCTGCTGCCGCTCCAGCCCCGCCTGCCAGCGGCTCATCCCGTAGAACGTCTGGCGGGCGAGCTTGCGCGAGCCGCGTTCGACGTACCGCAGGTGCTTCGCGAGCCTGCCGAACTCGGCGTACGACGTGGGCAGGTTCCCCTTGCCGGTGACCAGCTGCGGCAGCCACCGGGCGTAGAAGCCGCTCGCCGCGACCGCTGCCCGTGCTTTGGCGGACACGTCCGCATCGGCCACCGCCAGGTCGCCGGCCGCCTTGAGGTGCTCGTCGACGGCCTCGCGGGCGATCAGCAGCCGCATGATCTCCGTCGAGCCCTCGAAGATCCGGTTGATGCGCATGTCCCGCAGCACCTGCTCGGCCGGCACCGCGCGCTCCCCCCGCGCGGCCAGCGAGTCGGCGGTCTCGAACCCGCGGCCGCCGCGGACCTGGACCAGCTCGTCGGCCACCCGCCACGCCATCTCGCTCGACCACAGCTTGGCCAGGGCCGCCTCGATGCGGATGTCCTTGGTGCCGGCGTCGGCGAGCCGGGCGGACAGCTCGAAGACGGCCTCCATCGCGAACGTGGTGGCCGCCATGAACGAGATCTTCTCCGCCACCGCGGCGTGCTCGCCGACCCGGCGTCCCCACTGCACGCGCTCCGCGGACCAGCCGCGGGCGATGCCCAGGCACCACTTCCCGGCGCCGGCGCACATTGCCGGGATGGACAGCCGCCCCGTGTTGAGCGTGGTCAGCGCGATCTTCAGGCCCTCCCCCTCGCGGCCGAGCCGGTTCTCCGCGGGCACCTTCACCTGGTGGAACCGGGTGACGCCGTTCTCGATGCCCTTCAGGCCCATGAACACGTTGCGGTTCTCCACGGTGATGCCCGGCGAGTCCGCCTCGACGACGAACGCGGTGATCCCGCCGCGGCCGTTCTCGTGGGCCGGCACCTTGGCCATCACCACAAGCAGCTCCGCGATCACCCCGTTGGTGGTCCACAGCTTGACGCCGTCGAGGAGGTAGCCGTCCTCGATCGGTGTCGCCGTGGCACCGAGCCGCGCCGGGTCGGAGCCGACATCGGGCTCGGTCAGCAGGAACGCCGAGACCGCTCCCTCCGCGCAGCGCGGCAGGAAGGCCCGCTTCTGCGCCTCGGTGCCGAACATCTTCACCGGCTCGGGGACCCCGATCGACTGGTGCGCGGACAGCAGCGCCCCGATGCTCGGGTGCACCGAGCCGGCCAGCATCAGCGCCCGGCCGTAGTAGTACATCGACAGCCCGAGCCCGCCGTACGCGCGCGGGATCTTCATCCCGAACACGCCGAGGTCGGCGAAGCCCTTGACGTACTCGTCGGGGATCAGCGCCTCGCGCTCGATGCGCAGCCCGTCGAGCGTGCGGCAGTACTCCTCCAGCCGGGCCATGAACTCCTCCCCGCGGGCGGTCTCCTCGGCCGGTGCCGTCGGGTGCGGGTGGATCAGGCCGAGGTCGAACCGGCCGAGGTAGAGCTCCTTGGCGAAGCTCGGCCGGGTCCAGCCGGACTCCCGGGCCGCCTCCGCGACCTCCCGCGCCTGCTGCTCGGTGACCTCGGTGCGTCCGACCTCTGGGTTCTTGACCTCTGCGCTCACGACCGCTGCTCCCTTCGACAAGCTACTCCCCAGTGTTACTCCTAAGTAG
>DASTWW010000192.1:0-11550 GCA_035765755.1 Nocardioidaceae bacterium
CTCGGCGAGGTCGGGCACACCGAAGCGGCTGATGATCAGCACGAAGACGAACAGGTTGTCGACGCTCAGGCTGTACTCGGTGATGTAGCCGGCGACGAACTCGCTGCCCCAGCCGTTCGAGCCGAACCAGAACAGGCCGACGGCGAACAGCGCGGCGAGGCACACGTAGAAGATCACCCAGTAGGTGGCCTGTCGAACGCTCACCTTGCTGTCGCGCCTGCCGATCACCACCAGGTCGAGCACGACGATCGCGACCAGACCTATAACGGTGACCGCCCACACCCAGGGCGGGACTGCAGTGAACACATGACCTCCGGACGTCAGCTGGGACAGCTCCGGAGGTCTCTTCCGCCCGGGGGTGCACTCACGCATCCTCACGGGCCGGCAGCACCGGGTAGGCCCAAGCCTCCGTGATGACGACACTGCCGCGGGGGAGTACTCCCCTCCCGGGCGAACTGTACCGACTCGGCGCCGGCTCCCGCGAACTCGGTCTCAGCTCATCCGAACCGTCGGCGCAGCTCCGCGGCCACCTCGTCGGCCGAGGGCATGGCGGCAATCTCGTCGGCCACCTTGCCGGCCGCGTCGGCGGCGCCGGGCTGCTCCAGCAGCGACCGTACGGCGTGCCGGACGTTGTCCGCAGTGACCCTTCCGGGCCTCAGCACCTGACCGGCACCCGAGCGGCCGAGCAGCTCGGCGTTGGTGAAGTTGTCGGCCGCCTGGGGGAGCGCGAGCTGAGGAAGGCCGTGGGCGAGGGATCCGAACATCGTGCCGGCGCCGGCGTGGTGCACGACCGCTGCGCAGCGCGGCAGCAGCTCGGCCTGCGGGACGAACCGCTCCACCCGCGCGTTGCCCGGGATCGGGCCGAGTGCGGCCGGGTCGCTGCCCGACCCGACCGTGACGAGCACGTCCACCGGCTCGTCGGCGAGTCCCTCGAGAACGGTCCGGAAGACCGCCGGTTCGCTCCACATGGTGCCGAGGGTGACGTACACCAGCGGGGGATCCGCTGGCTCCAGGGCGCCGGTGGGGAGTGGTGCGGGCCGCAGCGCGATGACGTCTTCGGACGGCGCAGGGTGCACCTCCATGGACGGGGGGCAGATGGTGATCGTCATCCCGCCGTACAGCCCGGCGTCGCGCGGGGCGTCCCGGTCGAAGGCCCGCCAGAGCGGGGAGACCGCGTCCGCGCACAGCGCCACCGCCTCCGGAGGCAGCACGGCGCCAATGGTGTGGTGGACCGCGGGAACCCCGAGCAGGGTGGCAGCGAGAGGGCCCGCGAACGACTCGGTCTCGAAGACGACCAGGTCGGGCCGCAGGCTCTGCCCGGCCTCGAGCACCCCGTCGACCATGTCGTCGGCGGCGATCTCCGCGAAGAGCCGGGGCACGAAGTAGTGCTCGATGCGGTCCGGCGGCAGGCCGTCGCCGGGGGCCCCGCGGGTTCGGGCTGCGAGCCGGCCGAACCAGGAGTCCATGCCGGTGCCGGTGGGATGCAGCCGGGCACCGCTCGCCGTGACCGCGTCGCCGAGTGCCTGACCGGTCGCGACGACCACCTCGTCGCCGGCCGCCACCATGCTCCTCAGCAGCGGCAGCAGCGGCGTGAGGTGGCCGGCTGCCGGCACGCTGACCGCGAGCACCTTCACAGCCGACAGCATGCCACTGGCCGGCCCGGCGCGAGGGAAGTCAGCGCACCCGCGGCGGGGTGAGCGGGGTGAAGCCCTCCTCGGCGGCCTGGTCCTCCGGCTCGTCGTCCTCGGTCTCCGCGGCGGCAGCCTCCATGGGCGCCGCGCCGGCGTCGGCCTCGGTCTCGGACTCGGACTCGGTTTCGGTGTCGGTCGCGTCGGCCTCCGGGCCCGGCTCGGGGTCGGCCGGCTCGTCGGCGGCGGCCTCCGGCTCCGACGCTTCGACCTGCTCGCCGAGCACCTGGCTCATCAGCGCACCCGGGGCCCCGCCGGTCAGCGTGGTGAGCATCTGCCGCACGTTGGCGAGCTGTGCGTTGATGCTGTCGCGCCGCTGCGTCGCCGCGGCGAGCTCACGCTCGGAGTCCGCGCGGACCCGGGCTGCGACGGCCTTCGCGTCGTTGACGATCGCCGCGGCCTTCTGTTCGCCCTCCTCGAGCATCCGCCGGGTCTCCCGGAACGCCTCGTCGTGCGCCGCGGACGCGTCGGCGCGGGACTTCTCGATCTCACGCTCGAGCGCGTCGAGCCGCCCCTGTGCCTCGGCCATCTGCTTGGTGAAGTCCTGCTCGGCCTTCTCGCGCCGGCGGGCCAGGGTGGTCTCGAAGTCCGCGGCCGCCTGCGCCGCCTTGGCCCGCTGGTCCTCGTAGACCGCCTCGGCCTCCTGGAGCCGGGCCGCCGCGTCACGTTCGGCGGCGTCGAGCCGCTCGTCGGCGCTGCGCCGGGCGTCCTCGAGCAGCCGCGCCGCCTCCACCTGCGCGTCGCTGCGGCGCTGCTCGGCGTAGCGGTCCGCCTCCGAACGCACCTTTGCGGTCGCTTCGTCGGCCTGGCGCCGCTGCTCGTCGACGTCCTCGCGGGCGCGGCCCCGCAGCTCGTCGGCCTCCTCCTCGGCGAGGGCGAGGATCTGCCCGACCCGCTCACCGAGGTGCGTGAAGGAGGCCGGCTGAGCGGCCGGAGGCTGCTCGTCGGCGCGCGCCTGCTCGGCCTCCAGGTCCGTGATCCGCGACTCGAGCGCCGCGACCTGGCCGCGGGAGGCGGCGGCCTCCTCGAGCAGCTCGTTGATCCGACGGTCCACCTGCGCGGTGTCGTAGCCACGCAGCACCACACGGAACGGGTTGGGGGAGTCGGTCATCGGCTGCTGTCCTCTTCTTCCTGGGTCTCACTGTTGGGGGGCGGCGACTCGGAGGTGCCGGTGGTGCCGGTTGTGTCGGTGGGTACGGCGAGCGCCTGGATCACCCCGGAGAGCTGGCTGAGCTCGGTGGCGATCTCGTCGCGCCGGCGCGTCAGCACGGCAACCTGCTTCCTGCTGTCCGCCAGCAGCTCTCGGGCCTGGCTGCGCAGCAGGTCGGCCTCGCGCCGGCCCTGGGTGACCATGGCCGCGGCCTCCTCGCGGGCCCGGCGCAGCTCATCCTGCCCGGTGCGCTGGCTGCGCATCACCTCGTGCGCCACCCGCTCGCGCAGCAGCCGGGCGCCCGCCTCCGACTCCTCCAGCCGGCGCTGGGCGCGCTCGTGCAGCTGGGTGGCCCGCTCCTGCGCCTCCGCTTCCAGCCGCTCGGCATTCGTCCGTGCGGTGGCCACCAGCTGCTGGGCCTCCTTGTCGGCTGCCGCGCGGACGTGCTCGGCCACCTCGCCGAGCTCGACCGCTCGCTCGTCGGCGTCCTGCACCAGGTCTGCCAGCCGGGCGCGGAGCCGCGCCATCACCTCCTGGAGCCGCAGCCGCACCTGCTTGACGTGCGCCGCTGCAGCGGCCCGCGCCGCGGACTGGGTCCGCTGCGCCTCCAGCTCGGCGGTGGCCAGCAGCGACTTCATGGTCTGCTCGGTCCACGCGGTCTGCTCTGCCGCCGAGGCCAGGGTCTGCTCCGCGTCGGTGCGGGCGCTGCGCAGCACCTCGTCGGCCTGGGTGCGGGCTCGGTTCTGCACCAGCTCGGCGTCGGCGCGGACCGCGGCCGCGTCGCGCTCTGCCTCCGCGCGGATGGTGCCCGCCTCGCCCTCGGCCTGCTGCACCAGCTCCTCGGCCCGGCCCTGTGCGTCGGCGAGCAGCTCACCGGCCCGGCGCTCGGCCTCGGCGCGGCGCTGCTCGACCATGCTGCTGGTGGCGGCGTCCTGTTCCTGGGCGCGTCGCGCCGCCTCGGCCGCCAGGCCGTCGGCGGCTTCGCGGGCTTCCGTCTGCCACTTCTCCGCGTCGTGCTGCGCGTCCCGCAGCAGGCGGTCGGCCTCCTCGCGGCGCTCTGCCGTTGTGGCCTCGACCTCGTCGAGCACCTCCCGGCGCTGCGACTCCGCAGCCTGCATGAGGAACGTCGCCTGCTCCGCGGCGTCGGAGACCAGTTGCTGGGCCTCCTCCGAGGCCGAGTCGAGCCGCTCCTGCGCGGACCGGAGCACCCGTTCGGCTTCCTCGCGGGCCGCTGCCGCCTCGTCGTACAGCACGCGTGTCTCGCGCTCGAGCTCGGCGCGGCGGGCCGCCGCCTCCTCGAGCTGCTGCTGGGCACGGGCCACCAGCTCGTCCGCCACCAGCTGGGCACGCTGCAACACGTGCGCGGCGGAGCCCGTCGGGTGGCTCGGCTGCTCACGCACGACGCACGGCTGCTCGGCGTCCACGGGGCCGTATCATGTCAGAACTCCCATACCTCTCCAATGGTGCATCCTCCATCATCGGACGCCGGAGCCGAGGAGGCCACAGGTGAGCGGCATTTTGGCCAAAGCGTTAGAACGCGAGCACCGCGAGATCGATGCGGGGATCGCGGCGTTCACCTCCCGGCGCGCCGCGGATCAGGTCGAGGCCGGTCCGCTGACCGAGGCGATCGCGGCGCTGCGCCGCCACATCTACCTGGAAGAGGAGTTCCTGTTCCCGCCGCTGCGGGCCGCGGGGATGATGCCGCCGGTGTTCGTGATGCTGCGCGAGCACGGCGAGATGTGGCAGGTCATGGACGCCCTGGAAGCCGCGCTCGGGGAGGATCGCGGCGCGGACACGGTCGTCGGGCTGTGTGAGGAGCTGGTCGCGCGGCTGGAGGCGCACAACGCCAAGGAGGAGGCGATCCTCTACGCCCAGGCCGACGCCGTCCTCACCGACGAGGCCGGTGCGAACCTGCAGGCGTTCCTGGCCTCGGGCGCGATGCCGCAGGGCTGGGTCTGCGAGCGCGCCCGGTCCTAGCCTTCCTCGCCGGTCGCAGCCGGCCGGTCGGTGTGGCTGTACTGCGACCACGAGCCCGCGAACAGCCGGCCGGTCCCGATCCCGGCGTGCTCGGCGGCCAGCAGGTCGTGGCAGGCGGTGACCCCGGAGCCGCAGTAGCAGACCAGCTCCTCGCCGTTCCGGACGCCGACGGACTCGAACCGGCGCCGAATCTCGCCAGGCGGCAGGAAGGTGCCGTCGGTGGCCAGGTTGTCCCGGCACGGCAGGCTGCGCGCGCCGGGGATGTGCCCGGCGCGTGGGTCCACCGGCTCCGTCTCCCCGCGGTAGCGCTCGCCGGCGCGGGCGTCGACCAGCACGCCGTCGAGGCCGTCGAGGTCGTCGAGCTGCACGAGGCGTTGCGGCGGCCACGGCGCGGTGGTGAATCCCCCGGGGCGTACGACGGCCCCGCGGCCGCGTTCCAGCGGGCCGGCCCAGGCGGCGATCCCCCCGTCGAGGAGCGCGGCGTCGTGACCGGTGGCCCGGAGCATCCACACCAGCCGGGCCGCGACGGTGCCGCCCGCGTCGTCGTACCCGACCACGGCGTCACCGTCGTCGACGCCGAGCCGGCGCATGCCCTCCGCGAACACCTCCGGGTCGGGCAGCGGGTGGCGCCCCAGCGCCGGGTCCGCGCGTGCCGCCAGCCACCGCTCCAGGTCCACGAACCGGGCACCGGGCAGGTGGCCGGCCAGGAAGGCCTGGTGGCCGGACCGGCCGTCGAGGTACCAGCGCACGTCGGCGAACACCACCCGGTCGCGGTGGTCCTCGAGCCAGGCTGCGGTGACGACGGGTGGGATCACGGCTGACAGTCTGCCCTGGCGCGGGTCAGGATGGGCGCATGGGCAACGCACTTCGCAGCATGGTGGGCACCGGCGCCGCCGTCGTGGGCGCTGCGGTCGCCGGAGGTCGCGCCGGCTCCGGTGCGCGGTCGGCGTGGTACGCCGCGCTGGACAAGCCTTCCTTCCAGCCGCCCGGCCCGGTCTTCCCGGTGGCCTGGACGCTGCTGTACGCCGATATCGCGGTGACCAGCGGGCTGACTCTGGCGGCGCTGCAGGACCGGGGGCGCGAGGCGGAGTCCCGCCGATTCGCGGCCGCTCTGGCGGCCAACCTGGTGGTCAACGCGGGCTGGTCCTGGGTGTTCTTCCGCTGGCACCGGCTGGGCCAGGCCGTGCTGACGGCCGGCCTGCTGGCGGTCAGCAGCGCCGACCTGGTGCGGCGGGCCGGACGCTTGTCGCCCGCCGTGGCTGGTGCGCTGGCGCCGTATCCCGCCTGGTGCGGCTTCGCCACCGTGCTGTCCGCGGCCATCTGGCGGCGCAACCGGTAGTCAGCTAGCCGCCTGCCGTCTCCCCGGACGAGTCACCGGAGCGGCACCTGCCGGTCCGTGGACCGCTCAGCGTCTCCACGATCTGCACCAGGTGACTCCGGAACGCCGCCGCCTGCAGGCCCTCCTCGAGCAACCTGAGCATCTCCGGGCGCGTCTCGGTGGCGGCGCGCAGCGCCTGCATCCCGGCGGCCGTGCCCCGCACCAGGGTCCGCCGCCGGTCCACCGGGTCGGCCGCCCGGGCCACGTGGTCGTCGCGTTCGAGCCGGTCGAGGATCCGGCTCATGGTCTGGGCGCGGACGTGGCAGCGGTGTGCCAGATCGATCTGCGAGCACGGCCCGTCCTGCAGCACCTGCAGCGCGATCAGGCCCGCGTGCGTGATCCCCACCGCCTCCAGGTGCTCGGCCCAGGCATGCTCGACCAGCCGGGCGGCAGTACTCAACAAGCGCCCGGTCGGCCAGGCCGAAGGGTCATCCATCGTCATGACATCAGCCCTCTGTGGGGGCGGCTGACCGGAGGTAAAATCATTCGTCAGCATACTGACCAACGCGCCGCACGGAGCGGGGAGCCTCGTGAGCCCACCCGAGCATCGAGCCAGACGCCGGACTGGCTCCTGGGGGCACTGGACCGTCCCCGCCCTGGTGGTGGTGGCGTGGCTGGTCATCGGCGGCTTCGGAGGTCCGTACGCCGGCAAGCTGGGTGAGGTCCAGTCCAACGACAACCTCTCCTTCCTGCCCACCAACGCCGAGGCCACCCAGGTGCAGCGGCTGCAGCACAGGTTCACCGGCGAGGACACCAACCCGGCGCTGGTCGTCTACGTCCGACAGTCCGGGATCACCTCGGTGGACCTGCACAAGGCGCGGGCCGATGCGCGTGTGATCGGGCAGCGGTCCGCGGTCGTGGGGCACGTGCTGGGGCCGGTCCCGTCCCCGGACGGCAAGGCCGTCGAGCTGGTCGTCCCGCTCAGCGCCAACCTGGGCACCCGACTGGTCGACGTGGTGGACGGGATCCGGTCCGAGGTGGGCCGCGGCCCACCCGGGCTGCGCACCTACGTCACGGGACCCGCCGGGCTCGCCGCCGCGCTGGTGGACGCGTTCGGCGGCATCGACGGGATCCTGCTCGGGGTGGCCGTCCTGGTGGTGCTGGTGATCCTGGCGCTGGTCTACCGCAGCCCGATCCTTCCCTTCGTCGTACTCGTGTCCTCCCTGTTCGCGCTCTCAGCCGCCAGCGCGATCGTCTACGTGCTGGCGAGCAACGGCGTGGTCACGCTCAACGGTCAGAGCCAGGGCATCTTGTTCGTGATCGTGGTGGGCGCGGCCACCGACTACGCGCTGCTGCTGGTGTCCCGGTTCCGGGAGGAGCTGCGCGAGAACGAGTCCCGGTTCGACGCGGTCCTGGTGGCGTTCAGGCAGTCGCTCGCACCCATCGTCGCGTCCGGGTCCACAGTCGTCCTCGGCCTGCTGTGCCTGCTGTTCAGCAGCCTCAACTCCACGCGTGGGCTCGGCCCGATCGCGGCGATCGGAATCGTCTGCTCGCTGGCGGCCTCGCTGACCTTCCTGCCCGCTGCCCTGGTGCTTCTCGGCAGGGTGGCGTTCTGGCCGTTCCGTCCCCACTACGGCTCCGAGCACAGCTGGAACCGCGGCCTGTGGAACCGGGTCTCGAGGCTGGTGGGGCGCTACCCCCGGCAGGTCTGGGTCGCCACGGCCGTCGTGCTCGTCGCCCTCGGCGCGTTCCTGCCGACGTTCCGGTCGGGCGGCACCCCGCAGGCAGATTTGTTCCTGAACCCGCAGCCGGCGGTCACGGGGCAAGACGTCGCGGCACGCCACTTCCCGGCCGGGGCGGCCGCGCCTGCCGTCGTCATCGGCCCGGCCGACCGGCTGCCCCGGATCAGCGCCACCGCCCGGTCGGTGCCGGGCGTCGCCACGGTCAGCGTGCTGTCCCGGCGGGGCCCGGTGCCGCCGGGCACCGCACCACCGAAGGTGTCCGGTGGTCAGGTCGAGGTGCAGGCGACCCTGAAGGCAGCCGCCGACAGCCAGCAGGCCCAGGACGCGGTGACCCGGCTGCGCGACGCCCTCCACCGCGCGGTGCCGGCCACCAAGGTCGGCGGCTTCACCGCCATCACGCTGGACACACTCACCAACTCACGCCGGGACCTGTTCACGATCATCCCGATCGTGCTCTTGGTGATTGCCCTCGTGCTGTGCGTGCTGCTGCGCGCCCTGCTCGCGCCTGTCCTGCTGATCCTGTCGGTGGTGCTCAGCTTCGCCGCCACGCTCGGCGTGTCCGCGCTCGTGTTCAACCACCTGCTCGGGTTCGCGGGCGCGGACCCGGCCGTCCCGCTCTACGCGTTCGTCTTCCTGGTCGCGCTCGGCATCGACTACAACATCTTCTTGATGACCCGGGTGCGCGAGGAGAGCGTCAGACGAGGCACCCGGCAGGGCACGCTGCGCGGTCTCGCCGTGACCGGTGGCGTGATCACCTCGGCCGGCGTGGTGCTCGCCGCCACCTTCTCCGCGCTGGCGGTGATACCCCTGCTGTTCCTGGTCCAGATGGCGTTCATCGTGGCGTTCGGCGTGCTGCTGGACACCTTCGTGGTCCGGTCCCTGCTGGTGCCGGCTGTCAGCTACGACATCGGCGACCCGATCTGGTGGCCGGGGCGGCTCTGGCGGATCGGCAGGGCACGATGACCGCTGGTCACTCTGGTCCCAGAAGCCCCACCTGCACCTGGGTCAGGGTGCTGACGACTGCTAGTGTGACCCCGCCCACAGATGGGCGGGGGAGGATTCAACAGGAGGAACGATGTCTCGACCCAAGCTGCGTGTCGCCGCGGTAGGACTCGCGGCCGCGACACTGCTCGCCACGGCGGCATGTGGCAGCAATTCCAGCACCACCGGACAGGCCGGTGGGGGCGGCAAGGCGTCCGGCGGCTCCGCTATGGACGCCTCGCTCGCCAAGATGGTGCCGAGCAGCATCAAGTCCGACGGCAAGGTGATCGTCGCGACCGACCCCTCGTACGCCCCGATGGAGTTCGTGGCCTCCAACGGCACCACGATCGTCGGCGTCGACCCCGAGCTGGGCAAGGCGCTCGGCCAGATCCTCGGCGTGCAGTTCGTCTTCCAGAAGGCCACCTTCGACGGCATCATCCCGGGTCTGGCGTCTGGCAAGTACGAGCTGGGCATGTCCTCCTTCACCGACACCAAGGAGCGCGAGAAGGTCGTCGACTTCGCGACCTACTTCAAGGCCGGCACGGCGCTCATGGTCCCGTCCGGCAACCCCAAGCACCTGTCGGCCAGCGACAACACGTCGCTGTGCGGTCTGTCCATGGGGGCTGAGAAGGGCACCATCCAGGCCGACGACATCGCTTCTCGCAGCAAGAAGTGCACGGCCGCGGGCAAGCCGGCCATCTCCGAGAAGGTGTTCCCCGACCAGAACGCGGTCAACCTGGCGCTGGCCACGGGGCGCATCGACGCCGCCCTCGCGGACTCCGGCGTGGCCGGCTACATGGCGAAGCAGTCCGGCGGAAAGTTCGAGATCGTCGGCCAGCCGTACTCCACCGCGCCGTACGGCATCGCGATCCCGAAGAACACCGGCACCTTCGACAAGGCCATCCAGGGTGCCATCGACAAGGTCATCCAGGACGGCACCTACGCGAAGATCCTCAAGAAGTGGAGCTCGTCGCAGGGTGCGATCACCAAGTCCGAGATCAACGCCGCGGTGAGCTAGTTCCACGAAGGAGAGGCGGTCAACATGAGTGACACCGCCACTGGAGTCAGCAGCACCACCAGGCCGCCGGAGGAGATCGTAGCGGTCCCGGTGCGGCACCCGGGTCGATGGATCGCCACCGTCGTGATCCTGATCCTGCTCGCCATGCTGGTGCACTCGCTGCTCACGAACCAGAACTTCGGGTGGGGCACGGTCGCCGCCACCCTGTTCCAGGGCAGCATCCTGACCGGCGTCGTGCACACCATCGAGCTGACCGTGCTGTGCATGGTCCTCGGCATCATCGGCGGCATCATCCTCGCGGTGATGCGGCTTTCGCCGAACCCGATCCTGTCCTGGATCAGCTGGCTGTACATCTGGTTCTTCCGTGGCACGCCGCTGCTGGTGCAGATCCTGTTCTGGGGCTACATCGGGGCGCTGTTCAAGACCGTGGGTCTCGGCATCCCGTTCGGTCCGGAGTTCGTCACGTTCCAGACCCAGAGCCTGATCACGGTGTTCTTCGCCGCGGTGCTCGGCCTGGCGCTGAACGAGGCGGCCTACATGGCCGAGATCGTCCGGGCAGGGATCTTGTCCATCGACGAGGGGCAGACCGAGGCTGCCCAGTCGCTGGGCATGTCCGGGCTGCTGACCATGCGCCGCATCGTGCTGCCCCAGGCGATGCGGGTGATCATCCCGCCGACCGGCAACGAGACGATCTCCATGCTCAAGAACACCTCGCTGGTCAGCGTGATCGCCTACCTGGACCTGCTGTACGCCGCGCAGCTGATCTACTCGAGGAACTACCAGACGATCCCGGTGCTGATCGCGGCGAGCATCTGGTACCTGTTCCTCACCTCGTTGCTGACCATCGGCCAGTACTACATCGAGCGGCACTACTCCCGCGGATCCGCGCGTGAGCTGCCGGCAACGCCGATCCAGAGGCTGCGGGCGCTGCTCTCCGGTGGTGGGACGACCCCCGCTGCGGACACCGCAACCCTTGGCCACGGAGGGGGTGGCGGACAGTGAGTGAGGAGCTGGGCACGGTGGCGCAGGCGAGGACGGCGACCACGGAGATGGTTCGTGCCGAACGAGTCTGGAAGCGGTTCGGCCGCCTGGAGGTGCTCAAGGGCATCGACATGACGGTCAACCAGGCCGAGGTGATGTGCATCATCGGTCCCTCCGGCTCCGGCAAGTCGACGTTCCTGCGGTGCATCAACCACCTGGAGCAGATCAACGCTGGCAGATTGTGGGTGGACGGCGAGCTGGTCGGCTACCGCGAGCGCGGCGGGCGGTTGCACGAGCTGCGCGACCGGGAGGTGGCCGCCAAGCGCCGGGAGATCGGGATGGTCTTCCAGCACTTCAACCTGTTCCCGCACATGACCGCGCTCGGCAACGTCGTCGAGGCGCCGGTGAAGGTGAACAGAGTGCCCAAGCACGAGGCGGTCTCGCGCGGGCGGGAGCTGCTCGACCGCGTGGGCCTCGGCGACAAGTTCGACGCCTACCCGTCGCAGCTGTCCGGCGGCCAGAAGCAGCGGGTGGCGATCGCCCGGGCCCTCGCCATGCAGCCCAAGCTGATGCTGTTCGACGAGCCGACCTCGGCCCTCGACCCGGAGCTGGTCGGCGAGGTGCTGGACGTGATGCGCGAGCTGGCCCGCTCCGGCATGACGATGATCGTGGTCACCCACGAGATGGGCTTCGCC
>DASTWW010000193.1:0-20224 GCA_035765755.1 Nocardioidaceae bacterium
AGCACCCGGCGCAGCGCCTCCTCGACCAGCTTCTCGGTGTGCACGTCGAGCGCGGACAGGGTGTCGTCGAGGACCAGGATCTTCGGCCGGGCCAGCACCGCCCGGGCCAGGGCGAGCCGCTGCCGCTGGCCCCCGGACAGCGCCATGCCCTGCTCGCCGATCCGGGTGTCCAGCCCCCACGGCAGGTCGTGCACGAAGCCGGCCTGGGCCACCTCGAGCGCCTGCAGGACCTCCTCGTCGGAGGCGTCGGCACGGCCGAGCAGCAGGTTCTCCCGGGCGCTCATCGAGAACAGCGTGGGCTCCTCGAAGGCGGTGGCCACGATCTGCCGCAGGTTGGTCAGTCGCAGGTCCCGCACGTCCACCCCGTCGACGGTGACCCGGCCGGCGGTCACGTCGTACAGCCTCGGGACCAGCGCGGTCAGCGTGGTCTTCCCAGACCCGGTGGCGCCGACCAGCGCGACCGTCTCGCCGGGGGCGACGTCGAGGTCCACGTCGTGCAGCACCGGGTCACCGTGGCCGGGGTAGCTGAACCCAACCCCCTCGAAGCGCAGGTGGCCGCGCGGCTCGGTGAGCACCGTCTCACCGGAGGTGATCGCCGGCTCGGTGTCGAAGATCTCCAGGATCCGGGCGGAGGCGGTCATCGCCTCCTGCGCCATCGCCAGGATCACGCCGAGCGAGGCGACCGGCCACACCAGGGACAGCATCAGGGTGATGAAGGCGACCAGGGTGCCCAGGCTGACGCTGCCGTGCCCGACCGCCATCGCGCCTAGCAGGAGCACCACCACGACCGCGAAGTTCGGGATGATCTCCAGGAACGACCAGAACCGCGCCGAGAGCCGGACCTTGTCCATCGAGGTCTCGTAGAGCGTGCGGGCCGCCTCGTCGTACTGCCTCGACATGTGCCGGCTGCGGCCGAACGACTTGATCACCCGGATGCCGACCGCGCCCTCCTCGGCGCGGGTGGCCAGGTCACCCTGCTGGTCCTGGACCCGGCGGGAGACCAGCACGTAGCCGCGCTCGAAGCGCATCGACAGGTACACGATCGGCACCGCGGCGGCGGCCACCACCAGGCCGAGCGGCCAGTACATCCGCAGCAGCACCAGGGTGACCACGGTCAGCTGGGTGATGTTGATGATCAAGAAGATCAGCCCGAAGCCGCTGAACCGCCGGATGCTGGACAGGTCGGTGGTGGCCCGCGAGAGCAGCTGGCCGGACTGCCAGTGGCCGTGGAAGGACATCGGCAGCTGCTGCAGCCGCTCGTACAGGTCGCTGCGCAGCGCGCTCTCCACCCCGAGCACCGCGTTGGACTGCACCCAGCGGCGGGTCCAGATGAGCACCGCCTCCAGCACGCCGAAGGCGAGCGCGAGCAGGCCCAACGGGAGGATCGCGGAGGAGTCGTGGTGGGTGATCGGACCGTCGATCATCGCCTTGATCACCAGTGGGATGGCGATGCTCAGCCCGACCCCGGCCAGCGCGGCGACCAGCATCCCGATCATCGCCGGCAGGTGCGGGCGCAGGTAGCCGCGGAGCCGCCACAGCGAGTGCACGCCAGCGGGCGGGTGCGCCGAGTAGGCGCCGGATGCGGGTTGCGCTGGCGGCTGCGGCGGCATCAGGTGACGGTGGTCCCTCGTGCGTACGACGGAGGCCTGCGGTTCGGCCCTCGTGTGTCGGCTGGATTGTAAGAAGCAGATTACCCGCTGTCCCTGACGGCCCCAACCGGATTTCGCGCGCGTCCGCGCAGAATCAGCGGAACGCCGCGGCGACCTTCAAGAACACGTCGTTACCGGCCGGCTCGCCGATGCTCACCCGGGCGCCGTCGCCGGCGAACGGGCGCACCATCACGCCCTCGGCCTCCGCGGCCCTGGCGAACTCCACGGTCCGGTCGCCGAGCGCCAGCCAGACGAAGTTGCCCTGCGCGTCTGGGACCTCCCAGCCCTGCTCGCGCAGCGCCTCCAGCACCCGGGTCCGCTCGGAGACCAGCGCCTCGACCCGCTCGAGCAGCTCCGCCTCCCGGTCGAGGGAGGCCACCGCGGCGGCCTGGGCCACCGAGGACACCCCGAACGGCAGCGCGCAGGCACGCACGGCGGCGGCGATCTCCTCCGGAGCCACGACGTAGCCGGCCCGGAACCCGGCCAGCCCGTAGGCCTTGGCGAAGGTGCGCATCGCGACCACGTTCGGCCGGCCGCGGTGGATCTCCACCCCGTCGAAGGGCTGGTCGATGCGCACGAACTCGCGGTAGGCCTCGTCGAGCACCACGATCACGTGCGGCGGGATCTTGTCCAGGAACGACTCGAGCTCGTCGCGGCGGACCGCCGGGCCGGTCGGGTTGTTCGGGCTGCAGACGATCACCATCTTGGTCCGGTCGGTGACCGCGGCGGCCATCGCGTCCAGGTCGTGCCGGGCGTCCGCGGTGAGCGGCACCTGCACGGACCGTGCGCCGGTGACCGCGACCGCGATCGGATAGGCCTCGAAGGACCGCCACGCGTAGACCACCTCGTCGCCGGTCTCGCAGAAGGCCTGCAGCAGGTGGTAGAGCACCGCCACCGAGCCGGTCCCGGCCGCCAAGTGCGAGGTCGGCACGTCCAGCCGGTCCGCGAGCGCCTGGTAGAGCAGCGTGCAGCCCATGTCCGGGTAGCGGTTCATCGACGCCGCCGCTTCGGCGGCCGCCTCCAGCACCCCCGGCAGCGGCGGGTACGGGTTCTCGTTCGACGACAGCTTGTAGGTCGGCACGCCCTCGCGCGGCGCCGGCGGTCGCCCCGGCACATAGGCCGGGATGCCGGTCACCGCCGCACGCGCTTGCGGCCGGTCGGGACGGGAAGCAGCGCTCATGACGCGCAGCCTACTTTCGCCGGCGCTCCCGCGCGCCGTACCCCTTCGCCCCGAGGCCGACGTAGCAGCGGCTGGCCGCCCATGGCAGACCGCGATTCGGGTGGGGGATGACCACCGCGTTCACCCGCACGGTCCCTGCAGCGCGTGCCCGGTCCAGAGTCCGGCCCAAGAGTGTGGCTAGCCCCACTCGGTGGTGGGTCTAGCTGGCTACAGGCGATGTCGGCTCACTTCTAGCGTCGTTGATGACAGCACATTGACCAACATGAGGAACCTAACCATGACTGACCCGACTCACACTTCCGCGGAGGCTCCTGGGGCGGCCGACGCCCGCGTGGCCCGCTACTTCGACCTCGCCAAGAAGCTCATCGTCATCTACGGCGTGGCCGGGGCGATCCTGCTCGGCACCCTGGTGGTTCTCGTCGTCGCCGGAGGTGAGCCCAGCGTGTTCATGTGGGTTCGCGCGGCGATCCTGCTCGCGGTGATGCCGCTGCTCTCCATGTTCGCGGTCCGCGCCGAGCAGGGCCGGACCTCGTCGTTGCAGCGGCTGCGGTTGCTGACAACGGTCCTGCCGGTAGCGATCGTCGGCGTCGACCTCATTCCTGGCGTCTGCCCGACCTGGTACGCCGCGCTACAGGCTGTCTCCGCGCTGGCCCTGGTGCCGATCGCATTCCTCACGCGCCTCCCCGAGATCCGCGCCGCATTTCCGGACGAGTCGTGACTGGGGCGCGCCGATGACGAACAATGGAGGCACGGTTTTCGGTCATCCGGCTCAAATGGGACCGGGAGGAGGGCGGATGGGATCTGTCCGGTCGTCGCTGGCGGAGGTCGGTCGGGGACTCTGGCGATCCTTCGCCTATGCCGGCGCCGGTCTGATCATTCCTGTCGCCAGCGCCCTGCTGCCGGTCGCCGCGTGGCTGCGCGTCGTCGGCGACCCGTGGTCATGGGTGAACCCCTGGTCATGGGCCGCGATGGCGATCATCGTCACTTTCGCGACCCTGCTCCTCTCCGAGCCCGTGGCGAAGACTCACCGCGCGCTGCTGCACCGCTGGAGCGGGGTCGCTATCGACGTCGGCTACCGCACCCGCCCGGAGCCGGTGGGTCTGTCGACAGGTTATTGGTGGAACGGCTACTCCTACGAGCGCAGTCGCCGGGACGCCTTGCTGGATCAGCGGTGGCGGAGGATCACCGAGCCGGCCTATTGGCGCGAGGTTCGCTGGGCGCTTCTCGCCGGGTTCGTCATCAGCCCGGTGTGTTCGATGCCGTTGGCGGCGCTGGTCGGCGCCGGGCTCGCGATCGCGCACCCCTCGCCGCCGGGGATCGTGCTGGGGGTCTTGCTCCTGACCACGAGTGCCGTCACCGCGCCGCTGACGTGGCGTGCCGTGGCGCCGCTGGCGCAGCGGTGGCTGCAAGCACCCAACGCTGCGAGGCAACGGATCCCGGAGCTGGTCACGCAGCGGGCTGAGATGATCGCCACGCACGACGCCGAGATCCGTCGCATCGAACGGGATCTGCACGACGGCGCCCAAGCCCGACTCGTCGCCGTCGGGCTCGACCTGGCTACCGCGGAACGACTGATGCGTGACGACCCCGCCCAGGCTCTCGTGCTCCTGCGGCAGGCCCGGAAGGGCACCTCCAGCTCGCTGGCAGAACTGCGCGAGCTCGTGCGAGGGGTCTACCCCTCCGTACTGATCGAGCGCGGCGCCATCGAGGCGATCCGGGCCGTCGCGCTGGACAGCCCGGCCCCGGTGCGCGTCGACGCCCCCGACGACCTGCGCCTGCCCAGCCCTCTCGAGGCGGCAATCTACTTCGCCGTCGTCGAACTGATCACCAACGCAGTCAAGCACGCGCCCCACGCGCGCATCGACGTCGTGCTGCGCTCCAAAGAGACAGGAGTCGAGACGATCGTGCGTGACGACGGCCCTGGAGGTGCCGTCGTCGGCGCAACCGGAGGGCTCGCCGGGGTACGACGCCGCCTCTCCACGTTCGACGCGACACTGAGCATCACGAGTCCCGCCGGAGGGCCGACCCAAGCGACGATGTGGGTGCCATGCGAGTCGTCATAGCCGAAGATCTTTACCTGTTGCGCGACGGGCTCGTCCGACTACTCGAGGCCTACGGTCACGAGATCGTGGCGGTCGCGGCAACCGGGCCAGAGACCCTCGCTGCGCTGCTGACCCACACCCCAGACGTCGCCGTCATCGACGTACGAATGCCGCCCACCAACACCGACGAGGGCCTGACCGCGGCACTCGCCGCACGCCAGCGCCACCCCGGCCTACCCGTGCTGATCCTTTCCCAACACGTAGAGCAGCTTTACGCCCGAGAACTGCTCGCCGACGGGAACGGCGGAGTCGGATACCTTCTCAAAGACAGCGTCTTCGAGGCCGACCAGTTCATCGACAGCCTCCAACGCGTCGCCAACGGCGGCACCGCGCTCGACCCCGCTGTGGTCGCACGCCTACTCACTCGCCCCGCCACCTCATCTCGCTTCGCCGTCCTCACCGAACGCGAGCGAGAGGTCCTCGCCCTCATGGCCGAGGGTCTCTCCAACACCGCGATCGCGAGCAGGCTCTTCCTCAGCGAGAGCGCGATCAGCAAATACACCACGACCGCCTTCGACAAGTTGGGCATCACTGACGACAGCACAACGAATCGCCGAGTGCTCGCGGTCCTTGCCTACATCGACGACACACGAGGTTGACCCGGATCTCGTACTTGAAGTAGCGGCCCACCCGTTGACGCGGGTCACCCCTCCCGACCCGTAGTTGGTCCGCAGCACGGGAGCCACCCAGTACTGAGGGTGGCTGTCCATGTGGGGATCCGCTGAAGCGTGCCGGAACGGCGGGGGGCGGGCGGTAAGGACCCCGCCCGCCCCCACGAGGTTCTCAAACGATCATCGCTTCCTTGCCGCCCAGGTGCCGGGCGAAGAAGCGAGTGTCGATCCGTTCGACCGGCACCGTGAAGTGTCCGCCCGGGAAGGCGTGCAAGATCTTGTCTTGGGAGCCGAACACGTCGAACAGGGCCAGCCCCGACTCCCGGCTGATCTCGGTGTCGTCCCAGGGCAGCAGGAACTCGATCGGGATGGTGACCTGCTCCGCGGCCCGGGTGATCGCGTCGTAGACGAACACCCCGCCGAAGATCGCGGCCGTGATGCGGCTGTCGGCTGCGACCAGAGGTATCCCGATCGCGCTCGCGAGCGTCATCCCGGAGAAGCCGATCGGCGCGTCCGGCCCGATCTCGGGGAGCGCTTGCAGCGTGTCGATCGTCGCCTGCCATTCGGGTACCGCACGGTCAGCGAGCGATCCGTTGTAAGCCGCGATGGTCGCCGCCATCGACCGGCCTGCCGCCCGCTCGGCCAACATGGAATCGACCCAGCGCTGGTCCTCAGCGGATCGTGGCCTGTCTCCATGCCCAGGGGCGTCGATGGCCGCGACAGCGAAGCCGTCACGGAGAACCGAGTCGCGGGCTCGGCTGACCAGTCCAGCGGACCTCTTGTGTAGACCGCCTCCGTGTCCCATGAGTACGAGCGGTGTGCCCGGGGATGCGGATGGCGGCGACCAGAGCACGCCGGGGACGTCGCCGATCAGGAAGTCTCGTTCGAGCACGCCACCAGAGGTGGCCTGGGAGGTGAAGAGTGAAGTGTTCATGGGCTGTGCCTTTCGAGGAACTCGTGAGAGGCACTCCCTGCGACGTTAGGCGAGTCGCGAGATCGTGAGCCTGGACGGGAGTACCCACAGGGATACGTCGCTCATGGGTCTCACCTCCTAGGTCGTGTCACGAACAAGCGAGACCATAGCAGCGCGCGAAGTGTCCACGCGACCGTGCATTTGGGCCGTACCTGGAGTGCGGCAGGAAATCGATGGAGGAGGCGCCTGATGAAGGCGATTGTGGTGACCGACCAGGCCGCGGGAACGGCCGGGTTGAGGTTCACGGAGCGTCCCGAGCCATCGGCAGCGATCAACGACGTCATCGTCGAGATCTACGCAGCGGGCTTCGTCTCGACTGAGTTGGAGTGGCCGTCGACGTGGACCGATCGCGCCGGACGTGACCGGACGCCGTCGATCCCGGGTCATGAGCTGGCCGGAGTGGTCACCGCTCTCGGCTACGGCACGACGGGGCTGTCGGTGGGACAGCGGGTGTTCGGCCTTGCTGACTGGCACCGCGACGGCACCCTGGCGGAGTACGTGGCGATCGAGGCACGCAATCTCTCGCCCTTGCCGGGCGACGTCGACTTCACGGTCGGCGCATCACTGCCGATCTCAGGCCTGACCGCCTGGCAGGGGCTGTTCCAGCATGGCCGCCTTCGAGCGGGGCAGGCCGTGCTCGCCCACGGCGCTGCCGGTGCGGTCGGGACGATGGTGACCCAGCTCGCGCGCGAGGCCGGCGCCTACGTCATCGGCACCGGCCGCGCCGCTGATCGTGAGAAGGCGCTCGACTTCGGTGCCCAGGTGTTCGTCGACCTCGACAACGACGCGCTGGAAGACGTCGGCAAGGTCGATCTGGTCTTCGACGTCATCGGCGGCGACGTTCAGAAACGATCCGCGGCCCTGATCAAGGCTGGAGGAACGCTGGTGTCCGTTGTCGGCCCTGTCGAGGCACGGCCGGCTGACGGCCTGGCGGTGGATTTTGTGGTCGAGGCAGATCGCGCCGAACTGGGTGAGATCGTGCAACGGGTGCGCGACGGACGACTGCGCACGAACATCGGAACGACCGCGTCCCTCGACGATGCGGTCGCAGCCCTCACCTCCACCGAGCGACGCCAGGGGAAGACCGTTATACGCGTTCGCCCCTGACGACGTGGCCACTGAGCAGAAGATCGACGCGCACGGCAAGAAGTAGCTCGGTGCGGTCGGCTGTCACAACTCGTGGCCGGTCGTCGTCTTCATGTCGAACCGACTCACACAGGAGGACGACATGACCGGCACTATCCGCATCCCTGCCGCCGACATAACGGGTCTCAAGGGCGCGCTCGTCAAGAGGTTCGCGAAGAAGACCCTGGGGCAGGTGCCGAGCTCGCTCGGTGTCTACTGGCACAACCAGAAGGTGATGATGAGCATGGCCGGCGTCGGTAGCAAGGTCAACAAGTGGAACGCCTGCGACGAGCAGCTCAAATCCTTGGCGCACATGGCGGTTGCCGCGCAGGTCGGCTGCAGCTGGTGCCTGGACTTCAACTACTTCGAGGCGCACAACAAGAGCCTCGACATGGACAAGGCCCGGGAGATCCCGCGGTGGCGCGAGTCGGGAGCGTACACGCCGCTCGAGCGCGAGGTGCTGGCGTATGCCGAGGCGATGACCGTGACCGAGCCGACGGTGACCGACGAGATGGTGGCGTCGCTGCGCGCGCAGCTCGGTGATTCCGCCCTGGTCGAGCTCACGGCTGTCATCGCGTTCGCCAACTTCACGACTCGTTCAAACGTCGCGCTCGGCATCGAGTCGGACGGCTTCGCTGCGGCCTGCGGCCTCAAGCCTCTGGCGCGTGCCACCGCCGTAGTGTCATGACGTGACCGAGGACCCGTTCGTCGCCCACCGCGGGCTGCTCTTCACCGTCTCCTACGAGATGATCGGTTCGGCAGCCGACGCCGAGGACATCGTGCAGGAGACCTGGCTGCGGTGGGACGCAATCGGTGAGGAGGCGCGCGCCGCCGTACGCGACCCGCGCGCGTTCCTCGTGCGGATCGTGACCCGCAAGGCCCTCGACCGGCTACGCTCGGCCGCCCGGCGGCGTGAGGAGTACGTCGGCGAGTGGTTGCCCGAGCCGCTGCTGACCGCCCCGGACGTGGCCGACGACGTCGAGCTCGCCGAGAGCGTGTCGTTCGCGATGCTCACCGTGCTCGAGACGCTGACGCCCACCGAGCGGGCGGTGTTCGTGCTGCGCGAGGTGTTCGACATCCCCTACGGCGAGATCGCTGAAGCGATCGGCAAGTCCGCGGTCGCCGTGCGGCAGATCGGGCACCGGGCGCGGGAGCACGTCGCGGCGCGCCGGCCCCGAATGGAGGTCAGCCGCATCGAGCAGCAGAAGGTCGTCGAGCGGTTCCTCGCTGCGGTGACGCACGGCGACCTGCAGGGGCTGCTGGACGTGCTCGCCCCTGACGTCGTGCTCGTCGCCGACGGTGGCGGAGTCGTCCAGGCCCTCGTCAACCCCGTGGTCGGCGCAAAGAAGGTCGCCAACCTGCTGCGACCGTTCAGCCGGCTCGCTCCGGGAGCCGAGATCCTGCCGATGTTGCTCAACGGTGCGGCCGGCGCCCGGATCGTCGGGACCGACGACGGCTACGACACCGCGATCAGCTTCGCCGTCGACGGGGGCCGGATCAGCCGTATCTACGCCGTCCGCAACCCCGCCAAGCTCGGCCGCATCGACCTCGAGACGACGATCAGCCGCTAGCGGGGCGGGCACCGAATCGTTGGTGCGTGGCGTAGCACCGGTCGTGCACGTGAACATCCGGGGCCGCCCAGCCACGAGCGGCTGCGCCGGCTGGCGGGCGCACTGCCTACGGTCCGGTGCCCTCACCGTCGACCACACGCCAGCTCGAGTTGCGCGGGGGCACATCCGCGGCAGCTCCGATCGATCGCGGTGGTCGCGATCAGGCGCGGACGGTCAGGTCGCGTTCGCCGAGCTGTTTCCTGACGGCATCAAGGGCTGTTGCCCACGGCCTGGGGAGGGAGCCACTGGTAATCTTCCGGAGGCCACGGCAGAACGAGGAGGTGGTACCCGGTGAACGTATCGACATGGGTGCTCCTGCGTGGGGTCAGGGTCGGGCGATAGGTCGTCCGGGAGCGCCGTTCAAACAGCACTCCGAAGGGCACGGCCATGCGATTCACTTCTGAGCAGCGGCTCGACGACGATGTCACCGAACGCGGATTCACCCTCGGCGAGATCCTCGGCATCCTGTGGACGCCCGGATCCACATCCGACCCGGCGCCCCTGGTCCTGCTCGGCCACCCCGGCGGTCTGCACAAGATGTATCCCCGACTGGTGGCGCGGGCACGGGGCTTCGTGGCCGAGGGCTTCGCCGCGGCAACCATCGAGCTCCCCGGCAGCGGTGACCGGCCCCACGTGACCACCGTCGACGAGGCCCGCGCCGACCTGCGCCGGGCGCTGGAGGCCCGCGAGCCGGTCTCCAACGACATCGTCGACCGGCTCATCCTCCCGCTGACCGAACAGGCGGTCCCGGAATGGCAGGCCACCCTGGACGCCCTCCTTTCACTGCCCGAGGTCTGCGGCCCGGTCGGGTACGCGGGCGGGCTGATCTCTGTCGGCACCCGGATGGCGGTGGTGGAGCCGCGCATCTCGTCCGCCGTCCTGTTCGCCGGCAGCTTCGTGCCCCAGACCATCCTCGAGGAGGCCCGCCAGGTAACCATTCCGCTGCTCGTGCTGCTGCAGTGGGACGACGAAGGGAACGACCGACAGATGGCCCTGGACCTGTTCGACGCGTTCGGCTCCCAGGAGAAGACGCTGCACGCCAACATGGGCGGGCACACCGGCGTCCCGATGTTCGAGGGTGAAGACGCCACCCGGTTCTTCTCCCGACACCTGACCTAGCCCCGCGCTGCGTCATCAGGCCGGTGCGCAACCTGCAGGGCGCCTCCATCGACTCCGGCCACCACGTCGCCCGAAGACAACCCCTCGGCGCTGCGCACCGCACTCATCGACTCTCTGGGCTAGCTCACCCGTCGTCGTTGACCGGCCGGTGACTTCGAGGCCTTCTTCGAGGGACCGGTGGCGCTCGACCGCTTCTCCCGGCGACCCGTCCCGTCCGGCATGGATCCACCAGCGGCGAGGCGGTACGCCTCGGCAAGGTCGCGCAACAGCGCCGCCTTCTCGGCCGCGGACATCGCGGCCTTCATGTTGGTCTCCGCCTGACTCTGGATCGCGGAGTACAGGGCTTCCTGCGCGCTCCGCTTCGCCTCGTCCGCCATTGAAGTCTCCCTCGCTGCGCCGGCCGGGTGCCGGCCCCGCGGCCTGGGTACCCCTGTGTCGCCGGTCGAACCGCCCGCACGTGCGCGTTTCCAAGCGATGTTTCGGCGATGACGTCTCGGGAACCGTTGCCATGAGGGTCGAACTTCGAGAGAGGGCAACCATGAACAAGACCGAACTGCGGGACGCGGTGGCGCAGGCGGCCGGCCTCAGCGGCGCCCAGGCCGACAAGGCCGTCGGCGCCATCATCGACTCGATCACCTCCGCGCTGGCCGCTGGGGACCGGGTGACGTTGCCGGGCTTCGGCACCTTCGAGACCCGGGAACGCGCCGCCCGCCAGGGCCGGAACCCGCAGACGGGCGAGACGATGGAGATCGCTGCCTCGACCACACCCGCCTTCAAGGCCGGCGCGCAGCTGAAGCAGGCGGTCAACAAGGCGTAGCGGGACGGCGTCGCCCGGCCACGACGATCACTCGGAGCGGTCGGGGCCGTCTGCGTCGGAGGCGGCCTCGGCCTCGGGGGTACGACGCGGCGAGGGACCGACCAGCGATGCGACCACCGACAGGGCCACCCAGCACAGCCCGATGCTCACCAGGAACCGGGTCAGCGCCACGGTCGGGGAGCCGTCCTCGACCAACCCGCGCCACAGCGCCGGCGAGCTGACCAGCGCGGCGCCGAGCAGCACGGGAGCCGACAACAGACCCGGCCGGCCCATCAGGCGGCCACCGCCACGGCGTCGACCACGCCGACCGAGCGGATCTGGGTGGGCCCGCTGAGCTCGGAGTAGGAGATCACCGGTAGCCGCGGCAGCGTGGCCGCGACGGTACGACGCACGACGGACCGCAGCTGCGGAGCGCAGGCCAGCACCGGGTTCACGTTCTGCTCCTCGGCTCGCCGCACCAGGCCGGCCAGCTGGGCGAGCATCCGCTGGGCGAGGTCGGGTTCGACCGCGAGAAACCCGCCGTTCTCGGCGGGCCGGAGCGCCTCGAGCAGCCGCTGCTCCAGGCCGGGCTCGAAGCTGACCACGTGCAGGGTGTTCTCGGCGACGTACGGTGCGATGACCGCCGGGCCGAGCGCGGCCCGAGCCGCCTCCACCAGGCCGTCCAGGTCGTGGCCGACCCGGGCCCGCATCGACAACGCCTCGAAGATCCGCACCAAGTCGCGGATCGAGACCTCCTCCTCCAGCAGCGCCTGCAGCACGCTCTGCACCTCGCCGAGGGTGAGCTGGGCCGGGGTGAGCTCCTCGATCACCGCCGGGTGCGTACGCCGGACGGCCTCCGTGAGCATCCGGACGTCCTCCCGGCCGAGCAGCCGCGCCGCGTGCCCGCGCACCACCTCGGCCAGGTGGGTGGTCAGCACCGAGGACCGGTCCACCACGGTGGCCCCGGCCAGCTCGGCCTGCGCCCGCAGCTCGGTGGGCACCCAGACCGCGGCCAGCCCGAACACCGGCTCCTTCGTCGGCCGGCCCGGCAGGCCCTCGAGCCGGTCCCCGATGGCCAGCACGGTGCCGGCCGGCGCCTCGCCGCGGGCCACCTCGACGCCGAACAGCCGGATCGCGTAGGTGCGCAGCGGCAGGTCCAGGTTGTCGCGGGTGCGCACCGGCGGCACCACCACCCCCAGGTCGGTGGCCACCTTGCGGCGCAGCGCGCGCACCCGGTCCAGCAGGTCGCCGCCGGCGGAGGCGTCCACCAGGTCGATCAGGTCCGCGGACAGCTCGAGCTCCAGCGGGTCGACCCGGATCTCCTCGACGAGCGCCTCCACCGAGTCCGGTGCGGGCAGGGCTTCGGAGACTGGTGCGGGGGCGGCGTCCTGCTCCTCCGTCGTACGCATGGACAGGAACAGCACCACCCCGCCGGCCGCCAGGAACGGGATCTTCGGGATGCCCGGGATCAGGCACAGCCCGAGCGCAGCGAACCCGGCGATCCGCAGCGGCTGCTTCTGGCGCATCATCTGCCGGGCCAGGTCCGAGCCCATGTCCGCGTCGCCGGCGGCGCGGGTCACGATCAGTCCGGTGGCCACCGACAGCAGCAGCGCCGGGATCTGCGAGACCAGCCCGTCGCCGATGGTCAGCAGGCTGTAGGTGTGCACCGCGTCTGTCAGCGAGAGACCGTGCTGGACCACGCCGACGGTGAACCCGCCGACCAGGTTGACCAGGGTGATGATGATCGCCGCGATCGCGTCGCCCTTGACGAACTTCGACGCGCCGTCCATCGCGCCATAGAAGTCGGCCTCGCTGGCCACCTCCGCTCGCCGCCGCCGCGCCTCGTCGTCGTCGATCAGCCCGGAGTTCAGGTCGGCGTCGATGGCCATCTGCTTGCCGGGCATCGCGTCGAGGGTGAACCGGGCGCCCACCTCGGCGACCCGACCGGCTCCGTTGGTGACCACCACGAACTGGATGACCACCAGGATCGAGAACACGATGATGCCGACCACCAGCGAGCCGCCGATGACGAAGTGCCCGAAGGTGTCGATCACCTTGCCGGCGTACCCGTCCAGCAGCACCAGCCGGCTGGCGCTGACGTTCAGCGCCAGCCGGAACAGGGTGGCCACCAGCACCAGCGCCGGGAACGCGGAGAAGTCCAGCGGCCGGTGCACGAACATCGCGGTGAGCAGGATCAGCAGCGCCGCGGTGATGTTCGCCGAGATCAGCAGGTCCAGCAGGAACGCCGGCAGCGGGACGACGAGCATCACCACGACCGCGACCACCGCGACCGGGACACCCACCTGCGCCAGGTGCCGCCGGGCCGGTGCTGCGGGCTGCTTGTTGGGCAACGCGGACGCCTTCCGGTCAGTGCGATCGGCACCGTCCGTGGTGCGTCGGCGCCGCCGTCCTGGCAGCGAGGCTGTCTTGAGTTCCTATCGGCCCGGCGGCCGTGCACCTGAGGAGTTGGGAGTACGGCGTCGGCGGCGAGCCGGCGTGGGCAGCGGGCCGGTGCGGCGGGGGCTTGGATGCCGTCCTGCCGCGGTGCCCTTCGCCCGCCGGCCGTACACGAACGCGAGCACCTGCGCGACCGCCTGGTACAGCTCGGGCGGGATCGCCTGGCCCACCTCGCAGCTGGCGTGCAGCGCCCTGGCCAGAGGCACGTCCTCCACCATCGTCACCCGGGCCTCCTCGGCCACCTCCCGGATCCGGGCCGCCACCGCTCCGGCGCCCTTGGCGACCACCCGGGGGCTGCCGCGCTCCGGCTCGTAGCGCAGCGCCACCGCGACGTGCGTCGGGTTGACCACCACCACGTCCGCCTTCGGCACCGCGGCCATCATCCGGCTGCGCGCGGCAGCCAGCATCCGACCGCGCAGCGCGCTGCGCACGTGCGGGTCACCCTCGGTCTGTCGGTGCTCGTCGCGGACCTCCTTCTTCGTCATCTTGACCTGCTTGCCGATCCGCCGGCGCTGCACCGCGTAGTCGGCGGCGGCGAACAGCAGCCCGGCAAGGGCCACGTCGCGCATCAGCCCGAGCGCCGCCGCCGAGGCCAGGTCCAGGGCGGCCGGGATCGGCACCAGCCCGCCGACGATCGGCATCAGCGCCTTCACCCCGCGCCACACGAACACCGCGACCAGCGCGCTCTTGGCCAGCATCTTCGCGCCCTCCCAGAGCGCGTGCGGGCCGAACAGCCGCTTGGCGCCCTGCAGCGGGTTGAGCCGCGACCACTGCGGCTTGAGCGCCTTGGTGGCCACGAAGAACCCACCCTGCGCGGTCGCGGCCGCGACCCCCACCACGACCACGGCCAGGCCCACGCACACCGACATCACCAGCGCGAGCACGCCCGCGTGGTGCAGCAGGCCCAGCGCGGCGTCCGTCCCTGGGTGCTCGGTCATCCCGAGCACCTGGGTGAGCAGCGTGCGCAGCGACTCCAGCCCCTTGGTCGCCAGCCAGTGCAGCGCCGCCGCGATCACCAGCAGCGCCGACCAGGCGCCGATCTCCGGGGTGCGGGCGACCCGGCCCTCCTTGCGGCTCTCCTTGAGCTTGCGCGGCGTCGCCTTCTCGGTGCGCTCCTCGGTCACGACGCCCTCACAACGCGCCCAGCGCTTCGGAGAGCCGCTCCACCAGCCGGCCCATCGCGTCGGGGAGTACCGCGAAGGACAGCCCCACCACCAGCAGGGTGAGGCCGATCTTGGCCGGGAACATGATCATGATCGCGTTCAGCTGGGGCGCGACCTTGGTCAGCAGCGCCAGCCCGAGGTCGGCGACGAACAGCACGCCGACAAGCGGCAGCGCGATCTGCACCGCGGTGGTGAAGAACATGCCGAACGCGACGGTGACCACGTGCGTGACGTTGTCCAGCGGCCACGGGGTGCCGACCGGCATGGTCTGGAAGGACCGGAGCAGCCCGCCGATCACCAGCAGGTGCGCGTCGGTGGCGAACAGCAGCATCATCGCCAGCATCGAGAACAGCTTGCCGTTGACCGAGTTCATGTTCAGCGACAGCGGGTCGAAGGCGGCGGCCAGGCTGAACCCGCCGAACACGTCGATCAGGTCACCGGCCGCCTGCACGGCCGCGAAGACCAGGTAGGTCACGAAGCCCATGCTGGCTCCGATCATCGCCTCCCCCAGCGCCGTACTGATCAGCCCGAACTCGCTGCTCGGCACCTTCCCGCCGGCCAGGTGCGGAGTGACCGCGAACGAGAGGGCCACCGCCAGCAGCACCTTGGCCAGCACCGGCACCGCCCGGGTGGAGAACGGCGGCACGATCATCAGCCACGCCACCAGCCGGATCGAGGCCAGCAGGTAGGCGACCAGCGTCACCCCCGAGACGGTCAGGGTCACGGCTACCCCAGCAGCCCGGGCAGCCTCGCGAACAGGTCGTCCGTGTAGGCAATCAGCGTGTGCAGCATCCAGTTCCCGCACACCAGCAGGCTGAGCCCGACGCCGATCAGCTTCGGCACGAAGGACAGCGTGAACTCCTGGATCTGGGTCATCGACTGGATCAGGGAGATCACGAAGCCGATCACCAGCGCCGGCAGCAGGATCGGGGCGGCCAGCTTCAGGGCGACCACCATGGTCTCCAGGGCGATCCCGAGGACGTCACTGTCGGTCATGCCTCACCCCGTGTAGCTCTGCACGAGGGACCGGACGATCAGCCCCCAGCCGTCGACCATCACGAACAGCAGCAGCTTGAACGGCAGGGACACCATCACCGGCGGCATCATCATCATGCCCAGCGACATCAGTGCCGAGCTGACCACGATGTCGATGACCAGGAACGGGATGAAGATCAGGAACCCGATGATGAACGCCTGCTTGAGTTCGCTGAGGATGAACGCCGGCACCAGCGTGGTCATCGGCACGTCGGCGGGCTTGTCCGGCTTCGGCCGGTGAGCCACGTCGGTCAGCAGCGCGAGCTCCTTGTCGCCGGTCTGGTTGAGCATGAACCCGCGCAGCGGCTCGATGCCGTCGTGCCAAGCCTGGGTCTGGGTCTTGGTGCCGTGCAGGTACGGCTGCAGCCCGTCGTGGTTCATCTGCGACAGCACCGGGCTCATCACGAACAGGCTCAGGAACAGCGCGAGCCCGGCGAGCACCTGGTTGGGCGGTATCTGCTGCAGCCCGAGCGCGTTGCGGGTCAGGCCGAGCACCACCAGGATCTTGGTGAAGCTGGTGCAGGTCAGCAGGATCGCCGGCACCAGCGAGAGCAGGGTGAGCCCGAGCAGCACCAGGATCGGGGTGCTCGGCTTCTTGGTCAGCCCGTTCAGGTCCACGGTGACCGAGCCGCTGGGTCCGTGCGGGCCGTGCGGTCCCTGCGGTCCTACCGGTTGCGCCAGCACCGGCGCCGGGAGCGGTACGACGGAGGTGGCGACCGGAGCCGCGGCGGCCGGTCGCGTCACCCCGGTCGGAGCCGCGGATGCCGCGGGCGCGGCGAGCAGCAGCACCCCGACCGCCGCGACCGCCGCAGCCACCAGCCGACCGTGGTGGGTGAGGAGCGAGCGTTGGTTCCTTTGGAGCGAGCGCAGCGAGCGTCTCGAAGGGCTCGAAACCACTGGCTCACTCATCGACCGGCACCTGTACCGCGCGACGCCCGATGGCCGCCGCCCACGCCTGCTTCCAGGTGACCGGCGAGAGCACCGACCCGGCGAACGGCGAGCCGTGAAGTTCGGTCAGCGCCGGCCCCGGCGAGACGACCTCCGGCTCGGCGATCTGCTCGGGGTCGAGCTCGGTGAGCAGCCGCACCCCGGCGTCGCTGACGCCGAGCACCAGCACCCGGTCGGCCACCTCCACGACGGCCACCGACGCGGTCCGGCTCAGCGCCTGCCGCCCGGCGACTCGGACCAGGTGCGTCCGGCCGCCCCGGCGGCCGGCCTTGCTGGCGACGAACCACAAGATCCCGAGAACGACGGCGAGGGACAGCACCACCCGCAGCAGCAGTCCCAGCACGGGTCAGCCCGCGGGGGCGGGAACGATCTCGGTGACCCGCAGCGCGAAGTCCTCGTCCACGACGACCACCTCGCCGCGGGCGATCAGCCGGCCGTTGACGAGCAGGTCCGCGGGGCTGCCCGCGGCCCGGTCCAGCTCCAGAACGTCGCCGGGCGAGAGGGCCAGCAGCTCGCGCACCGAGAGCCGGGTCCGGCCCAGCTCGACGGTCACCTCCATGGAGACCCCGTGCAGCAGCTCCACGCCGCGGGCCGCGCCAGTCTGAGCGGCGTATCCCGCGGCCGGCACGCTGCGCGGGTCGGCCACCGCGAACAGCATCGCGTCCGGAACCCCGCCGGCCAGCATCGGCACCGCGTGGGTCGCCGCGGTCAGCGCGCCGGCCATCTCGTCGGCGACCAGAGTCTGTCCGGCCCCGACACTGAGCCCGAGCGCGGCCGCGGCCGCGTCCAGCGCCGGCTGCAGCGCGGCGCCCACGTCCAGCCGGCCGGAGGGTGCCTGGGCCAGCGCGTCGGCAAGGTCGGCCTTGACCAGGATCCCGACCAGCGAGCCGGGCTGCTGGTCCGCGGTGGCCACCGCGGCGGCCGCCCAGTCCGCCGCGGAGACGTCGCCGGTGGACACCGGCACGCCCGGGGACGCCGGCTGCCCCGACGGCAGCAGCGGCGCGACCGCCTCGGCGGCGCGGGTGAGCTGGTCGACGCCGATGGTCGCCAACGGCACGGGCGGGGACTGGGTCATCTGCTCTCCTGGGTGGGTGGAGCCACGACCAGGGCGGCGAGCCGCCGGCCCTGGCTGCCGGGGGTGGCGTGCGCGAAGACGACGTCCGCGGCGGTCACGTCGAGTGGTGCCTGCGCCGGGTGGGTGAGCCGTACGACGTCACCCACCCGGAGCCGGGAGAGCTCCAGGGGATCCGCGACGGTGCCGCGAAACCGCACCGCCACCTCGACCGGGACCTCCTGGAAGCCCTGCGCGAGCCGCTCGGACGCCTCCTGCCGGGCCCGCCGCTCGCGCTCGCTGCCCGGGCCGGCCGAGCCGGCGGCGGACAGGAAGGGCAGCAGCCCGGTGAAGGACATGCACACCGTCATCGGGTCCTCGGTGTCGCCCTCCCGGAGCGTGAGCCGGGCCACGATCATCGCGTCAGAGGCGTTCGCCACCTGCGCGAGCTGGGGGCTGTACTCCACCCCGAGCACCTTCGGCTCCAGCACGACGAGCGAGGAGAAGGCGTACCTGACCTCGGTGACCAGCCGCTCGTAGAGCCCGGTGACCACGGCAGCCTCCAGGTCGCTGAGCGGCCGCTCCGGCTGCTCGGCCGGGCCCGGCCCGCCCAGCAGGTGGTCCAGGCAGCGCATCGTCACCGTCAGCGGCATCTCCAGCACGGCCGACTGCTGCACGGGCTCCATCGAGAACACCGTCATGTGCCGGATGTCGCCGAGCGACTCGACGTACTCGGTGTAGGTCTGCTGCTCTACCGACACCAGGTCCACCTGGCAGACCGACCGCAGCGCCGAGGTCATCACGATGGAGGCCTGGCGGGCGAAGGTCTCGAAGGCGATCTGGAGCAGCCGGGAGTTCTCCCGGGACAGCTTCACCGGATGCCGGAAGTCGTACGGCGTGACGGCGCCCCGGCCGCGGCGCTTCCGGTCCCGCGGCGGTGGGGCCACCACCCGGGGCTGCGGAGCGCGCGAAGAGACCGTCACGCCGACTCCTATCGGCGTGACGGGTCGCCACCTGAGCAGAACGAGCTCGGTGGTTGAGAATCCGGTGCTACTGGGTGACGAAGTCGGTGAAGTAGACCCCGATCACCTCCCCGTCGTACAGCGTGTCCAGCCGGTGCACGAGCGCGGCCTTGAGCCGGTCGCGGGAGGCCCGGACCGCCAGCCTGTCCATCGGCTGCCCGCTGAACAGCTCGATGGTGGCGTCCAGCGCCTTGCTGCCGTCGAGGTCGGTCGGCGCGCCCTTGCTGGCCTGCAATGCGATGCCGATGCGCAGGTAGTGCCCGTCGGCCAGGTTCACCTGGATAGCGTCAAGCTTCAGCACCGCGCCGGGCTGGGGACGGGACGGGGCGGCCGGCTTCAGGACGAACCACCAGCCGGCCGCCGCCGCCACCGCGATCACGAGCAGCACGACCAACACCAGCTTCTTGCGTCCCCGCTTCTCCTCGACCTCCTCGGTCTCCGGCGCGGCGAGGTCCACGACGCTCATCTGGTGTGCCTCCCTTGAGGTCGGTTGCTCATGACTTCCCGGAACAGCTTCCGGGCGTCTTCGGAGGCGCTGGAGAGCACCACGATGTCCACGCGCTTGTTCATCGCCATCGCGCCGGGCTTGCTCGGGTCGATCAGCGGCCGCTCGTGGCCGTAGGCGACCGCGTCGAGCCGCGTGCCGGGCACGTGCCCGTGCTCGTCGAGGTACCGCAGCACCGTGATCGCGCGGGCCGCGGACAGCTCCCAGTCGGTGGGGTAGAACTTCGGCTTCACCTTGACCTGGTTGGTGTGCCCGTCGATCTCGATCTGGTTCGGCAGCCGACGCAGCACCGGCGCCAGCACGTCGAGCACCCGGGCCCCGCGCGGGGTGAGCACCGCGAGGTTGGCGTCGAAGACGATGTGCCGGGACACCAGGCTGATCCGCAGGCCGCTCTCGTCGATCCGCATGCTCACGTCGTCGCGGTAGCCGCTCTGCGCCAACCGGTGGGCGAGCTGGTGCCGCAGCCGGTTCAGGTTCTGCACCTCGCGCTGCGCCTCGGCCAGCGCGGAGCTCTGCTGTACGGCGGAGGTGGTGGTCGCCGCGTGCTGGGACAGCTGCACCTGCTCGGGACGGGCGCCGGTGTCCGGCAGGATCGGGGTCATCGGATCACCGGACGCCGGCATCACCTGCTGGGTTCCCTGGAACGGCGACGCGGTCTCGCCGAAGGCGGCGGCCATGCCGTCCTTGAGCATGTCGAAGCGCTTCTGGTCCACCTGGCTGATCGCGAACAGCACGATGAACAGCACCATCAGCAGGGTGATCATGTCGGCGTAGGTGATCAGCCAGCGTTCGTGGCTGGCGTGCGGCTCCTCCGCCTCGCCGCGGTTCCTCCTGGCCGGCATCAGGCCGCCCTCGCCTCGGACTCGCGCTCCGCCTCC
>DASTWW010000194.1:0-4775 GCA_035765755.1 Nocardioidaceae bacterium
CGAAGCGGGCGGCCGGTCTACGGCGCGCTGGAGGCGGCAGCCGGCTGCGAAACCCCGGGCGCGGACGCCGGGGCAGACGAGGCCACGCCCGACGGAGAGGCCGACGGCGACGCGGCAGCCTCGGGCGCGGCGCAGGTGCAGTGGGCCAGCGCGGAGCCGATCTGGTCGAGCCGGTCGCGGACGAAGCCGGTGTACCTCGGCTTGAACCCGTTGGCGACCGCGGCGAAGTCGAGCATCACCCCGTCGCGAGTGGTGACCACGCCGGCCAGCCCGCTCACCCCGGTCAGCGTTCCGGTCTTGGCGCGGACCACCCCGAGGCCGGCGCGGGAGGCGTCCCGGAAGCGGTACGTCAGCGAGCCGGTGAAGCCGGCCACCGGCAGGCTGGTCAGCAGGCTGCGCAGCTCGGCGTGCGCGGGTGTGGCGGCCGTCTGCAGCACGGACAGCAGGGTGGCCGGGGTGAGCCGGTCCTGCCGGGACAGCCCGCTGCCGTCGTAGAACCTGTCCTCGCTGGTGTCCACGCCGATGCTGCGCAGCACCGAGCGGACCGCGCGGGTGCCGCCGGTAAAGCTGGCCCGGTAACCCTCGGCCACCGCGACCTGCCGGGCGAGCACCTCGGCGCCCTCGTTGTCGCTGACCTCGATGATGTGCTCGACGATCTGGGCGAGCGGCGCGCTCTGCACCGCGCCCAGCCGGGTGGCCCGCTCCGGGGCGGTGCCCGGCTTCGGCCTGCCGACCACGGTGATCCCGTGCTTGGACAGCTCGTGCGCGAACACCGTCGCGGCCTCGGCGGCGGGGTCGGCGGCGCGCGCCATCGAGCTCGGGCTGAGCCGGCCCTCGTCGACCCACAGCGCGGAGACCGGGCTGACCACGCCGTCGGGGATGTAGTGCGCCGGCCAGTGCGGGTTCACCGCCGGGCCGGAGAACAGCGACGCGTCGTAGCGCAGGTGCACCTTGGTGTGCCCGAGGTCCCTCAGCGATCTCGCCGTCGAGGTGGCGAGCGTCTGCAGGTCGGCGCGAGCTGGGTACGTCTGGCCCGGATCGGTCGCCGGTCCGGCCTCGAGCAGCGGGTCGCCGCCCCCGACCAGCACGATCTGCTTCGAGGTCTCACCGGCGACCACCGAGGTGGTGAACCGGTGGTCGGGTCCGAGCGCCTCCAGCGCGGCCGTGGTGGTGAGCAGCTTCATCGTCGACGCCGGGGTGACCAGGTGCGCGCCCCGGTGGAACAGCGGGGTGCCGTCCCCGAGCTGGTCCACGTCGACCGCGACCTGAGGGCCGAGCCGCTTGTCACGCAGCAGACCGGCCAGCGCCCGTCGTACCGCCTCCGCACTCGCCACCTGCGGCTCGGTGCGCGGCGCCACCTGCGCGGCCGCGGCGCTCGCGGGCAGGCTCAGCCCCTCCGGCGGCGGCACCTTGTCCGGCTCGCTGATCGGGGAGGGCCCGGCCAGGCCGGTGAGCGGGCCGAGGTCGAAGGCGTACGACGCGGTGGCCAGCACCAGGACGAGCAGCACCAGCGCGGTGGTGCTCCGGCGAAGCATCCGGCCGGGCTGGGACCGCCGACGGGGCGGCGGTTCGGGCGACTCGGCCGGCTCCGAGGTCGGCGGTTCGGGCGGTTCGGGCGCTTCAGGGGTGGCATCGGCGTGGCTTGCGTCACCTTCAGCCACCTGGCACCCCTCTCGACTGCGTGTTCTGGCCCGTTGTGCGCGACACTAACTCAACGGCAGGGGGTCACAGCCATCGAGGAAAGGCAGGCAAGGGTTCATGGAGTTCGACGTACTGGTCGAGATCCCGAAGGGTCAGCGGAACAAGTACGAGGTCGATCACGAGACCGGGCGGATCCGTCTGGACCGGACCCTGTTCACCTCCACGCAGTACCCGGCCGACTACGGCTACATCGAGCACACCCTCGGCCTGGACGGCGACCCGCTCGATGCCCTGGTGATCCTGCAGGAGCCGACGTTCCCGGGCTGCCTGATCCGGTGCCGCGCGATCGGCATGTTCCGGATGACCGACGAGGCCGGCGGCGACGACAAGGTGCTGTGCGTGCCCGCCACCGACCCGCGGCTGGAGCACCTGCGCGACGTCAGCCACGTGTCCAAGTTCGACCGGCTGGAGATCCAGCACTTCTTCGAGGTCTACAAGGACCTCGAGCCCGGCAAGTCCGTCGAGGGCGCGGAGTGGGTCGGCCGGATCGAGGCCGAGGCCGAGGTCGAGGCGTCGGCGCAGCGGTACAAGGACAACGGCGGCTACTGAGCCAGCGCTGAGCCCAGCCGGTCGAAGCTGTCGCTCCAGCCGTCCCGGTGCAGGGCCACCCGCCCCTCGGTGGCGAAGCCGTCCTGGTCCAGGGAGACCCGGGTCTGCTTCCCATCGGGGTCGAGGGTAAGCGTGACCACCGTCTCCCGGTCGTCCGGCGTCGGTTCGTCGTACCTGAAGGTGAACACCAGCCGGCTGGGCGGCTCGACCTCGCGGAACTCCCCGGTGAGGTGGAACCGCTCGCCCTCGGGCGGCTGCATGGTGAAGCGGTAGCTGCCGCCGACCCGCAGGTCGACCCGCGCCTCCGGCATGGTGAACCCGTGCGGCCCCCACCACTCCTGCACCTGCCCGGGCTGGGTCAGCATCTCGAACACCCGCTCCGGGGTGGCCCCGAGACGGCCGGCCATCTCGTGCCGGAAGCTGCCCGGCTGTTCCTCCACGGCACGACTCTAACTAGCGTGAGCGCGTGGGGAAGCCGCCATTGTCACTGGTGCACCCGGAGGACGAGCAGCGCGCTCTGGCCACGCTGCTGCTCGCCTTCGCCGGCGACCCGGTCGAGCGCTGGCTGTACCCGGAGCCGCAGCAGTACCTGACCGAGTTCCCGAGATTCCTGACTGCGTTCGGCGGTCCCGCCTTCGCGCAACGGACGGTGTGGCAGGCGAGGGACTTCGCTGCCGTCGCACTGTGGCTGCCTCCCGGCTCGGAGCCGGACGCGACGCGCATCGTCAGCGTGCTGACCGACGGTGTCTCCAAGGAGAAGCACGGGGACACGTTCGACGTCCTGGAGCAGATGGCTGCCGCCCACCCGCGCTATCCGCACTGGTACCTGCCGTGGCTGGGCGTCGATCCCGGAGCGCAGGGGCAGGGCCTCGGTTCCCGGCTACTCGTGGAGTGCCTGACGCGCGTCGACGCCGAACGGCTGCCGGCGTACCTGGAGACCCCGAACCCGCGCACCATCGCCTTCTACGAGCGCCACGGATTCGACGTCGTCGGCACCGCCCAGGCCGGCGCCTGTCCACGTCTGACGTCCATGCTCCGGAAACCGCGGTGACGAGCTCGCTCAGTCGGCCTCGGCCTGCAGCAGCTCGGTGCCCAGCAGCTCCGGGGGTACGGCGAAGGCGTCGACCAGCTCGCGGCAGACCGGCCGGACCTGACCGCACAGCTCGTTGACCGTCGCGGTGACCGCCTTTGCGCGCGCGTTGGACAGCCGTCCGTGCTCGAGGAACCAGGCCCGGTCGTCCTCGATGCACGACAGCGCGAACAGGTCGCACAGCAACCTCAGCGCATCCTGGTTCGCGTCGGCGGCCGCGACCTTGTCCTGGAACGCCTCCAGCACCAGCCGCTCGACGTGCGCCCGCGCGCAACCGATCACGTGGTCCTGGCACTCGCTGAACACCGCAACCGGGTCCCCGCCGCGGTCGATGCCGCGCTTGAGCCGGCGGGCCACCCCGGCGAGCATGTGCTCCTCGCGCCAGACGAGCAGCTGCCGGTGGTACGCCGGGTCGAGCAGCCCGGCCCGCGGATCGTCGTCCCCGGACGGCACCACGCCGCGCAGCCGGTCCAGTAATACCCGTGCGCTGGTCCGCTCCAGCACCGTCTCCACCGCCATCGAGGCCACGAACCGGACCATGCCGATCTGGTCCAGGTCGCTGAACTCGTCGCGGTAGTCGGTGAGCAGCCCCTTGGCGACCAGCTGCAACAGCACGTGGTTGTCGCCCTCGAAGGTGGTGAACACGTCGGTGTCCGCGCGCAGCGCCGCGAACCGGTTGACGCTCAGGTAGCCCGCGCCGCCACACGCCTCCCGGCAGACCTGGATGGCGCGGCTGGCGTGCCAGGTGCCCAGCGCCTTGGTGCCCGCCGCCCGTGACTCCAGCGCCCGGCGCTCCCGCTCGGTCACCTCCTCGCCGGAGGCGTCGGAGGTGAACACCCGGTGCAGATCGGCGACCAGCCGCTCCTGCGCGAAGTGCAGCGCATAGGTGCGCGCCAGCAGCGGGAACAGCCGGCGGCGGTGCATGCCGTAGTCGAGCAGCAGCTCCTCCCGCTCGCTGCCGGGCGCGCCGAACTGCCGCCGCTGCAGTCCGTAGCGGACCGCGATGCTCAGCGCCACCTTGCTCGCGTTGATCGCGGCACCGCCGACGCTGACCCTTCCCTGCACGAGCGTGCCGAGCATGGTGAAGAACCGCCGGTCCGCGTTCTCGATGTCGGAGTGGTAGCGGCCGTCCTCGCTGACCACGGCGTACCGGTCCAGCAGCGCGTCCCGCGGCACCCGCACGTGGTCGAACCACAGCCGTCCGTTGTCCACGCCGTTGAGGCCGATCTTCGGCCCACAGTCCTCGATGCGCACGCCGGGCCTCGTGTCGCCGGCGTCGTCGCGGATGGGTACGACGAGCGCGTGCACGCCACGCGGCTCGTCCTCGACGATCAGCTGGGCGAAGACGACGGCCAGCCGCCCGTGCTCGGCGGCGTTGCCGATGTAGTCCTTCCTGGCGAGCTCGTGCGGGGTGGTGACCACGAACTCCCCGGCC